>NZ_CP070978.1:2104911-2405613 GCF_018417535.1 Burkholderia pyrrocinia | reverse complement strand
CGTCGGATTTCCGGAAGGCGTGACGGCCGTCGAAGCACAGCCGGTGAAGGACGCGTTGCGCGCAAACACCGACCACGCGATCGCGCATGGCGTATTCGGCGTGCCAACCTTCGAACTCGACGGCGACCTGTTCTGGGGCGAGGATGCGACCGACATGTTCGCCGACTGCGCCACGTCGCGCGCATGGCTCGACTCGCCCGAGGTGCGCCGCATCAGCGCGCTGCCCGAAGGGATCCGGCGCGGCTGACGGCTCAGCCGCCATCCGGCGCTTCCGTCTTCTCCTGCGTCGGACGTCGCGCCCTTCGACGCGCCCCGCAAGGCCTCGCGCATCATCGCGACGAACCGCGCAAGCGCGTCGGTCGGACGAGGCGGACAGGCCCACCGGGCTTGCCCGCCTTTTCTTTTATTTTCGACCGGCGCATGCATCGCGGTGCGCGGCCTGACAGATTCGCACCGGGCATAACCCGCATTCGTTCATCCGGCGCAAGGTCCGCACCGGCCTGCGGAATTGTCCAGTTCAACCAAATATTTTTCCGGCGACCGTGTGCATCGACGCACAAACGTCGGACGATTCGATTCTGCCCCGCCGCCCGGCGCTCTCCCATCCGGCCCCACCACACAGCCCCGTTTTATCAGGGGATTCCCGGTATTTTTTCGCATTTTCTTCGAAATAACGGGTGACATACTTGCCCCCCGTTGCGCTCCAGTGCGAGCGCGCTTCCAGATCCTGCCGGCCGCACGTCATGCGTTGCGCGTCCGAGGGGGCACAGAACATGAACAATTTCGACACCACGATCCAGCTCTTCCTCACCCACATGACGTTCGGCCCGCTGATGAATCACGTGATCCGCGTGGTCGCCGGCCTGTACACGTTCAAGGGCTTCGTGCTCATCCCCGTGCTGTGCTGGCTCTGGTTCCAGCCGGGCCCGGACCGCGAGCGGCAACGCGAGCTGGTTATCGCGACGGTCGCGAGCGGGCTCATCGCGCTCGCATTCGGCCGGCTGCTCGCGCAGGTGCTGCCGTTCCGCGTACGGCCGATCTACAACCCCGACCTGCACCTGCACTTTCCGTCGGCCGGACTGCGCGCGGCAACGCTGCAGACGTGGAGTTCGTTTCCGAGCGATCACGCGATGCTGTGGATGGCGATCGCGACCGGCATCTTCATCATCGCGCGCCGCGTCGGCGTGCTCGCGCTGCTGTATTCCGTCGTATTCATCTGCCTGCCGCGCGCGTATCTCGGCTTTCACTACCCGACCGACCTGATCGCGGGCGCCGCGATCGGCATCGCGATCGCGTGGCTGCTGACGCGCGACGCGATCCGGTCGCGCTTCGCGCCGCAGGTGCTGGCGATGATCCGGCGCTTCCCTGCGCCGGCCTACACGCTCGCGTTCCTGCTGTGCTTCGAGTTGATCACGCAGTTCGACGAACTGCTGACGCTCGCGCAGTCGGCTACGCACACGATGTGACGGGCACGCGCCGCGATGCTCCCGCTGCTTTCTTTCCGTCGCCCCGGCACGCGCTGCCGGCCATGCGCGGCGGCCGCGCGCCGCGCGACGGTTGCGCAAATCAATCTCGATCGGGCGCGCCGAGCGGAAAGAACGAGCGAAACGGCCGCGCCTCGTCGACCGCTCGCGCGAACGACGGCCGCGCTAGCAGACGCTTGCGGTACGCGAGCACGTTCGCGAACGACGGATCGATCCGGTGCGTCCAGTCCGCGTAGAACAGGAACGGTGCCGCGCCGCAATCGGCGAGGCTGAAGCGCTCGCCGGCTGCCCATTCGCGATCGGCCATCTTCTGGTCCAGCCACGCATACGACGTATCGAGCATCGCGCGCGCATCGGCAACGCCGCGCGCATCGCGCTCGGCTTCCGGCCGCAGCGCGTCGTGCACGACCTTCTGCTGCGGCGTCGACACGTAGTTGTCGAAGAAGCGATCCATCATCCGCACCTCGAGCGCCGCGTGCGGATCGTCGGGCAGCAGGCGCACCGGGCCCGGATGGTTGAGGCCGAGATACTCGATAATGATCGACGCCTCGACCACGGTACGGCCCGCATCGACGAGCACCGGAAACCGCTTCAGCGGCCACAGCGCGGTCAGTTCCTGCATCGGCTTCGGATCGTCGTGCGCGAGCACGCGATACTCGAACGGCGTGCCGTTCTCGTACAGCGCGGTCAGCACTTTCTGGCAGTAGGACGAAAAGGGATGGGCGTAAAGCGTCGGCATCATCGCGTGGTCTCTCAGGGTTTCGGCGCCGCGTCATGCGGCGCCACATGATCTCGGATACCTTGACGACGAACGGCGCCCGGCCGTTTCGACATCGGTCCGGAAATTTTTTTGCGCGGCCTCGGGACGCTACGACCGGCCGTCCATCACGACGCGCCCTTCGGCGCGCCAGCGCAGCATCCCGCCGCCGAGATTCGCGACCGCATCGAAGCCGGCTTTCTGCAGGATCACGTTCGCCTGCGCGGACCGCCCGCCGGCCCGGCACACGGTCACGACCGGCCGGTCGCGCGCGATCTCGCCGGTGCGCGCGGCCAACTCGCCGAGCGGAATCGGCGCCGCGCCGGGCAGGTGGCCGAGCGGGCCCGTGAATTCGTCAGGCTCGCGCACGTCGACGACCTGCACCGCCGACAGATGATCCTCGAGCCACTGCGGATCGATTTCCCAGAAGCCGGCGAACGTATAGACGAGCGGCGCCCAGTCGGGCCCCGCCTGCGCATCGGGCGCGTTCGCGGCGACGCCGCACTGCAGGTTCGCCGGCACCGCGACGTCGATCTGGCGCGGGTGCGCGAGCCCGAGGTTGCGCATGTAGCCGGCGAAATCGTCTTCGCTGAGATCGCCGCCGAGGCGTGGATTGAAGCGCCGCTCCTCGCCGACGCTCGTCACCGTGAGCCCGCGATAGTCGTGCGCGGGATACAGCAGGCACGCGGCGGGTAACGTGAAGAGCCGCCCGTGCACCGCGCGATACAGCGCGCGCGGGTCGCCCTGCTGGAAGTCGGTGCGGCCCGTGCCGCGGATCAGCAGGCAATCGCCGGTGAACGCCATCGATTCGTCGTCGAGCACGAGGCTGATGCAGCCGCTCGTGTGGCCGGGCGTCGCGCGCACGGTCAGGTAGCGCGAGCCGAATGCGCAGCGGTCGCCGTCGTTCAGGTAGCGGTCGGCGCCCTGCGCGCCGCTCGCGGCCGAGATCGCGATCGTGCTGCCCGTGCGCTGCTTCAGCAGCCACGCGCCCGTCACGTGATCGGCGTGCACATGCGTGTCGACGGTCGCGACGAGCCGCAGCCCGAGCTCGTCGAGCAGCGCCACGTCGCGGCGCACCTGCTCGAACACCGGATCGATCAGCAGCGCTTCGCGCGACGTGCGGTCGGCGAGCAGATACGTGTAAGTCGACGATTGCGGGTCGAAAAGTTGCCGGAAGATCATCGCGAAGTCGCTCCGTCGCCTGTTCAGGTTGGTGTTGTATGGCCCACGTGCCGTGCGTCACCGACGCGCGTGTGCGCGAGCACGAGTGCCGCCCCGTCCGTATGCCTGCCGCGCCGCATGATCCGGAAGCTCACGGCTACGTCTGCTGCGCATCGTCGTCCGGCATCGACGTCGGCATGATGACATCGTCGCCGGACAACCGGCATCGCACCTGCCGCGTTTCGCGCATTCATATAGCGTAGATCAAAATGCATGCGCTGCCGGCATCCCACACATCGCAACCGATTCCGATGACGAATGGCGCACGGAGGGACGATTCGCCGCGCCCGGACGGCGGCGCGCGCTGCCTTACACTCACAAAGCGCGGGCTTGACTCCGGGCGATCAGAGTATTTTGCATTTTTGACGTCTGCGATTTTTACCTGCTGCCGGTCGTATGTGATCTTCCTCCAATCGACAGCACAATCCACTTCGATTTCTTGTTCTGTTTTTTTCCAAAAAATCCGGGTCATCCGATTTTGGTCGTTTCGACTCGAGCAGCTTCTTCATTTCCACCGGTACCGGTAGTTCCGACGCTCAACCGAGCAAGACGGCGCGACGCGAAGGA
This sequence comes from Burkholderia pyrrocinia, assembly GCF_018417535.1. NCBI lineage: Bacteria > Pseudomonadati > Pseudomonadota > Betaproteobacteria > Burkholderiales > Burkholderiaceae > Burkholderia > Burkholderia pyrrocinia. The sequence continues at coordinate 2,401,584 of NZ_CP070978.1, read as the reverse complement.
AGAGACGGGAGATCTCCCAGCAAACCGCGCAGATTTTCAGGTGCTCGCCGGTGCATCAATGCCCGATGCTGGCGGCGTTTCGTCTGAAAAAAACGATGCTCGATATTATTCTGAGTGTCCGAAATTTCTCTATTCAACATATAAAAGTTTCGCAACGTGCATTGTGAACTGCGACCCCTTTAGTATTTATCGATCAAATGTAAAATGAAGTGACTCATCGATCAGTGTCCGAATCCAAGTCAGAACAATTCGGCATACTCCAGATGGCGGAATTCGCGCAAGGGTCGGACCGTTCTCCCACCCGATTTCTCGCTCGTTACGCTCTTTGCATTTCGTAACAAGTCGGGTTGATTCGTCGCGGCCTGCTGTTTTAAATTTCGCGGGTCGTCCGGCAGCATCCGGCAGTTGGGCGACGTTTCATTCTACAAATCGCGACATGCCGGATACCTGGGTGGCCAGCCATCCGACACTGCAAGCCTGCACGCTGTGCGGGCTTGATCAAGCGATCGAACTCGCAATGGGTATCGATTCGACTACATGCAGCCCGTTGGGACCCGACGCGCCGTAGTGGGCTCGCCGAGTTGTTCATGTCATGCCGAACTGGAGCCAGCTTGATAGTGGAATCCACGGTCGCATTTTTATATTTGCGTCGTACTCCTAATGTATCGCCAAGATTCACCCAGATTTGCGACGGTACAACTCAACTTTGCGCAACGCGCCGAAAAAGGACAGAAAATGGAATTCGTACGAATGGGAATCGTCTTTGTTCATCTCATAGCCTGCTGTGTCGCGATTGGTCTCGTGCTGACCAGTGACATTGCCATGGTCAGGCGACTGTTGGATTCTGACGCGCCTACCGATCTTGCCCAGGTCCACCTGCCCAGCCTGCAGCGCACCGTCACGTTGGCGCTGATGGTGCTTTGGATCACCGGCATCGCGATCATTGCGTTCGATATGCGGACTCAGGGTCTCGGGTATCTCGGCAATCCCAAGCTGCAGGCCAAGATTGGCATCGTCGCGTTGCTGACCTTCAACGGTATCGCTTTGCACTCCGCGGTCCTCCCGGCATTGCAGAAGGCGGGATCCTTGCTGAAGCTTTCCTTCGAACGGCGCATGGTTGCCATTTTCGCGGGCGTGATTTCCGCCGTCTCGTGGTTCTATGCGGCAATGCTTGGCGTCGGGCGCCCATTGAGCTGGAAGTATTCATTGATCCAGATCCTGGCGGCTTACCCGGCACTGGTTGCGAGTGGAATCGCCGCCATGTTGTTTATCACGGCAGTGGCGAAATCCAGGACGCCCGTTGAACGACGGAATACCGAAAACGTGGCGGCCTATTGATCGCCGACACCCGAGGGATGCGCACTGCTCGCGGCAGTGCGCATTCTGTCTTCGCACATTCCGCGCTTTGGCCAGCGTCGGATCCCGAATTTTCGGGTGCACGCGTGCACTCGCCGGAGCCGGCGCGGCTGTTTCTCCCTGGACATCGAACAGGTACCGGCGACGCCACGCGCGCGATCGCGTACCTCGAACACGCCGACACGTTGAAATACAGCGCCCCGCTGCGCCGCTTGTCGAACAAGATCGACAAAGAGATCATGCGGGCAAGCCGAATGGGAAATCCGCGCGAGCACCTTGCGCCAGACCATCTGGCACAACATGCCGAATCGGTCACGGTTTGGTCCCAAGGCATGACCGAGTTCCATTTCACAATTGATCGCCACGCGTCATAATCGGCCGCAACGCCATGACTAGCAGGGCTTCATCGTTTTGAACATCACAATCTGTCTCGTTTCATCTGAACCATGTCGCTGACGATCGATCCGAAGCAGGCCGCCGCGCTGCTGGCCGTCGCCGACACGGGCAGCTTCGAGCAGGCGGCCGTGCGCCTGCACGTGACCGCATCCGCCGTCACGCAGCGGGTCCGCGCGCTGGAGGCGAGCCTCGGCACGCCGCTCGTGTTGCGCACGCGCCCGTGCCGCCCCACGATGGCCGGGCAGCGCGTGCTGCAGCACCTGCGCCGCGTCGCGCTGCTGCAGGCCGACCTGCAAAGCACGCTCGCGACCGAGCGCGAATCGCCGATCTCGGTGACGATCGCGCTGAACGCCGACAGCCTCGGCACGTGGTTCCTGCCCGCGCTGACCTCCGTGCTCGCGGGCGAGCGAATCCTGTTCGAGCTGATCGTCGAGGATCAGGACCACACGTTCGCGCTGCTCGAAAGCGGGATGGCGGTCGGCTGCGTGACGACCGAACCGAAGCCGATGCGCGGCTGCATCGCGACGCCGCTCGGCACGATGCGCTACCGGCTGCTCGCGGCCGCCGCGTTCGCGGTCCGCTGGTTTCCGCGCGGGCTGAACCGCGCGAGCGCGCGCAAGGCGCCCGTCGTCGCGTATTCGCGGCGCGACACGCTGCAGTCGTCGTTCCTGAAGGAGAAGTTCGGATTGCCCGAAGGCGCGTACCCGTGCCACTACGTGCCGGGCACCCATTCGCACTTCGCGGCGGTGCAGCACGGGCTCGGTTACGCGATGGTGCCGGAGCCGCTGATCGGTACCGCGCCGCTCGACGCGCAGGGGCTCGTCGATCTCGCACCCGCGCATCCGACCGACGTCACGCTGTACTGGCACGCGTGGACCGTGCAGTCGCCGACGATGGCGTCGCTGTCCGCGCGGGTCGTCGAGGCAGCGCGCCGGTTGCTCGCGCCGCTGCCGAAATGACATGAGCCGATGACGAGCCCGGCTCGTGGCGGTTACGCGCGCCGCTGCGAGAAATACGCGCCGACCGCGCCGAGGAACGTGTCGATGTCCGCGCGCGACACGTCGCAGTGGGTGACGAAGCGCGACGCGTACAGCATCTGCGTGAGGATCCCGCGCGCCTTGAGCCACGCCTCGAGCGGCGCACAATCGGCTTCGGGGAATTGCGCGAACACCATGTTCGTCGCATGCGACAGCACCTTCACGGCTTCGATGCGCGCGAGGCCATCCGCGAGATGCGCGGCGTTCGCGTGATCGTCCGCGAGCCGCTCGACGTTGTGGTCGAGCGCATACAGGCACGCCGCCGCGAGAATGCCCGACTGCCGCATCCCGCCGCCGAGCACCTTGCGCCAGCGCTGCGCACGCTCGATCAGCGCACGGCTGCCGACCAGCACCGAGCCGACCGGTGCGCCGAGCCCTTTCGAAAAACAGATCGACACGCTGTCGAACGGTGCGCACAGCTCCGCGATCGGACGGCCCGACGCGACGGCCGCGTTGCATACGCGTGCGCCGTCGAGGTGCGTGGACAGCCCGCGGCTGCGCGCGAACGCGACGGCTTCCTGCACATAAGCTTCCGGCAGGACCTGACCGCCGATCGTGTTTTCGAGCGCGAGCAGGCGCGTGCGGGCAAAGTGATTGTCGATCGGCTTGATCGCCGCGGCGATCTTCGCGAGCGGCAGCGTGCCGTCCGGCGCGTTCTCGATCGGCTGCGGCTGGATGCTGCCCAGCACGGCGGCGCCGCCGCCTTCGTACTTGTAGGTATGCGCGAGCTGGCCGACGATGTACTCGTCGCCGCGCTCGCAATGGGACATCAGCGCGGCGAGGTTGCTCTGCGTGCCGCTCGGAAAGAACAGGCCGGCTTCCTTGCCGGTCCGCCCGGCCGAAACCGCCTGCAGGCGCAGCACGGTCGGGTCGTCGCCCCATACGTCGTCGCCGACTTCGGCGGCAGTCATCGCGGCCAGCATCGCCTGGCTCGGACGTGTCACGGTATCGCTGCGTAAATCGATCATCTTCGTGCCCTGAGTGAACGCGGACCGGAACCGATGCGCCCGGCCCTGCCGAAACGAAACTCAGAGTGTACGCAATTCACGCAGCGCATGCCGACGCGCCGGACGAACGCTCCCGTCAATACCGCGGCGGCGGCTGGACACCCGCCGGCGGCATCGGCGGCGCCGCGCGCGGCGCGCCCCCGCCATATCCGCCGCCACCGCCGCTCATTCCGCCGGGCACCGGCACGCGGTTGCCCGTCGCATACATGCATTGCAGGTACGCGTAGTCGTAGCGGCGCTGGATGTCGTAGGCCGAGCCCTGCGCGGCGCCCGCGCCGACGACGCTGCCCGCGAGCAGCCCCGCACCGGCGCCGACGGCCGCACCGGTACCGCCGTTGAACGCGGCGCCGGCCGCCGCGCCGAGCGCGGTGCCGACGGCCGCGCTGCCGACCGCGCTCGCGGTCGATGCCTGCCCGGCACTCACGCCGCCCGATTGCTCGAATGCGTACTGGCGGCAGCTTCCGTCGTCGGCGCGGAACTGGTCGAACGACTTGCCGGTGCCGGGCAGCGCCATCACGCTCGGCCCGGTCGGCAGGTACGCGCACGCGCCAAGGAGGCCGGCCAGTGCCAGTACGGCCGGCACGCGCCAGGATCTGAATGCGGATTTCATCGTCGCGCCTCCGTCACTGCGGCCGCGCCGGCACCGATCGCCAGCCCGACTTGCAGGTCTTCACATACGGGTAGTAATGCTTCGACGCGTCGCAGTAGTACCAGAGGTTCGCGTCGCGATCGTCCTGCGGCTGCCCCTTCTCGACGTACTCGGGCGGCGGGCCGGGATCGACGGGCACCGCGACGACGGGCGGCGGGTAGTAATACGGCGCGGGGACGACGGGGTAGTAATACGGGTAGCCGGGGCCGATGTAGACCCCGACCCGGGCGGCATGCGCCACGCCGCCCGTCGCGAGCGCCACCGCGGCCGCCGCGCCCAGCGCGAGCTTCATTCCATTCACGTCACGTTCTCCGGCAGACCGGTTCGTCGATGCGAACCCGACACCCCGAACGCTACGCCGCGCGCGATCCGGCAGCCATTACCGGCGAACGCGCGAATGTTGCGCGACGTTACCAATGTGACAGACCCCGCCTGCCGCACGGCCGCCCGCATTACGCGGCTAACGCGTCGAAACGGATCGGCCGCGCAGGGCGACGCACGGAGGGCGCCCGGCACGCCGCTTGCGCACGCGCGAAACCGTTCCGATGACGCGACGCGCCATATTGACGCACGTGCGTCAGACCGCCGCGCCGCGGCCTCGCGCGCCGCGAACGGCCTTCTTGATACGAATCAACGATTTATCCCGAAATCGCGCGCGGCGGACTGGACATCTGCGACGAGTTGGCGCATTTCGCGGTGCAACATCGCGGCACATACTCCAGCCAACCCCGCCACCTGTCGGCCGGGGTCCGCCGGCACCCGCCGGCGGGTATCGTCAGCTTCGGTCATCTGGTATGGACACCGCACTTTCGGCCCTCGATCTGGCCCGCCTGCAATTCGCGTTCACCGTCTCCTTTCACATCGTCTTCCCGGCGCTGAGCATCGGCCTCGCCAGCTTCATCGCGGTGCTCGAATATCGCTGGCTCAAGACCGGCAAGCAGTACTACAAAACCCTCTGTCTGTTCTGGTCGAAGATCTTCGCGGTCGCGTTCGGGATGGGCGTCGTCTCCGGCGTCGTGATGAGCTACCAGTTCGGCACCAACTGGTCGGGCTTCTCGAGCTTCGCCGGCGCCGTCACCGGGCCGCTGCTGATGTACGAGGTGATGACCGCGTTCTTCCTCGAGGCCGGCTTCCTCGGCATCATGCTGTTCGGCTGGAACCGCGTGAGCCCGCGCGCACACTTCGGCGCGACGCTGATGGTCGCGGTCGGCACGCTGATCTCGACGTTCTGGATCCTCGCATCGAACAGCTGGATGCAGACGCCGCAGGGCTTCGAGATCGTCGACGGCCGCGTCGTGCCGACCGACTGGTTCGCGATCATCTTCAACCCGTCGTTCCCGTACCGCCTGTTCCACATGGCGATCGCCGCGTTCATCGTCGCCGCGCTGGTCGTGGCCGCGACGGGCGCATGGCACCTGCTGAAGGGCCGCCGCGACAAGAGCGTGAAGAAGATGTTCTCGATGGCGCTGTGGCTGCTGCTCGTGCTCGCGCCGCTGCAGGCCGTGATCGGCGACCAGCACGGCATCAACACGCTGAAGCACCAGCCCGCGAAGATCGCCGCGATCGAAGGGCTGTGGGAAACCGAAAAGGGCGGCACGCCGCTCAACCTGTTCGGGATTCCGGACATGAAGGCGGAAACGACCCGCTACGCGGTGAAGGTGCCGCACCTCGGCAGCCTGATCCTCACGCATAGCTGGGACGGCGAGATCCGCGGGCTGAAGGACTTCCCGCCTGAGGACCGCCCGAACTCGACCGTCGTGTTCTGGAGCTTCCGGATCATGGTCGGCCTCGGCTTCGCGATGATCGGCCTCGCCGCGCTCGCGTGGTTCCTGCGCCGCCGCGGCCGCCTGTACGAATCGAAGTGGTTCCAGCGCGTCGCGCTCGTGATGGGCCCGACCGGCTTCGTGTCGCTGCTCGCGGGCTGGGTGACGACCGAAGCGGGCCGCCAGCCGTGGGTCGTGTATGGCGTGATGCGCACCGCGCAGGCCGTGTCGCCGCTGTCGGTGCAGCAGGTCAGCCTGTCGATGATGACGTTCGTGATCGTGTACTTCCTCGTGTTCGGCACCGGCGTGTACTACATGCTGAAGCTGATGAAGGCCGGCCCCGCGCTGCCCGACGCGAAGCACGACGACACGCCCGACACGCGCCCCGATCACACCGCGCGCCGCCCGATGTCGGCCGTCGACGAGCTGATCGAGACCGTCTGAGCCCACCCCATCCGCAAACGAGAAAACCTATGGACGTCACCGTAATCTGGGCCGCAATCATCGCATTGGGGCTCTTCATGTACGTCGTGCTCGACGGCTTCGACCTCGGCATCGGCATCGTCTTCCCGTTCTTCCCGGACGAGAAGGAACGCGACCTGATGATGAACACGGTCGCGCCCGTGTGGGACGGCAACGAGACGTGGCTCGTGCTCGGCGGCGCCGGGCTGTTCGCGGTGTTCCCGATCGTCTATTCGACCGTGCTGTCGGCGCTGTACCTGCCGCTGATCTTCATGCTGGTCTGCCTGATCTTCCGCGGCGTGTCGTTCGAGATCCGCGCGAAGGCGCGGCGCACGAAGCAGCTGTGGGATCTCGCGTTCATCGGCGGCTCGGCCGGCGCGACGCTGTTCCAGGGCATCGCGCTCGGCGCGTTCCTGCAGGGCATCGACGTGAAGGACGGCGTGTTCGCGGGCGACGCGTTCGACTGGCTGACGCCGTTCAGCCTGCTGACGGGCCTCGGCCTGATCGTGACCTATGCGTTGCTCGGCTGCTGCTGGCTCGTCGCGAAGACGGAAGGCGACCTGCAGCGCCGGCTGCATCGGGTCGTGTGGCCGCTGACCGTCGTGCTGCTCGGCTTCATCGCGGTGGTCAGCCTGTGGACGCCGCTGCAGGATCCGGCCATCGCGCAGCGCTGGTTCGATTCGGGGCTGTTCTGGCGCCTGCTGCCGGTGCCGTTCCTGGTCGCCGGGTGCGCGGTGTGGATGCGCCGCGCGGTACGCGACCGGCACGACATGACGCCGTTCGTGCTTGCGCTCGCGCTCGTGCTGCTCGGCTACGTCGGCCTGCTCGTCACGCTGTTCCCGTATGCGATTCCTCAGACCATGACGATCTGGGAAGCGGCGGCGCCGCGTTCCAGCCAGACCTTCACGCTGGTCGGCGCAGCGGTTATCCTCCCGATCATCATCGCCTACACGACGATGGGCTACTGGGTATTCCGAGGCAAGGTGCGCCATGAAGACCAGCATTACTACCACCACTGATTCCGCCGATCGCCCGCCCGAGGCGCCACGACCGCGGATGCGCGGCTGGATGTGGTTCGTCGTCCTGTGGGCGGGCGGCGTGGCCGGCGCCGTCACGCTCGGCTATGCGTTCAAGATCTTCATGAACCTGACGCTGTTTGCGGTGAAGTGAAGTCGGGGCGCCTGGGCCGGGCAATCGCGCCGCGCGCGCGGCCCAGGCACGGCGCGCATCGATCGCCCGATGGATACGCGATGCGCGGCCGCTTCCTCCGCGTGCGTTATTGCGGCGCCCGCCGCACGACGCCGAGCTTCAATCCCAACATGCCGAATATGCGGTTCATCGTCTGTACCGTCCCGTCGCTGCGGCCCTGCTCGATATCCTGAATCGTCTTCGTCGACACGCCGGCGAGCTTCGCCATCTCGGCGCTCGTCAGCCGCATCGTCTGCTTCAGATGACGCACCGATTCGCGCAGCGACCACTCGGGATGCGCGAGAACGTCGTCGATCGCTTGCCGCCGCAACGCAAGCTGTTCGGGAAGCGACATCGCGTTATAGCGTTTGTCCATCGTGTCGCCCCCGCCTAGCGCAGTACATCCAGTTCGCGGGCGAGCCGCTCGATGCCCGGTTTCAGGAACGCATGCACATCGTGCTCCAGTCCGAGATCGACGCCCCGATCGGCGATCTCCTGCAAGCGCGGCGCCATTGCGTGCAGCCGTGCCCGCAATGCGTCGCGATCCAGCGCGGCATGCGCCTCCCCCGCCTGCGGCTCGCTCGACCGGACGACCCCATCGAGTACCCGCGCCCAGTCTGGCCGACCACCGTCATTTCCTTCCCAGCGGATGCGCCGTGCAATGCCGTCGGGATGCAGATACATCGGTGCGAAGTCGTAAAGCGGCGTCAAGGCAACGCGTCCATCGAAGTCGCGTTGCAATGCCGTGTTCCGCGCATGATTGTCCTTGTTGCCCAACGCAAGATTCGCGACGTCGCGGCACAGATACTCGGCCACCTCGGCTTGAGGATCCGTGCATTGGCGTACGAGATGCCCGCACACCTCGTCGTGACTCGGCACGACACCGAAGCCGGCTTTACCCGTCAACGAAGCGATGCTTTCCTGAGCGAACCGGACGACGCTATCGTCAACGCGCGCGCGATCGAACCGCGGGATGAATAGCGACCGGTCGCGCAGCATCAGCGGCGCATGCACGCGCAAGCCAAGATGCTGGGCCAATGCCATGTAGGGTGCTTCATGACGCAGGATCTGTGCAAGACGCTCGTTCGCGCCGCGTCCGAACTTGACGATGTAGTGTGCGACCGCGCGCGCGTCGGGCAGCGTGTGATCGAGGTAGAGCAGTCCGTCGTCGGCACGGGTCAGCAGCAGCTTCGGCCACTCGCCCTGCACGCCCGAAGAGCCTGCGACGAAGAATCCGTGTTCGGCGAGATATTCGCTGAATGCGTCTCCGCGCGCGGCTACGTCATCGTCCGTAAAACCTTGCTGCGGCCCCTGGCGCTCGGCAAGCCACTGCGCGGCTTCCTTGACGCGCAGATTGCCGATCGAGTTACCGGCTCCCGCGAGCAGCAACGGCCAGTCGGCACGCTCCTCGGCTGTTTCCGGCAGATCGAGGCGGCGCAACAGTTCCTGACGACCGAAGCCTTGCGGCAGCAAATCGATCAGGAAAATCGGCCAGTGGTGCGTCACCAGCGGCTCGAGATCGACCGGAAAACCGCACGCCATCGCGTGCGCATCGCGGGCGAATTGATGCCGGACGACCCATTCGACGTCGTAACCCGTATAGGCACGACCACGCCAGCCCTCGTCGGGCTCGCCGAACAGGGTGACAACGCCGACGTCGTGCCAAATGCCGTCGGCGTGGAGCTGGATCGTGCAGGAGGCGCTCATTTCAGCAGAAATCTATATAAATCATGCCGTTTACCATAGATGAATTATATAGATTTCTACTGAAATAGGAATCTTGCTCTTGAACGCCAGAAGCAGCGGTCGGGGGAATCTCCCGCCGCTTACCGCCGCTCGCGCAGCGCCGCCTCGATCTTTTGATCGGTCTTGTACTGGCTCAGCGCATACACCGACCAGATCGCGGCCGGGAGCCAGCCGATGATCGTGAGCTGCAGGATCAGGCAGATCACGCCGGCGATCGGGCGGCCGATCGTGAAAAACTGGAACCACGGCAGCAGCAGGGCAAGCAGAAGGCGCATGAACAATCCTTTCGGTGCGTCGTCGAACGGGTGATGCGTGACGAATATGCCGGTGCGGGTGGCGTAATTCAAGCCGCCCGCCACGATATGGGCCGTATCGGCGCCCCTGCTACACTTCCGCGTTTCAGAACGACAAGTAATCAGAAAAACAAAGGAGAGAGAGCATTGAACGATAAACCGGTACGCCACCATCGCGCGCCGTCAGCCTACGCGCACGGCAAAACGTGGCAACGCTGCACCGCCGTCGCGCTCGCCGCATCCTGCATCGCCGGCGCGACAACCGCCGCACCGGCCGCGGACAAGACCCCGCGCTACTACCTCAGCCTCAGCCGCGACGGCGGCGACCAGATGCCATGGAGCGACGAGCCGTATAGCTGGACCACGCACGACGGCAAGGTGCTGCAACAGGGCGTGACCGACGCGAAGGGGCGCGCCGCCGTCGCCCGGCAGCCGGGCGAGACGCGCTATTCGCTCGACACGGTCAATCTCCGCTGGGACTACACGGTCGACGACGCGTGCTGGACACGCCGCGGCGCCGATTTCGGACATTGCGTCAAGACGGTGGACACGGTCGACAAGGTTGCGCAGCGCAGGGCCGACGAGGACCGCGCAGAGCAGGACGCAGCCAGGGCCCGTCGCGACGCTGCGCTCGCCCGCTATCGCGCAGCGGCCGCCGCCAACGACGACGAACTCGCGTGGCTCGGCCCGCTGCCCGCCGAATGGTCGAAAGACAAGGTCCAGCAGCAGCTTGACGATGTGTACGGCAAGATCAAGCACGAGCTCGACAATCTCGGCGACGCCGACATCGACGTGTCCCGTTTCGTCTGCAAATCGCCGGATCAGATCGGCCCGGTACCCGACCAGCAAGCCGTGATTGACTACCTGGGCAGTTTGCGCGAGCCGGGCTCCACGACGCGCGCGCAATGGAAGGCGCTCGTAGAAGCCGCGCGCCAGGGCAACTGGCTCGCGCGGCTGCAGATCTTCCTCGCGCTCGGAGCGCGCCCGAACGACGATCTCGTCGCGACCTACCGACGGACACAGTTGATGGCGTGGCTACAGGCAAACCACGTCGGCGCGCTCTACACGTACTACCTGAACGCGCTTGCCGCGACGGGCTTCTTCGAGGGCCGCGGGCCCGGCGACGCGTCGCCGATCCCGCTCTATGCGGCGATGCGCGGCAGCTATTCGGCGATGAAGCGCGCCGGCGACAGGCTCATGCTCGACAACGACCCGAAAATCCAGGCGATCGGCAAACGGATGAGCGACTGCGCGATGCAGATGATGCCGGTGCTGTTCGCGAAGTAAGCACCGGCGTCCTCGCAAGCGCGGCGCCGTCAACCCTCTGCCGGCGCCGCATGCCCGCTCCCCGCCGCGAGGCGGCGGGGGATTTTCGGGATGTCGCCCCGCTCAGTGCCCGATACCGAGCCCCGGCAGCACGCCCGTATTCTCGGCCACGACCGCATGCAGCAGGCGCGGATCGGCGCCGAGCAGCTTGAGGATCGTCGGCGCGACCTGCTTCGTGCCGACGAGATCGTTCACGGCGCGCGCGCGATGGATGCCCGGATACGACACGAGCAGGCCGAGGTGGCTGTCGTCCGGCGCGTTGCCGCCGTGCTCTTCATCCTTCTTCGTGCTCGACGTGTAGATCACGCCCGGATTCGGCTGGACGATGATGTCCGGCGTGCGGCCGTTGGCCGGATCGCCGAACCGGTCGGCGAGCGCCGCGCCGTACAGGATGTAGGCCTGCGGACCGTCCGCGCAGATTCCCGGCGCGTTGCAGCCCAGGTTCGCCTTCAGCGTCTGCACCACGGCCGTGCGCTGGCTGCGGTCACGCAGCCAGATCAGGCCGACGTCGTCGGTCTGCACGAAGCCCGTGCCGACCAGGCCCGACCCGTCGTTCAGGTTGCCCGTCGTCGTGTTGTTCTGGCCGAAGTTGCCGTTCGAGTCGAGGTAGTTGTTCGCTTCGAGCAGCTTCGACAGCGTGTCGCCGTTCTTTACGAGCTTCGTGTGGTCGGTCGGCGACTGGCCGTGCTTCGACGTCACGATCACGGCCGTCGACGTGTACAGGTTGGCCTGCTTCAGCGCCGCGACGATATGGCCGATCGAGTTGTCGACATAGGTGATCGCGTTCGCGACCTGCCCGCTCGGCGTGAAGTCAGCGTCGAGATACCCGCCGCCCTTCGCGACCGGCGCCTTCTGCGCGACGCTCAACGTCTGGAAGTCGGCGCCGAACAGCGTCGGCACCGGCGCGCTCTTCGTGCCCGTCGAATCGCGGCCTTCGATCTGGTTGATCAGCGCCTGCACGTGCAGGTTGTCGAAGCGCGCGGTGTGCGAATAGACGTCCGTGTAGTCGGTGTTCGTCGCCGGGTCGATCGAGTTGATCTCGGTGCGCATCAGATCGTCGACGCCGGTGCCCGACGGGCCGTTCAGCCAGTCGTAACCCCACGCATGCTTGTCGGCCCACGCGGTGTGCGCATTCGGCACGCCGGCCTTCACGGCTTCGAACACCGTGTTGGTCTTCACGTAGTTGTGCGGATAGACCGGCACGCACTGGCCGCCCACGCGTGCATGCGGGATCGCCTGCGGGTTGAACGCGCCGCCGCCGTCGAGGTGCACGAGCTTGCCGCCGTTGATCGCGTCGATGCCGGTCGTTTCGTCGAACACGACGTTCCAGCCCTGCTTGCCCGAGCAGGTCGTGTCGCTCGGCGCATACAGGTTGCGGTCATACGACACGTCGTAGAACAGGCCGGCCGTCTTCGGCGAGCCGCCCGTCACGAGTGCCGCGAGGCCCGGGAACGAATCCGACAGGCCGGGCGTGTACGCATTCGTATACGTCACGCCGCTCTTGGCGAGCACCGCGATGTTCGGGCACGTGTTCGCGCCGATGCAGCGCGCGAGATCCTGCTCGTGCAGACCGTCGACGCTGATCAGCAGCACGTGCTTCACGACACGGTGCGCATTGCCGCGATCCTCGCCCTGGCTGTTGCCGTCCTGCTGCGCCGCGTGCGCGCCCACGCTTGCGAGCGCCAGCGCGCCCGCCACCATCGCCGCCATCTTCCGCTGCTTACCGAAAAACGAAATCATCACCCCACCTCATCGATTGATGTTGAACTGCGTGACTTGCCAACAGGCGCGCAAAATATCGCCGGATCGTGCGGCGGTCGGATGAAGCAAGGCTTTCTGTTGTCTGTCAAACGTAACCAAACGCAAGTGACATGAAGCGGTCGCAATGCGATCCGCTCCGTGCGTCGGGCCGTACGACCGGATTTTTTTTCGGCTTGGCCCACGACTATTGGCGTGTGATAAAGGGTTTTCCCTGACCCGGAGCACGAGTATGTCGACCCTGGAAGCTCTCCGGTTCGTGCTGGACGATGCACGTACCCCCGAAATCATTCGCCATCATGTCGTCGACGCGCTGCAATACGCGCTGCGCAACTACGGACAGGTGTTCACCGCGAAGGAAATCGAATGGCTGACGCAGTGGGACGACGCGCGTCTGCCGCTGGCCGCGAGGAAGGAACTGGAGAAGCGCGAACCGGCAATCGCCGCGCGCTGAAAAAAAACGCCGCCGCGCCCGGCTCGTGCGGACGCGGCGGCAGCAGATGAAGCGACGGCTTACTGGAGCCCGAAGTCGACGCGGGTCGTCGCGCCCTTGTCTTCGATGCCCTTCGCATCGAGCTTCGGCGCGACAACGAACATGCGGCTCGAATCGATCTTCCCTTCGAGGTACTGGCGCACGGCCTGCGCGCGCTGCTGCGCGAGCGCACGCAGCGCGTTGTCGTCGGCCGGAGCGTGATCGGCCAGCGCCTGCTTCATGTCCGCATCGGGCAGCGTCTTCTGCAGGCCGACCAGGTTGCGCGGCTTCTTGAAGTCGGCGGCCTTGTACGCGCGCGTCAGGTACTTGGAATATTCGGCGGGGTCGACCTTCACCGACATCGGATCGATGCTCTCGCCCTGGCCGACCACGTCCTTCAGCTTCTGCTGGCGAACCAGCCGCTCGACGTACGCGTCGCGCAGCCCCGGCGTGTCCTTCGCCGGATCGACGCGGCCGATCAGGTCGAGGCGGATCGACGGCTTCTCGGTCAGCATCTTCACGACGGTGTCGAGCTTCTTCTGCTGTGCGTCGGTCAGGTCGTACGTGCCGGGCGCGAACTCGACGTAGCCGAGATCCTCGCCGCCGCCGCCGAACGCATTCGCGAGCAGCGTGAACGGCGACGTGACGGCCTTCGCGATCAGGTTCAGCACCGCATGCCAGATCAGCCCGCCGACGCTGAACTCCGGATTCGACAGCGAACCCGACACCGGCAGGTTCACGTCGATCTGGCCGCGCGTGTTCTTCAGCAGCGAGATCGCGAGCTTCACCGGCAGCTTCGTCGCCGTGTCGTTTTCTACACGATCGCCGAACGTGAGCTGATCGATGAAGATGTGGTTGTTCGCCGACAACTGGTCGTTCGCGAGCTGGTAGTGCAGGTCGACGTTGAGCTTGCCCTTCGTGATCGGGTAGCCGGCGTACTTCGCGGAATACGGCGTCAGGTTGGTCAGTTCGATGTCGTGCGCGGTCGCCGTGAGGTCGAGCGCGGGTTTCTCGATCAGCGGGTTCACCGAGCCCTTGATCGAGATCGGCCCGTTGCCCGCCAGGTTCGCGGCGACATCGACCGGCGCGGACGTCGTCGAATCCGTGCCGAACGCGCCGACCGTGCCCTTGATCGCGATCAGGTTCGCCGTGTAGTTGGGCTTGATGAAGTTGTCGGTGTACGTCACGCGGCCGTCCTGCAGCACGAGCTGGCCAAAGTGCATCCGTACCGGGTTCTGCGGCGGCGTCGCGGCCTTCACGACCGCCGGCGCCGATGCGGCGGCCGGCGCGGACGCCTGCTGCGCGACCGCGGCCGACGCGGCAGGCGCGGCGGCCGGCGGCGTCATGCCCGGCGACAGCGGCACCGGTTCGCCCTTGCTTGCATCGCGCGTCAGCGACTGCGCGGGGCCCGATTGCTTCGCGACGACGTCCTTCAGGTTCAGGCGCCCTTGCGCATCGAGCAGCACGCGGCCGTAGAAGTTCGAGAACGTCACGCGCGCGGCGTCGACGTCGGTGCCCTTCTCGTCGTAGTTCGCCTTCAGGTTCGACAGCGCGAGCGAGCGCCAGCCCGCGAACGGGTCGGACGTCGCCTTGTCGAGCATCCGCACGTCGACGAGCGCGACGTCGCCGCGATAGGTCGCGCGCGGCGCGTCCTTCACCTGCGCGAACGTCAGGTTGCCCTGTGCGTTGAGCAGCGCGCTCGCGATCGTCGCGTTCAGCGCGCTGCCGAAGTACGGCTCGAACGCAGCCGCGTCGAGGCGGTTGCCGTTGATCTTCAGGCCGAGCTTCAGCGGCTGCGCGGTCACGTCGCCCGCGACGTTCAGCGAGCCCTTGCGGTTCAGCGTCGCCTTCAGCTGCACCGGCAGCGGCTTGGTCATGTCGTCGCTGAGTTTCTGCACCGACAGTTCCAGCGGCTTGATCGCCAGCTTCACCGGGCGCGACGTCGACAGGTCGGTGAAGTTCGCAGACGAATCCTTCACGTTCAGCGCGTCGATCCGGTAGTGCCACGATGGCGCGGCGGCCGCGGCCTTGCGCGCGACCGTGCGCTTCGGCACCGACGCCTGCGCGGGTTCGGCCAGCGCCGCGAGGTCGATCTTGCCGTCCTTCAGGCGCTTCACGTCGAGCGCGAGCCCGCTCGCGTCGACGCTCGCGATCTCCGCGGTGCGCGCGGCGACGTCGACCTTCGTGATCTTCGCGCTCGCGTCGGGCAGCACGATCGCGGGCGCCTTCGTGTCGGGCGTCGCGATCTTCAGCGACTTCAGGCTCACCGTGCTGTCGGCGACCTGCGCGGCGAGCGGCGTCTTGCCCCAGTCGGCCTGTGCGTTGACGGTCGCGCCGAGCGTGCCGTCGAGCACGCGCGCGCGCGTCGCCTCGCCGAGGTACGGCTGCAGCGCCGGCAGTGCGAGCGCGGCGACCGTCAGCTTCGTGTCGGCCTGCTTCGCCGCGAGATTGAACGCACCTTCGGCCGTCACGTCGCCGCCGCGCGACAGCGACGTCGACAGCGTGTATTTCGCGGGCGTCTTGCCCTGCAGCGAGAAGCCGTCGAGCGTCGCGGCGAGCTTCGTGAGCGACAGCGCGGTCGGCGGCGCCGGCACGCGATCGTCGACGTTGACCGTGCCGCCGTCGATCGCGAAATGACGGATCGTCAGGTCGAGCGGCGCCGCCGCCTTCGCGCTGGCGGCGGTTTCGGCCTTCGCGCCGCTGGCTGCTGCTGCGGCGGCGGTCCCGGAAGCGGCTGCGGCACCCGACGCCGCCGGCTCACCGGCTTCGGCCTTCGGTGCGGCGCCCGGTTGTGCGACGAGCTTCTCGACGTTCAGCACGCCCTGCTTGTCGCGCGACAGGTCGACCACCGGCTGGTCGATCCGGATCTCGTCGAAGTGCATCGCGTTGCGCAGCGGCTCGAGGCTGGCCGCCGCGACGTGCACGCCGCGCGCGGCGAACAGCGGCGCGGACGCGTGGTCCGTGACCTTCGCGTCGTTCAGGTCGACGGTGCCCGAGACACGCAGCGCGGGCGTCTCGCCGCTCATCACGAAATTGATCGCAAGGTTGCTGCTCAGCAGGCCGCTCGTCACGGCCACCGGCAGCTTCGCCGGCACGTACGAGATCAGCTTCGGCACGTCGAGGCGGTCGAACTTCAGCGCGATCTCCGACTCGCGCGACTGCGCGAACGGCTTGGTCTTGCCGTCGATCGCGATCGGGCTGCCGTCGAAACGCGCGCGCAGCTTCGGTTCGACGAAGATGTCGGTCTTCGACGCCAGCGTCGCGATATACGGGATGCCGAGCGTCCAGTTGTCGACGACGTGCTTTTCGTTCAGCAGGCGATCGTCGAAGTCGATCCGGCCGTCGTTCACCTGGATGTTCGATATCGAGAACTGCGTCGGCTTGCTTGCAGGTTTGGACGGCGTGGAGAATTTCTCGATCAGGTCGGTGAAGTTGAAGCGCTGCGCGTCGTAGCGGACGATGTGAAAGCGCGGCGAATCGAGGCGGATTTCGTTGACGATCGGCGCGCCGCGGAACAGCGACGACCACGACGGCCTCACGACGAGCTTGCCGATGTCGACGAAGTCGCCGTGGCCGCCGCGCTCGCCGACGTGGATGCCGTCGGCTTCGAGATTCAACGTGTACGGGTTCAGCGCGATGCGCTGGATCGTGGCCGGCCGGTCGAGCTGCCGGCTCAGTTGCTGTTCGGCGACATGGCGGATCAGCGGCGGCGCAGCGAAGAACCCGAGCAGTCCGAATAAAACGAGGAAGATCAGCACGCCGATGCCGATACGCCGGGTCCGGCGCGAGCGTGCAATGCCGCCGAGGGCATGGAGGGTCGAGGATACGGTTTCTTTGTCTGCGCTTGCCATGCTTGAATATCTCGGGAATGGATGCCGGGCCGCATCGGAGAACCGGGCGGCCCCGCACGCTATCCCGAAAGTATAGGCTCAGGAGGTGACGGTACGGAGGTCGGGCGCCGCCGCTGCGCCCGCGGGTCGGACAACGGCGGCGGTCAACCGTTCATTTGCGGACGACGACGGGCGGCATCCACGACCCGTCGCTCGCCTGCGGCTTCGGCGCGTACAGGCGCAACGCGAGCGCGAAGTCGGTGCGCGGCGCCGGCAGCCAGTTGCCGGCATGCGTGCCGCCCGGCGACGCCGACACGACGACGTCGATCGAGCCGTCGTGGTTGCGGCGCAGCCGGTCGCGATCGCCAAGCGAGCGGCGGGCTGCCCCGAGGTCGGGCAGCGCGCCGTTCGTCTCGTACGGCGTGAGCGTCCAGAACGCGCGCGCCGGCGGCAGCGCGCCCGGCGCGAAATGCAGCACGTAGCGGTTCGCGCCGTTCAGCGGATGGCCGTCGCTGTCCACGCGGACGACCGCGAGCGTCTCGTCGTCGCGCGTCGCGGTGCCGAACTGCGAGTAGGCCGCATACGCGCGCAGCGCGTAATCCTGGCCGTACTTGCCGGCCGTGTCGCCGATCCAGCTCCAGCCGTTCGCGTTCAGCAGGTTCGACGGCGGCGCCGCGAGCCGCGCGCGCGCCTCGGCGACGCCGGCCGTCGCGGCCGTGAGGCGGTCGCCCGTCCACAGCACCGGGTAGCCGGCCGACACGCCGATGTCGCCGAGCAATTCCTGCGCGTGCGCGTCGTCGGCCGGCGCCGGGTTGTCCTGCAGCGCCTGCGCGAAGCGCGCGAAGAACGCCTTCGGGTCGAGCGCGGCCACCTGCTCGGCCGGCGTGCCGCCGCCCACCGCTTCGGACGGCGCGCTGCCCGCATGGACCGCGACCGACGCGCCGCGCGCGGCGCCCGTGTAAACGGACAGCGGCACCACGCGGATCGCGCGCTGCAGCTTCTTCACGTTCGTCAGGTCGCGCCCGCCGCTCGTCTGCAGCCGCACTTCGAGCCAGGCATTGCCCGACGGCACGTCGACGCGCTGCACGCCCTTCGGCAGCGTGCCCTGCCAGTCCTTCGCGGCAAAGGCAATCGTTTGCGATCGCGCGCCGCCACGGGCGCCGCGTGCCGGCACGCTCGACGACGACCACAGCACATTCGTCCACATGTCGAGCGCACGCGCATCCCAGTAGCGGCCGCGCGTGTCCGGCAGCGTGACGATCACGGGTTCGGCGGCGACGTCGAGCCAGCCGGTCGAGTCGAGCGTGTCGACGCCCGGCAGCGGCGGATTGACCGCGCCGACGGGCGGCAGCGCCTGCGCGTGGCGCAGCGTGTTGAGCGGCGCCTGCCCCGGCTGCGCGCCGTCGCCGCCCGTCGCCGCGTCCTTCGCGACGTCCATCAGCACGAGCGGATACGCATAGATATAGGAGTCGGCGACTTCCGCGCGCATCCAGCCGGTTTTCCGCTGGATCGCGTCCGGTTGCGACGCGCATCCCGCAAGCAACGCCGCAATGGCCAGCGACGCGCACGCGCGCCGCAGAGAAACTGATTCCCGCTGGTTTTCAATCATCGATTACTGGCCGAATATCGTTCTTTTCAGTCAACGCCTTGTTCGACTCGCGAACGACGAAAACAAGGCACCTCAGCTTGCCCGCATGACCGTCTCGCTACGGTGGGCGCTGATGTCAGGCCGGTATCATAGCGCCTAAGGGCATCCCCCAATATGCCGAATAGAGGACGGAACGGTAGCGCTATCGACGGATTCGAAATATTTCGCGAGATTCGCCAAAAAACCGGGGACGTCGAAGCGACACCTGCACGCGCCGGAACGATTCCGAAGCGGAGAGGTTCGTGGTCTGGATTGACAAATGGTGTCACTATTGACACCATGCGCTATGGCAAGCGATTGGAAGATCCTCGAACAAATGAGGCGCGAGCCCGCGAATGTGCGATTCAACGATCTGTTCAAGGTCTGCGAGGCACACTTCGGAGCGGCCCGCCAATCCGGTTCAAGCCAGGCCATTTTCAAGACACCGTGGCAAGGCGATCCACGAGTGAATATCCAGAATGATCGCGGGAAAGCGAAGGCGTATCAGGTGCGGCAGGTTCTCGACGCGATCGATCGACTGAAGGAACAGAAATCATGACCCAAGACCACTTTACGTACCGCGTAACGTGGTCCCCGGAGGACGGGGAGCACGTCGGCCTCTGCGCGGAGTTCCCGTCTCTTTCATGGCTCGACGAAACGCCGGAAGGCGCACTGGCCGGCATTCGCCGGCTCGTCGCCGATGTCGTGCGCGACATGGCCGCGAACGGGGAGAAGGTGCCCGAGCCGATCGCCGACCGAACCTACAGCGGTGAATTCAAAGTCCGCATCCCTCCGCAGGCGCACCGCGCGCTGGTGATCCAGGCCGCCGAACAAGGCGTCAGCCTGAATCGTCTCGCGAGCGCCAAGCTCTGCGCCTGACCGCGCAATCGAGCGCAAACGCACGACCGCCCGGCTGTCCGTCTGGAAGCCGGGCGCTGGCTTTTTCCGGGCCGTAACAACCGGTGTGCATCGACAGCGTCACCACCGCTTGACCTTACCATCATGGGAATGTTGATACTGGAACCATTCGCGGCACGAACCGCGCTTTTGGGGAATCCGACATGACTGAACCACTTGCCTCCGCCGCGCTGCAAACGATCGAACTGACCGTCGACGGCATGCATTGCGGCGGCTGCACGGGCCGCGTGCAGCGCGCGCTGGCCGCCGTGCCGGGCGTCGTCGACGCGGCGGTCGATCTCGACGCGCGCACGGCGACGGTGACCGCGCAGGAAACGGTCGAGCCCGGCCAGCTCGTCGACGCGGTCGGCGAGATCGGCTACCGCGCGGTGGTGCGTGACGCGGCGGTTGAAGCCGTCGCGGCCGTGCCTGCGGCACACGCGCTGCGCGAAGAAACGCCGCCCGTGCCGGCGGCGGCGTTGCCTGCAGCCACGGCCACGATCGAACTCGATATCGACGGAATGACCTGCGCGTCGTGCGTATCGCGCGTCGAAAAGGCGCTCGCGAAGGTGCCGGGCGTCACGCGTGCGTCGGTCAATCTCGCGACCGAACGCGCCACGGTTGACGCTGCGGCAGACGTTTCCGCGTCGCAACTGACGGACGCCGTGAAGCAGGCCGGCTATGGCGCGACGCCGGTCGCCGACGCCGTCGCCACGCGGCCGGCAGAATCCGCCGCCTCCACCGATCTCGGTCTCGAACTCGATATCGGCGGCATGACCTGCGCGTCCTGCGCCGGCCGCGTCGAAAAAGCGCTGGCCGCCGTGCCGGGCGTCGCGCGCGCGTCGGTCAATCTCGCGACCGAGCGCGCATCGGTGCACGGCGCCGGCGCACTCGACGCCGCCACGCTGATCGCGGCGGTCACCACGGCCGGCTACCGCGCGTCGCTCGCCGTCGCGCCGTCGGCCGGCGCAATGGCCGGCGCCGACGCGCAACCGGCCAGCCCTGCGCAGGATCCCGACGCCCGCAAGCGCCGCGAAGCGGTTCGCGAACGCAATCTCGTGATCTGGTCGGCGGTGCTGAGCGCGCCGCTCGTCGCGCCGATGCTCGTCGCACCGTTCGGCATCGACCTGATGCTGCCCGGCTGGCTCCAGCTCGTGCTCGCGTCGATCGTGCAGTTCGGCTTCGGCGCGCGCTTCTACCGTGCGGCCTGGCATGCGGTGAAGGCGCGCGCCGGCAACATGGACCTGCTGGTCGCGCTCGGCACGTCGGCCGCGTACGGGCTGAGCCTGTGGATGCTGCTGCGCGATCCCGCGCATCCCGGCCACCTGTATTTCGAGGCGTCGGCCGTCATCGTCACGCTCGTGCGCTTCGGCAAATGGCTCGAATCGCGCGCGAAGCGCCAGACCACCGAGGCGATCCGCGCACTGAACGCGCTGCGGCCCGACCGTGCGCGCGTCGTCGAGCACGGCATCGAACGCGACGTACCGCTGTCGCAGGTGCGCGTCGGCACGAACGTCGGCATCCGCCCCGGCGAGCGCGTGCCCGTCGACGGCCGGATCGTGTCGGGCCGTTCGCACATCGACGAATCGCTGATCACCGGCGAAAGCCTGCCCGTGCCGAAGGACGACGGCGATGCCGTCACGGCCGGCTCGATCAACGGCGAAGGCGCGCTCGTCGTCGAAACCACCGCGATCGGCGCGGAGACGACGCTCGCGCGCATCATCCGCCTCGTCGAATCCGCGCAGGCCGAGAAGGCGCCGATCCAGCGGCTCGTCGATCGTGTCAGCGAAGTGTTCGTGCCGGCGATCCTCGGGATCGCGCTGCTGACGCTGGTCGGCTGGCTGATCGCCGGCGCCGGGACGGAAACCGCGATCCTCAACGCGGTCGCGGTGCTCGTCATCGCGTGCCCGTGCGCGCTCGGCCTCGCGACGCCCGCCGCGATCATGGCCGGCACGGGCGTCGCGGCCCGGCACGGCGTGCTGATCAAGGACGCGCAGGCGCTCGAACTCGCGCAGCGCGCCACCGTGATCGCGTTCGACAAGACCGGCACGCTGACCGAAGGCAAGCCGTCCGTGACGGCGTTCGAAGCGGTCGGCGTGCCGCGCGACGAAGCGCTCGCGCTCGCGGCGGCGGTGCAGCGTCAGAGCGACCATCCGCTCGCACGCGCCGTGGTCGCCGCGCACGACGCGGACGTGTCCGCGCGCGGTGCTGGCGCGCCGTCGGCCGTCGCGGCCGATGCGCGCGCGGTGGCCGGACGCGGCGTGGAAGCGCGCGTCGGCGGGCAGTTGCTCGCGCTCGGCAGCACGCGCTGGCGCGACGAGCTCGGCATCGCGGTGTCGCCGGCGCTCGACGCTCGCGCGGCGGAACTCGAACGCGCGGGCAACACGATTTCGTGGCTGATGCGCGCCGATGCGCCACGCGCGTTGGTCGCGCTGATCGCGTTCGGCGACACGGTGAAGCCGGGCGCCCGCGACGCGATCGCGGCGCTGTCGGCGCGCGGCGTCGCGAGCGTGCTCGTGACGGGCGACAACCACGGCAGCGCGGCGGCCGTCGCGGCGTCGCTCGGCATCGGCGAAGTGCATGCGCAGGTGCTGCCCGACGACAAGGCGCGCGTCGTCGTCGAACTGAAGCGTACGCACGGCGGGATCGTCGCGATGGTCGGCGACGGGATCAACGATGCGCCCGCGCTCGCCGCGGCCGATGTCGGCATCGCGATGTCGACCGGCACGGACGTCGCGATGCACACGGCCGGCATCACGCTGATGCGCGGCGATCCGGCGCTCGTCGCCGATGCGATCGACATCTCCAAGCGCACGTACCGGAAGATCCAGCAGAACCTGTTCTGGGCGTTCGTCTACAACCTGGTCGGCGTGCCGCTCGCGGCGCTCGGCTTGCTGAACCCGGTGATCGCGGGCGCGGCGATGGCGTTTTCCAGCGTCAGCGTCGTGACCAACGCGCTGCTGCTGCGGAGATGGAAAGGCCGCGCGCGCTGATGTGCCGGTGATGCGTGCCGAATGGCCGTTCGGTGTTCGGTGTTCGGTGTTCGGTGTTCGGTGTTCGGTGTTCGGTGTTCGGTGTTCAGCGCTTGGCGAACAGGAAGGATCGGGAGGGTGGCCGGTGGTGGCCGTCAGCGGTGTGTCGAATCGGCCGCACGTGACGACGCAGCGCCGGCCAGCGGATTCAGCCCGGGATAACAGGCTTGATCAACGTCGTCGTGATCGGCGCGAAGCCGCACGCACGATACAGCGCGCGGGCCGCCGTGTTGTGATTGAACACCGACAACCCGATCTCGGTGATGCCATACCCGCGCGCCTCGGCGTCGAGCGCATCGAGCGCGCGCGTGGCCCAGCCCTGGCGGCGCCGGGACGGGACGATATCGAGGTCGTAGATGAACAGCGTGCGGTTCGGCCCTTCGGGCACGATCGCGTACCAGAGGTCGCCCACCGCATCGCCGCTGGTGCCGTCGATGAGCACGACGAGTATCTGGCCGGATGTCCGCAGGCCGTCCGGCAGCAGCGTGTCGAAACAGGCGCGCGCACGATCGGCCGCGTCTTCGACAGCGTTTTGTCCGGATGAAACGAGATCGCGCGCATAGCCGTCGATGGCTCGCGTGCGGTACGCGTGGAATTCGCCGGCCGTCATCGGCCGCATCTGGAGCATGGCCCGGTCGCCGTGAAGGGTATCGGACTTCCAGTGTAGCGGGACGGTCGCGCCGGCGCGCAATGCGGCGGCGGAAAGCGGGCGGGCAGGTACGGCAGGCGCCGCGCTGAATCAGCGAATCAGCGAATCAGCGAATCAGCGACGATACAGGACGATCGGCACGAGATGCGCACGGCGCACGCGCTCGGCTTCGGCTCGACGCGCAGCGTACGAGTAATCGGCGTCGAGCGGCAGGTGCGGCGACACGAACAGGTCGTCGATCTTTTGCAGCAGGGCAAGGATGAAGCTCATGTGAGACTCCTGACAGATGTGGCTAGGGTTTTCCCTTAGATTGACTCCATTCTAAGGGTTTTCCCTGAATTCTGCCAGTGCGCCGCATCAGTTTGCCGCATACGCACCGTCGCCGATCGCAAGCGCGGAACGGCGATCCTTTGCCCGTCGGGCTTCCAGGATAGGGTCGGAACGATCAGCGCGTGCGGCGGGCACGCTTGGCGACGGCCGCCTCGCGGTTCGCATTGCGCTGAAGCCGGTCGACCTGCGACAGGAGCGCTTCGTGGTGCTCCTCGAGCGTCGTCAGCGTCGCCTGCTGCGTCGACAGATCGGCCGCCAGGCGATCGATCCGCTGCTGCTTGTTGGCCGCGTCCTGCTTCAGGTGTGCGATCTGCCGCGTTTGCAGCACCAGCGCGACGAGCCCTGCCAGCACGACGACGGCCAGCGCCAGCAGCAGGCGGTTGACGCGGCGCATCTCGCGATCGGCCGTGCGCGTCAGACCGTCCACGTCGGCCTGCAGCGCGGCGAGCCGGTCGGTCAGCGGGCGCAGGTGCGTGTCCGGATCGAAGGCCGGCGCGACCGGTTGCGCGCGTTCCGACGACGGCTTCGTCACGAACGACGCGGCGGAAGCCACCGGCTGCGTGACCGGCAACGGCGAGGCGTTGGTCGGGGCAGCGTCACCGGGGTTCGCGGGGTTCGCGGCGATCGCCGACTCAGCCGGCTCAGCCGGTTGTGCCGGCGCCTGCGGCTTGACTGTCAAAGCGGCATCCAGCACCGGATTCGATCCGTTCGCGTCCAGCGCCTTGTCGACGCTCGTCGCAGCCGGCGCAGATTGCACCGCCGTCGCGTCGATTGCACCGGCAGTCGCCCGGCGTTTGGTGCCCGACGAGGAACGGCGCTCTTTCACTGCGTCGCCGCGAGATCGCCCTTCGCGGGATTTGACGGCCGCGTCGCCGGTCGCCGCTTCGACAGCAGCCTTCGCGACTTCGCCATCAGCCGCTTGCCGATCGGCCGCCTCCACCACGGCGCCATCTGCCGCTTGCAGCCCGGTTGCCGTTACGGTGGCGCCATCGGCCACACGCACATCGGCCGCCTTCGTTGCAGCGCCGTCGGTCGCAGGCACATCGACCGCCTTCACTGCAACACCATCAGCCGCAGACACACCGTCTTCGCTCCCGGCATCACCACCTTCAGGCGCCGAAACACTGTCGACCTCCACCGCCACTTCCGGCTTCACCGCAGTATCAGCTTCCGCCTGTCCCACGACACTCGCACCCTCCGGCGCGCTGAATCCGTCCAGCGAGGCCTGCCGCCCGGCGGCCGCATCGTCCGCGACGCCGGCCGCCGCGTCGGCTTCCGCAACCGCTTCGTCGCGCCCCGTGACCTGCACCCGCTCGCCCGGCTCGAGTACCGGATCGCCGAACAGGTCGAACGTCAGTTCGTCCCGCGGCGCATCGCCGGGCCGCGACGTCGCCCTCGCGGACGTGCTGCCCGCGGCAGCCGCCGAGCGCTGGCGGGAACGGGCCGACGAACGATTGAAACGGGAACGGGAACGGGAGCGAGGCGTGGAAACGGATTCGGTCATGGAAATCGGATGGCAGGGCCCGCGAGCGCGGAACCGGATGTCGAACGGAATCGGTGGCCGGCCATTGTCGCACGCCCCGCAACCGATTCAGCCTATTCGTCGCCCGACAGCCCGCTCCCTTCCTCGAAACGCGTGACGCCCGGCAGCCCGCGCAGCTTGTCGCAGATCGCCCGGTATTCGAGTTCCGACACCCGCGCGAGCGCGATGCGCACCTCGTCGTGCTCTCCGGTGTCGTCGGCGCGCTGCGCGATGAACTGCTTCACGCGCGCGCTGTCGGGGCCGAGCGCCGCGTGCAGCGAATCGAACGTCAGCGCACCACTCACCACCGTCAGCGCGAGCTGGCGCCGCTGGCGCACCGTGAAGTAGCGCCGCTCCAGCGGCTTGATGCCGGCCAGGATGATCAGGATGATGATCGTCGCCGAAATCGACGCGACATAGAGCCCGCCGCCCACCGCAAGGCCGATCGCGGCGACCGACCACAGGCTCGCGGCCGTCGTCAGCCCGCGCACGATCTCGCCGCGCAGCAGGATCGAGCCCGCACCGAGGAAGCCGATGCCCGACACGACCTGCGCGGCGATCCGCGACGGATCGAGCACGATGTGCTCGCTGCTGCCGAGCACGTCGGCGAAACCGAACGCCGATACGATCATGATCAGCGTCGAGCCGACACACACGAGCATGTGCGTGCGCAGGCCGGCCGCCCACGACAGGCGCTCGCGCTCGAAGCCGATGACGCTGCCGAGCGCGGCCGCGAGAACGAGCCGCATCACGAGTTCCAGATTGCTGAGCATCCGATTTATCTCCTTTTTTTTGGTGCCGGCCGCGCGGAATGTTTTATCCTTGCCGTCGGCCGCGCCGATCCGGGCCGCGCCGACACGTTTCGATCCAAACGCTCAACCCCGTCATGTCCGTTTCCGACTCTGCTTCCGCCCAGGCCGCCCAGCTGCGCCACCATTTCGCGCACGTCGTCTTGCCGATCTGGCGAGGTTCAGGGTTCGACCACACCTTGCGGCTGCCGTTCGAGGCCGTCGATCCGGCCACCCACGCGCCGCTGCCCGCTACCCGTTATCGCGCAATGGCCTGTGCGCGGCAACTTTTCGTGTTCGCGCAGGCCGGCGACGCGACGCACGCGGCCACGCTGTTCGACGCGCTGTGCAGCCGCTTCCGCGACACGCGCCACGGCGGCTGGATCTACAGCGTCGACGCGCAGGGCGCGCCGCTCGATACGACCAAGGATCTCTATACGCACGCGTTCATCGTGTTCGCGTGCGCCGCGTGGCATGCGGCGTCGGGCGACGCCGCCGCGCGCACGGTGGCCGAGGAAACCGCCTCGTTGATCCAGGACCGCTTCGCGCCGCGCCCCGGCGACGCGCTGCTCGATGCGGCGCGCCACGCCGATTTCTCGTCATCCGGCAGCGGCGCGCTGCAGAATCCGCTGATGCACCTGACCGAAGCGTGGCTCGCGGCCGCCGACGCATTCGGCGATACGGCGTTCGACGATGCGCTCGCGCGCACCGCGCAGGCCGTCGAGCGCACCTTCGTCGACACGGCGACCGGCTGCGTGGCCGAGTTGCCGCTCGGGGCGGCCGACAACCGCTTCGAGCCCGGCCATCAGTTCGAGTGGTTCTATCTGGTCGATGCGGCCGGCGCACGGCTCGCGCAGACCGGGCTCCCCGGCGCGCTGTCGCGCGCGTTCGCGTTCGCGGAGCAATACGGCGTCGACGCGCAGACGGGCGGCGTCTGCGCGGCGCTCGATGCGCAAGGCGCGTGCATCGACGGCACGCAGCGGATCTGGGCGCAGACCGAATACCTGCGCGCGCTCGCGACGCACGGCGGCACGCCGGCCTCCGCGCCGCTCGCGCAGCAGATCGGGCGCTTCGCCGCGCGCTTCCTGCATCCGCGCGGCTGGTTCGAGTGCAAGACGGCGGACGGGCAGGTGTCGCGCGCCGACATGCCGTCGACGACGCCCTACCATCTCGCGACCGCCTACGCGGCGCTGCCGGCCGGTTCGTAACCCGCGTCGGCGAACGACGGCGCCGCGCGTTCGCCACGTGCGGCGCGCGCATCGCCGAGTTCGAACACCGACACCGCCTGCATCAGGTGCGCGGTCTGGTCGTTCAGCGACGCGGCCGCCGCCGCGACTTCCTCCACCAGCGCCGCGTTCTGCTGCGTCAGTTGATCCATCTGCGTGACGGCCTGGTTCACCTGCTCGATCCCGACGCTCTGCTCGACCGACGCGGCCGTGATCTCGGACATCGTCTGCACGACGCGCGTGATCGACGCCGACACCGTCCGCATCGCGTCGCCGGCGCGCTCGACCAGTTCCGCACCGCCGTTGATCTGCGCGACCGAATCCTCGATCAGCGCCTTGATCTCCTTCGCCGATTGCGCGCTGCGCTGCGCGAGCGAGCGCACTTCGCCCGCGACGACCGCGAAGCCGCGCCCCTGTTCGCCGGCCCGCGCGGCCTCGACCGCCGCGTTCAGCGCGAGGATGTTGGTCTGGAACGCGATGCCGTCGATCACCGAGATGATCTCCGCGATCCGCCCCGAGCTCTGCGCGATGCCGCGCATCCGGTCGATCACGCTGTCGACCACACCGCCGCCGTGGCTCGTCGCTTCAAGCGCCGCGTCGGCCAGCGCGCTGGCCGCGCGTGCGCTGTCGGTGTTCTGCCGGACGGTCGCGGTCAATTCCTCCATGCTCGCGGCCGTTTCCTCGAGCGATGCGGCCTGCGTGCCCGTGCGCGCCGACAGGTCGGCGTTGCCGCCCGCGATCTCGCCCGCGCCGAGGTGGATCGCATCGGACGCGTGGCGCACCGTGCGCACGGTGCCCGCGATGCTCGTCTGCATCGCGGCGAGGCCGCGCAGCATCCGGTCGATCTCGAATACGCCGCCCGCCCGCACGGCTTCGTCGAGCCGGCCCTGCGCGATCTGCTCGAAATGGCGGCCGGCCTCGTCCAGCGGCGCGACGACCGCGCGCCGCGCGGCCGCGTAGATCGCCGCGCTCGCCGCGAGCATCGCCGCCAGCAGCGCGATGCCGACCGACTTGAACCAGAGCATGCCGCCGTCTATCGTGTCGAGTGCCGTGCGGCTCGATGCACTGCCGTATTCGGCGAAGCGATGCAGCTCGGCGATGTAGGCATCCTGGATGCCTTGCGTCGGCTGGTCGAGGAAGGCCTGGATGTTGTCGGCGTCGAGGAACTGCACGAGTTCGCCAAGCGCGCCGCGCAGCGCGCGATAGCGCCCGGCGAGCGCCGCGACGCGTGCGCGGTTCGTGTCGTCGACCGGCTGCGCGGCCGTCAGCGCGGCAAACGCCTTGTCCGCTTCGGCAAGCGAAGCGCCGGCATGGCGGATGATGTCCCCCGGCTTCGGGCCGCCGCGCACCATCCGCGTGCCGGCGCGCGACAGGTTGATGCGCGCGTCGAGCAGTTGCTCGGTCGCCTGGTTGGCCGCGTCGACCTGCGCGATCGCGACGTTCGACAGATCGTCGACGCCGCTGCGCGTCGACGCGAGCGCCCAGAAGCCGAGCGCTTCGATCGCAAACAGAAAGAGGCAGAACACGGTCAACACGCCGAGCAGACCCGACGCGAGCTTGATTTTTCCGAACATGGGGAGATTCCTGGAGAGCGGACGATGAGGCAATGCCCCGGCATTAGCGGCATTTCTTCGTCGGACTTTAGGAGCGGCCGTTCAGGTGCGGCCGGCAACGCGGACCCGTGACGCGCGTCGCTCGCGCATTCCCGCCGAATCGCCCGCAAACAAGGACAACTCCCGCGTTCGACGCAATAATCGCGTCGCATCGCGCCGGAAATTGCAGGAAACGCGGACGAATTTCCTTGCTTATCCGCAGCCCCCTTCCTAGAGTTCAGCGCAAGCGGGCACTCATTTCGAGGAAAGTCGATGACCGACATCACGGACCACGCGCGCGGCGCATTGCGCGCGCAACCGTTCAGCATGCTGCTGGGCACGGAGCTGATGCATATCGGCGACAACGAGGTGTCGCTGTGCCTGCACGTGCGCGACGAACTGCGGCAGCAGCACGGTTTCGTGCACGGCGGCGTCATCAGCTATCTCGCCGACAACGCGCTGACATTCGCCGGCGCGCTCGTGCTCGGCCCGCGCGTGATCACGGCCGAATACAAGATCAACTACCTGCGGCCGGCCGTGAACGGCACGCTCGTCGCCCGCGCGAAGCTCGTCTATGCGGGCCGGCACCAGGCGACCTGCCAGTGTCATGTGTTCGTCATCGACGGCGATCACGAGCGGCTCGTCGCGATCGCGCAAGGCACGATCAATCGCGTCGGCGACGGCAAGGTGCCGGATATGCCGGAGGAAACCGCCTGAAAACGGCCTGAGCGGCCGTCACCCGATACCGCGAGCAGCGTGCCTCCGCGCCGCTAACCCGCGGCGTCCCCTGTCAGCGGCAGGAAACGCGGCGCCACGCGCGCCCGCACGTTGCCGTTCCCGTCGGTACGGTAGATCCCGCGCGCCGCGTTGTGCGGATGCGCGGCCGCGTCGGCCACGCTCAATACCGGCGCGAAACACGCGTCGGTGCCTTCGAGCAGCGCGCGCCAGTGCGCGGACGGCTGCTGCGCGAACACCTCGGCGAACCGCACCTTCAGCGCGGGCCAGCGCGCGCGGTCGTACTGCGACGCCGGATCGACGTCGGTCAGCCCGAGCCGTTCGACCAGCAGCGCATAGAACGGCGGCTCGAGCGCGCCGATCGTCACGCATTCGCCGTCCGCGCAGCGATACACGTCGTAGAACGGCGCGTCGTGGAAGAGGCTCGGCTGCGCGCCGTCGAGCTGCCCGTTCGCGCGCGCCCACAGCGCGAGCGAACCGAGCATCGACACGATGTCGACGATCGCGCCGTCGACCACGCGCCCCGGCCCGCCGCCGCGCACGTCGAACAGCGCGCAGACGATCCCGAACGCGAGCCCGAGCGCGCCGCCCGCATCGCCGACGACGGTCGGCGGCAGGCCCGGCCGGCCGTCGTTCGGCGCCGACAGCGACAGCAGCCCCGTCAGCGCGACGTAATTCAGGTCGTGCCCGGCCGCGGCCGCGAGCGGGCCGTGCTGGCCCCAGCCGGTCATCCGCCCGTACACGAGCTTCGGGTGGCGGCGCGCGCAATCTTCCGGCCCGAGGCCGAGCCGCTCCATCACGCCGGGCCGCAACCCCTCGATCAGCGCGTCGGCCTGCGCGATCAGTTCGAGCGCCGCATCGCGGCCGGCCGGCGCCTTCAGGTCGAGCTCGACCATCGTCTTGCCTTCGCGCAGCAGGTCGCCGTCGCGGCCCCGCAGCGCGTCCGGCGCGCTCGTGCGCCCGGACGGGCGCGCGATCAGCGTGATCCGCGCGCCCATCCCGGCAAGCATCCAGCCCGCCAGCGGACCGGGGCCGAGACCTTCGAATTCGACGATGTGGATGCCGGAAAGCGGCGCGTTCAATGGCATTGCGACCTCGCAGAAATGCAACCGGGACGGGGCAACGAAACGCATCGATTCTATGCGAATGCGTGCGACGCGCGCGGCACGCGTGGCACGAACGACGACCGGCCCGATACACGGGAACGACGTCCCGGCCGCATCGCCCTCGCTCGCCCTCGCTCGCCCTCAATCGCCCTCAATCGCCCACAATCTCCGCCAGGCACCGGCACTCGCCCGATGCCGGCAACGCCCGGCGCGCAGGCCAGCTTCGCCCGGCTAGCCGGCCGCCTCATCCGCGCGTTCGACCAGCGCCTCGCGCATCGCCCCGACGATCGCGTCGCGATGCGCGTCGATCCGCTCGACCGGCCCGGCCACGCCCATCGCCAGCGGCAGGCCGTTCCAGCCGTCCGCGATCACCATCGAGATCATCGCGGCGCCTTGCGTCACCGTATGCGCCGAATACGAGTAACCGTGCCGGCGCGTCTGTTCGACCTTGTCGAGCACGACGTCCTCGTCGATCGTCCTGCCCGACTTCCCGAGCCGGCGGATGCTGCGCGCCACGAGCCGGCGGATCGTGCTGTCCGGCTGGATGCTCAGCAGCGCCCAGCCGAGGCTCGACATGCAGATCTCGCGGCGCGTGCCGATCGGCGCATAGAACTGGATCGGAATCGTATGGGTACCCGCGACCGCGTCGAGGTACTGCACGTACAGATCGCTCTGCACCGCGACCACGACCGCCTCGTGCGTGCGGGCGGCCAGCCGCTTCGCGACGGCGTGCCAGTGCCGCCGGCTGCCTGCCGCCGAATCGACGAGCGCTTCGCCGAGATTGACGAGCCGCGCGGTCGGCGCATAGGCGTGCGTCGCATCGTCGTACGCGAGATAGCCGAGCGCCTTCATGCTGGTCAGCAGCGCCGCCGCGCTCGACCCCGGATAGCCGCAACGCGTGGCGATCTCGCGCACGCTCAGCGGCCGCTGCAATGCGCTGAAGAGTTCCAGCACCTCGAACACGCGCGCCGCGCTCTTGACCACGTTTCCGCTCATCCCGCCCTCTCCGCACGCAACCGGGACGGGCGTTCCACATATGTGGAACGGAATTTCCCGCCGCCAACCGTCGTGACGATACTAGGCTTCGACCCGCGGCGTGAAGTCCCGCGGCACAGAACCCACGGAGACACCATGGCAGCCTTTCTGATCCGTGAACGGCAGGGCCCGATCCTGACCGTCACGATGAACCGTCCCGAAACCCGCAACGCCATTTCGGACACCGATGCGATCGACGCGCTGACCGAATGCTGCGACGACGCGAACCGCGACGACTCGATCCGCGTGCTGGTCCTGACCGGCGCCGGCACGGCGTTTTCGTCGGGCGGCAACGTGAAGGCGATGCGCGCGTTCATCGAATCTGACCCGCACGACCTCGCGGCGATCCGGACGAGCTATCGCCGCGGCATACAGCGCGTGGCGCAGGCGTTCCAGCAGCTCGAAGTGCCGGCCATCGCGGCGGTCAACGGCCCGGCCATCGGCGCCGGTACCGATCTCGCGTGCATGTGCGACATCCGCATCGCCGCCGACAGCGCGCGCTTCGCCGAAAGCTTCATCGCGCTCGGCCTCGTGCCGGGCGACGGCGGCGCGTGGTTCCTGCCGCAGATCGTCGGCGCCGCCGTCGCCGCGGAAATGTCGTTCACGGGCGACGCGCTGGACGCGCAGGCGGCGCTGCGCTGCGGGCTCGTCTCGCGCGTCGTTCCCGACGGCGACCTCCTCGCGCACGCGCATGAACTGGCCGGCCGCATCGCCCGCCACTCGGGCACCGCGTTGCGCCTGACCAAGCGGTTGCTGCGCGAAGGCCGGCACGCGAGCCTCGACACATTGCTCGACCTGTCGGCCTCGTACCAGGCGTTCGCACACGCCACGCCCGAACATCGCGCGGCGGTGAACGCGCTGTTCGCCGCACGCGGCTGAACCGGCGACGCGTCGCATGCCGTGCGGCCGGCACATGCCGGCATGCCGGACCATCGAATTCCACATCGAAGGAGACATCGTCATGACCAGCAACAACGAAGGCGCACTCGCAGGCGTGCGCGTGGTAGACCTGAGCCGCGTCTATGCGGGGCCGTTCTGCGCGCAGACGCTCGCCGACCACGGCGCCGACGTCATCAAGATCGAGCCGCCGCAGGGAGACGAAACGCGCGACTGGGGGCCCGCAATGCCGGGCGGCCTCTCCAGCTACTACTGGGGGCTCAACCGCAACAAGCGCAATCTCGCGCTCGACCTGTCGCATCCGGACGGACGCGACGTACTGTTCCGCCTGCTCGAGACGGCCGACGTGCTGGTCGACAACTTCAAGCAGGGCACGCTCGAACGCTGGGGCATCGGGTACGAAGACTGCCTGCGCGAACGCTTCCCGCGCCTCGTCCATTGCTCGATCTCCGGATACGGCACCGACGGCCCGCTCGCGCGGTTTCCGGGCTACGACGCCGTCGCGCAGGGGCTGGCCGGCTTCATGTCGATCAACGGCGAACCAGGCGGCATGCCGCTCAAGGTGCCGTTTCCGGTCGTCGATTACGCGGCCGGCCTGAGCGCCGTGTCGAGCATCCTGCTCGCGCTGGTCGAACGGACGCGCTCCGGGCTCGGGCAACACGTCGACATCGACCTGTTCAGCACGGCGCTGTCGATGCTGCATCCGGTCAGCACGAGCTGGATGGCGACCGGCGACATCCCCGTCGCGACCGGCAACGTGTACGGCGCGATCGCGCCGTACGGCGTCTATCCGTGCAAGGACAAGCCGGTCGCCACCGGCGCCGGCAACAACCGCACGTTTGCGCGGCTCGTCGAAGCGCTCGGCGTGCCCGAGCTTGCGCGCGATCCACGGTTCGCGACCAACGCAAAACGTGTCGCGAATCGTGACGCGCTCGACACGCTGCTCGGGCAACTGACCGCCGAGCTCCGCGCCGACGACGTCGTCGACCGACTGTTGCACGCGGGCGTCGCGACGGGGCCGGTGAACACCGTCGCCGACGCATTCGGCCATCCGCAAACGGCTCGCAACGCGATGTTCGTCGACACCGACACGTACACCGGCGCGGGCATCCCCGCCAAACTCTCTCGCACGCCCGGATCGATACGCCGGCCGCCGCAGCCGTTCGCCGCCGACACCGACGCCGTGCTCGACGCGTTCGGCATCGACGCAGCCCGTCGGGAAGCGTTGCGGCAGGCGGGCGTGCTCCACGACACGCGCGCGAACGCGACCGGGAGCGCGTCATGACCCGTTCGAGCGCGTTTTCTTCGCCGACGGGCGACGACGCCCCGTCGATCCTGCGCAACGACGACGACGGCATCGCGTGGCTGACGATCCATCGCCCGCACGTCGCCAACGCGTTGTCCGCCGAAGCGATCCGGCGCCTGTGCGACGAACTGGTCACGCTCGACGACAACCCCGCGATTCGCGCGATCGTGATCCGCGGTGCGGGCGAACGCGCCTTCAGTGCGGGCATCGATCTCGGCGATCCCGAAATGCGCGGGATGCGGCCGATGCGCGGGCTCGCACGAAACGTGCACGAGCTGATCCTGGAGCTGCGCAAGCCGACCATCGCGGCAATCAACGGCTTCGCCGTCGGCGGCGGCTGCGAAATCGCGCTCGCGTGCGACCTGCGGATCGCCGCCGAGCACGCGTACTTCGCGCTGCCCGAAGCGCGGGTCGGCATGGGCGCGAATTTCGCGAGCGTGCTGTTGCCGCGCATGCTGCCGCGCGCCATCGCGATGGAGCTGCTGTTCACGGGCCGCCGCTTCGACGCGGACGAAGCGCAGCGCGCCGGGTTGCTGAACCGCGTCGTCCCCGGCGCCGCACTCGACGACACGGTGCGCGAACTGGCGCAGGCGATCGCCGCGAACGCGCCGCTCACGATCCGCCGCATCAAGGAAACCGCGACCCGCAGCCAGGGGCTGCCGGTTGCCGCGGCGCTGCGGCTGGACGTCGGCCCCGACGTCTACGCGAGCGAGGACCGGATCGAAGGCGCCCGCGCGTTTCTCGAGAAGCGCAAGCCGGTATTCAGGGGGCGCTGAGCCCGACGCAGCACGGCGACACAACGCGCGCAACCGCTCCCAGAACGCGGGCGCGCAAAAAAAAGACATGGAACGGAGACACCTTCATGCAACGGAAAGCCTTCCTGATCGGCGCCTTCGCACTGTGCGCGGCGTCGGCACACGCGTCGTCGGTCACGCTGTACGGGATCGTCGACAGCTACGTCGAATTCGATCGCATCGGCAGCCTGTCGAGCGTGCGGCAGAGCGGCGGCGGATCGTCGACCAGCCGCTTCGGGCTGACGGGCGTCGAGGATCTCGGCGGCGGCACCTCGACGAAGTTCGTGCTGGAAAGCGGCTTCTCGCCAGCCGACGGATCGTTCCAGGGCGGCACGCTGTTCTACCGGCAGGCATACGTATCGCTGCAGAACACACGCTACGGCGACCTCCGGCTCGGCCGGCAATACACGCCGTCGTTCTACATCGTGTACGAAGGCGATCCGTTCGGGCTCAACGAACGGCTGTCGCCGCTCGCGCTGCTCGCGACGTCGACGGACACGATCACGAGCAACACGACACCGCCGATTCCGCGCTTCAACCAGGCGGCGTCGTATCTCAGCCCCGACTGGAACGGCCTGCGCGTGATGGCCACGTACGGCTTTCCGACACCGAACGCGCTGTCCACGCAGGCCGGACGCAACTATGGCGCCGGGCTCCAGTACCGGATCGGCGGGCTCTATCTCGGCGCGGGCTTCCAGGGCGACGTGTCGGCCGGCAACCTGTCGCCCGTCGTCTACCCGTCGACGACCCGCCATTACGTGTTCGCGGCCAACTACGCGTTCGCGCGCGTCAAGCTGTACGCCGCGTTTCTCCATGGCGTCAGCACGGCGCCGAACCTGCCCGCGTTCTCGACCGCGAGCGTCGGCGCATCGATCAACGTCGGCGCGCTCGATCGCGTGCTCGTATCGGTCGTGCGCCGTGACGTGAAAGGCTCGGCAAACGACGCGACCGCGCTCGGCGTCGGGTACGACCATCCGCTGTCGAAGCGGACTTCGCTCTACGCGCGCTATCTCTACATGAAAAACGGCGGCGACGCACGCAACACGATCGTCGTCGGCCTGCAGCCGCAACCGGGCGGCACCGAGCAGGTGCTCGCGCTCGGCATCGTTCACCGCTTCTGACGGAGTGCCCATGACCCCGACCCTTTCCACCCGCCCGGCCGCCGTCGACGATGGCGCGACGCAGGCGCTCTACCGCCGGATCTCGCGCCGGCTGCTGCCGTTCCTGATCCTCTGCTACACGCTGTCGTTCATCGACCGGATCAACGTCGGCTTCGCGCACGCGCAGATGGCCGCCGAACTGCACTTCTCCGACGCCGTCTATGGGCTTGGCGCGGGCATCTTCTTCATCGGCTACATGGCATTCGAGATTCCGAGCAACGCGTTGCTCGCGCGGATCGGCGCACGCAAGACGATTGCACGAATCATGGTGCTGTGGGGGCTCGGCTCGGCCGCGACGATGTTCGTCACGACGCCCGCGCAGTTCTACGCGTGCCGATTCCTGCTGGGCGTGTTCGAGGCCGGCTTCTTCCCCGGCATCCTGTTCTATCTCGGCGCGTGGTATCCGCCGCGGCAGCGCGCGAAGGCGTTCGCGCTCTTCATGACGGCGCTGTACCTCGCGGGCATGATCGCCGGGCCCGTGTCGGGCGCCATCCTCACGTACTTCGACGGAGCGGCCGGCCTGAGCGGCTGGCAATGGCTGTTCCTCGTGGAAGGCCTGCCGAGCAGCGCGATCGGCATCGTCGCGCTGCGGTTTCTCGACGACCGACCGGACGATGCACGCTGGCTGTCGGACGCCGACAAGGCCGCGCTGCGCGCCGCGCACGCGCATGCCGAACCCGGTACGCCGGATGCGAACGCGGCGCGGCCGCTGCTCGCGCACCGCGATTTCTGGCTGCTATGCGCGGCCAATTTTGCGATCGCGGCCGCCGGCTACGCACTCGTGTTCTGGATGCCCGTGATCCTGCATCGCGGCGGCCTGCACGGCGCGATGCAGATCGGGCTGCTGTCGGCGCTGCCCTACCTGTGCGGCATCGTCGGCATGCTCGGGATGGGCTGGCGCACCGAACGCCGGCGCGAATGGCGCGGGCACGGTGCATTCGCCATGCTCGCGTGTGCGGCGGCGCTCGCCGGGCTGGCGAGCGTCGACGGCACGCCGCACCTGGTAATCGCGCTCTGCATCGCGGTCGCCACGCACGCCGCGGCACTGCCCGCGTTCTGGGTGGTGCCGGGGCTCGCACTGCCGAAGCGCTCGATGGCGGTCGCGATCGCGGCGATCACGATGTCCGGCGCGATCGGCGGGTTCGCAAGCCCGTTCCTGATGGGCGTGCTCAACACGGCCACCGGGTCGATGCGCGGCGGGCTCTATTTCAACGCGGCGTTGCTCGCGGCCGGCTGCGTGGCGCTGCTCGGCACGCTGCGCGCGCGGCCGGCGCCGCTGCCAGCCGCGCGCTGATCGCGCCGGTTTCCTTCACTCAATCATCGATCTGCACATGAACTTCGAACTTGAACTCGAACACCGGATGATCAAGGACCTCGTCGCGCGCTTCGTGAACGACGAGCTGATTCCGATCGAAGCAGCCGTGATGGCGCGCGAGGCCGACGGCCAGCGCTTCGCGCTGCTCGCCGACGAACGCGCGCGACTCGACGAACGCTCCCGGCAGCTCGGTCTGTGGGGGCTCGACGCGCCCCTCGACGTCGGCGGCGCGGACCTGTCGGCCGTCGCGATGGTCGGCGTGAACGAAGCGATCGGCACGACCGTGACGCCGTACATCCTGCCGCCCGATTCGCCGAACCTGAGGATGCTGTGCGACTCGGCCGACGACGCGCAGCGCGCCCGCTATCTCGACCCTTATGCGCGCGGCGTCTCGCGTTCCGCGATGGCCATCTCCGAACCGGGCGCCGGCTCGGACCCGGGCGCGCTGTCGACGACGGCCGAGCGCGACGGCGACGGCTGGGTGCTGAACGGCCGCAAGATCTGGATCAGCCACGCGAGCGAAGCCGACTGGACGATCGTGATGGCGCTGACGGACCGCAACAAGGGCAAGCGCGGCGGCATGTCGGCGTTCATCGTCGAGCGCGATACGCCGGGCTTCATCATCGAACGCCGGATCGCGATGATCGGCGGGCTGTCCACCTACGAGATCGTGCTGGACAACTGCCGCCTTCCCGCCACGCAACTGCTCGGCCGCGAAGGCGAAGGCTTCGTGCCGATGCAGGGGCGCCTGTCGAACCGGCGGCTGGAGATGGCGGCCTGGTGCATCGGCCGCGCCGAGCGCGCGGTCGCGCTGCTGTGCGACCATGCGAAACAGCGCAAGACCTTCGGCGTGCCGCTCGCGGAACGCCAGGCAGTCCAGTGGTGGGTCGCCGACGCACTGACGCAGATCCACGCATGCCGCCTCATGACCTACGAAGCGGCCGCGCGGGTGGATGCCGGGCAGGATGCGCGCACGCAGATCTCGATGGTCAAGGTGTTCGCGACGGAGATGGCGTGGACCGTCATCGATCACGCGATGCAGACGCTCGGCGCGATGGGCATGACGAAGGAACTGCCGTTGCAGCAGATGGCCAGCGAAGCGCGGCTGATGCGCATCTTCGAAGGCCCGAGCGAGGTCCACCGGTGGGTCGTCGCACGCAGTGTGCTGTAGGCAGCCGCGCCGCGCGGGCCGCGCACGACGCATCGCGACGCATCACGACGACGATGTCGTGCCGGTCGGCGCCGCTGCGGGAACTTGCCCGTCGACGGCGAGGTCAGCCCACTGTCGTGCCGCATATGACCCGCACCCGACGGCACCGGTCACCTGACGCGGCATGCCTGACGGACACGATCGCGGCGGCCTGCCGGCCGCCGGGCCCCGCTGCGGCGACGCCGGTTCGTCCGTTATCGCCGCCACCCAACCACGGAGCAACCGCTTGGATACCCTGCATCTCGTCGATCCCGAAATCCGCCCGCTGCTCGACGTGTGGCCGACCGTCACGCTCGGCGCCGACAACCTCGCGCAGGCGCGCGAGCGCGTGCTGCCGCTGCCGCCGCCGGACCCGGCCGGCAGCACGCTCGAGCGCCGCACCGTCCCGGGCCCCGCCGGCGCGCCGGACGTCCCGCTCCACCTCTACACGCCCGACGACGCCGCGCGACCGCTCCCGGCGATCGTCCACATGCACGGCGGCGGCTACGTGCGCGGCGCGGCGAAGGACCTGGAGGCCATTCATCGCCAGGCAGTCAAGCAGCTCGGCTGCGCGCTGATCTCGATCGACTACCGCCTCGCGCCGGAAACGGTGTTCCCCGGCGCGATCGAGGATTGCTACGCGGGCCTCGCGTGGACCTTCCGCCATGCCGATACGCTCGGCATCGACGCGACGCGCATCGGCATCATGGGAGAAAGCGCGGGCGGCGGGCTCGCCGCCGCGCTGGCGCTGCTGGCGCGCGACCGCGGCGAATTCCCGCTCGCGTTCCAGCACCTGATCTACCCGATGCTCGACGACCGCACCTGCACGCGCACACCGCATCCGCATGCCGGCGAGTTCGTCTGGCACGCGGCCAACAACCGGTTCGGCTGGACGTCGCTGCTCGGCCACGCGCCGGGCATCGACGGCGTGTCGCCTTATGCCGCCGCCGCGCGCGCGGAAACGCTCGACGGCCTGCCGCCGACATTCCTGTCGATCGGCTCGCTCGACCTGTTCCTCGAAGAAAACCTCGACTATGCGCGACGGCTGCTCCACGCGGGCGTGCCGACCGAACTGCATGTGCTTCCCGGCGGCGTGCACGGTTTCGACATCGTGCCCGACGCGCGCCTCTCCGAAACGGCACGCCGCCTCAGCCACGACGCGCTGCGCCGCTTCCTGCACGGCTAGCCGAAACGACGCGGGCGGCCGAAGCCGCCCGCGCATTCCGGTCGATCGACGGAAACGTCAGAACGCGTCGCCCGGCACCCTCACCCAGCCTTCCATCAGCACGCGTGCGCTGCGGCTCATGATCGCCTTCGTGACGATCCACTCGCCGTTCTCCTGCTGCGCTTCCGCGCCGACGCGCAGCGTGCCCGACGGATGCCCGAAGCGCACCGCGTTGCGTTCGCCGCCGCCCGCCGCCAGATTGACGAGCGTGCCGGGGATCGCCGCGGCCGTGCCGATCGCGACCGCCGCCGTACCCATCATCGCGTGGTGCAGCTTGCCCATCGACATCGCGCGCACCAGCAGGTCGACGTCGCCCGCATTCACGCGCTTGCCGCTCGATGCGACGTAATCAGCCGGCTTCGCGACGAACGCGATCTTCGGCGTGTGCTGCCGCGTCGCGATTTCATCGAGCGTGTCGATCAGGCCCATGCGCAACGCGCCGTGCGCGCGGATCGTCTCGAACTTCTCGAGCGCCTTCGCGTCGCCGTTGATCGCGTCCTGCAGCTCGGTGCCCGTATAGCCGATCGCTTCGGCCTCGACGAAGATCGTCGGGATCCCCGCGTTGATCATCGTTGCCTTCAGCGTGCCGACGCCCGGCACCGCGAGATCGTCGACCAGGTTGCCGGTCGGGAACATCGACCCGCCCGCGCCTTCTTCGTCGGCGGCCGGGTCCATGAATTCGAGCTGCACTTCTGCGGCCGGGAACGTGACGCCGTCCAGCTCGAAGTCGCCCGTCTCCTGCACCGCGCCGTTCGTGACCGGCACGTGGGCGATGATCGTCTTGCCGATGTTGGCCTGCCAGATCCGCACGGTCGCGACACCGTCGCGCGGCACGCGCGCCGGATCGACGAGCCCGCCGCCGATCGCGAACGGGCCGACCGCCGCCGACAGGTTGCCGCAGTTGCCGGTCCAGTCGACGAACGCCTTGTCGATCGCGACCTGCCCGAACAGGTAGTCGACGTCGTGGCCGGGCCGCGTGCTCTTCGACACGATCACCGTCTTGCTGGTGGACGACGTCGCGCCGCCCATCCCGTCGATCTGCTTGCCGTACGGATCGGGGCTGCCGATCACGCGCAGCAGCAGCGCGTCGCGCGCGGCGCCCGGCGCCTGCGCCGCATCGGGCAGGTCCTGCAGCCGGAAGAACACGCCCTTGCTGGTGCCGCCGCGGATATAGGTCGCGGGAATCCTGATTTGAGGAATGTGAGCCATGTCCGTTTTATCCCAGGTCGGCGGGACCGGTGCGTCGGCACCGCTTCCCGCCCGCTGCAACGCACGCCGAAGCCATGCGCAGCAAACCGAATCGGGCCAGCCGCACGGCCGGCACCCCTGCGCCGCCGCGACAACCGGCCCTTCGCTCCACGCGCCGCCACGGCGCGCGGAACCGCCTTTACCGCCTTCCCGTCACGCCGCCTGCGACGATTCGAGGAAGTCCTGCGCGAAGCGCTGCAGCACGCCGCCGGCTTCGTAGATCGACACTTCCTCGGCCGTATCGAGCCGGCACGTCATCGACACCTCGACGCGCTCGCCGTTCCTGCGGTGAATCACGAGCGTCAGGTCGGCGCGCGGCGTGCGCTCACCGATCACGTCGAAGGTCTCGGTGCCGTCGATGCCGAGCGTCGTCCGGTTCGTGCCGGGCTTGAACTCGAGCGGCAGCACGCCCATCCCGATCAGGTTCGTGCGGTGGATCCGCTCGAACCCTTCGGCGGCGATCGCCTCGACGCCCGCGAGCCGCACGCCCTTCGCGGCCCAGTCGCGCGACGAGCCCTGGCCGTAGTCGGCGCCGGCGACGACGATCAGCGGCTGCTTGCGATTCATGTACGCCTCGATCGCTTCCCACATCCGCATGACCTTGCCTTCCGGCTCGACGCGCGCGAGCGAGCCCTTCTTCACCGCGCCGTCGACCACCGCCATCTCGTTGATCAGCGTCGGGTTCGCGAAGGTCGCACGTTGCGCTGTGAGGTGGTCTCCCCGGTGCGTCGCGTACGAGTTGAAGTCCTCTTCGGGCAGGCCCATCTTCGCGAGGTATTCGCCGGCCGCGCTGTTCGCGAGAATCGCGTTCGACGGCGACAGGTGGTCGGTCGTGATATTGTCGCCGAGCACCGCGAGCGGACGCATCCCCTGCAGCGTGCGCTCGCCGGCCAGCGCGCCTTCCCAGTACGGCGGACGGCGGATGTACGTGCTCTGCGCGCGCCAGTCGTACAGCGGCGCCGCGCGCTCGCCCGCATCGGCGCTGCGCGCGAACATCGGCTCGTAGACCTTGCGGAACTGCTCGGGCTTCACGCTCGACGCGACGATCGCATCGATCTCCTCGTCGGTCGGCCAGATATCCTTCAGCGTGACCGGCTTGCCGTTCTGGTCGTGGCCGAGCACGTCCTTCTCGATGTCGAAGCGGATCGTGCCGGCGATCGCATACGCGACGACGAGCGGCGGCGACGCGAGGAACGCCTGCTTCGCATACGGATGGATGCGGCCGTCGAAGTTGCGGTTACCGGACAGCACGGCCGTCGCGTACAGGTCGCGATCGACGATCTCCTGCTGGATCTTCGGGTCGAGCGCGCCCGACATCCCGTTGCAGGTCGTGCACGCGAACGCGACGATGCCGAAGCCGAGCTTCTCGAGTTCCGGCAGCAGGTTCGCTTCTTCCAGATACAGCTCGACCGCCTTCGAGCCCGGCGCGAGCGAGCTCTTCACCCACGGCTTGCGCGTCAAGCCCTTCGCGTTCGCGTTGCGCGCGAGCAAAGCCGCTGCGATCACGTTGCGCGGGTTGCTGGTGTTCGTGCAGCTCGTGATCGCGGCGATGATCACCGCGCCGTCGGGCATCTCGCCCGCCTTCTCTTCCCACTGGCCGGCGATCCCGCGCGCGGCGAGGTCGGACGTCGGCAGCCGCTTGTGCGGGTTCGACGGGCCGGCCATGTTGCGCACGACGCTCGACAGGTCGAACGTCAGCGTGCGCTCGTACTGCGCATCGTTCAGCGTATCGGCCCACAGGCCCGCCGCCTTCGCATAGGTCTCGACGAGCTTCACCTGCTCGTCGCTGCGGCCGGTGAGGCGCAGGTAGTCGATCGTCTGGCCGTCGATGAAGAACATCGCGGCCGTCGCGCCGTATTCGGGCGCCATGTTCGAGATCGTCGCGCGATCGCCGAGCGTGAGGCTCGCCGCGCCTTCACCGCGGAATTCCAGATACGCGCCGACCACCTTTTCCTTGCGCAGGAATTCGGTCAGCGCGAGCACGACGTCGGTCGCGGTGATGCCGGGCTGGCGCTTGCCGGTCAGCTCGACGCCGACGATGTCGGGCAGGCGCATCCACGACGCGCGGCCGAGCATCAC
The DNA here is from genome assembly GCF_018417535.1 of Burkholderia pyrrocinia. Lineage (NCBI taxonomy): Bacteria > Pseudomonadati > Pseudomonadota > Betaproteobacteria > Burkholderiales > Burkholderiaceae > Burkholderia > Burkholderia pyrrocinia. The sequence continues at coordinate 2,358,549 of NZ_CP070978.1, read as the reverse complement.
GTTTTCGGCTTCGAGCCCGCCGACGCCGATCGCGATCACGCCGAGCGCGTCGACGTGCGGCGTGTGGCTGTCGGTGCCGACGCAGGTATCCGGATACGCGACGCCGTCGTGCGCCTGGATCACCGGCGACATCTTCTCGAGGTTGATCTGGTGCATGATGCCGTTGCCCGGCGGGATCACGTCGACGTTCTCGAACGCCCTCTTCGTCCACTCGATGAAGTGGAAGCGATCCTCGTTGCGGCGATCCTCGATCGCGCGGTTCTTCGCGAATGCGTCCGGATCGAAGCCGCCGCACTCGACGGCGAGCGAGTGGTCGACGATCAGTTGCACGGGCACGACCGGGTTCACTTTCGCCGGGTCGCCGCCGCCGTCGGCGATCGCGTCGCGCAGGCCGGCGAGATCGACGAGTGCCGTCTGCCCGAGGATGTCGTGGCACACCACGCGCGCCGGGAACCACGGAAAATCGCGCTCGCGCTTGCGCTCGACGATCTGTTTCAGCGACTCGGCGAGGATCGCCGGATCGCAGCGGCGCACGAGGTTTTCGGCGAGCACGCGCGACGTGTACGGCAGCGTGTCGTAGGCGCCGGGCGCGATCGCTTCGACCGCGGCACGCGCGTCGAAATAGTCCAGCGACGTGCCGGGCAGGGGTTTGCGGTTGGCGGTATTCATGATGTGGGGGGATACCTGGGTATGGCGTTCAGCGCGCGGCGGCCGCCCGCGCTGCGGGGGCCGGCGCGCGCTGCGGGAGGATCAGCGCTTCTCGATCGGCACGAACTGCAGGTCTTCCGGGCCCGTGTAGTTCGCGCTCGGGCGGATGATCTTGTTGTCGACGCGCTGTTCGATGATGTGCGCGCTCCAGCCCGACGTGCGCGAGATCACGAACAGCGGCGTGAACATCGCGGTCGGCACGCCCATCATGTGATACGACACCGCGCTGAACCAGTCGAGGTTCGGGAACATCTTCTTCGCGTCCCACATCACCGATTCGAGGCGCTCGGCGATGTTGTACAGCTTCAGGTCGCCCGCTTCCTTCGACAGCTTGTGCGCGACGCCCTTGATCACCTTGTTGCGCGGATCGGAGATCGTGTAGACCGGGTGGCCGAAGCCGATCACCACTTCCTTGTTCTCGACGCGGCGGCGGATGTCCGCTTCGGCGTCGTCCGGCGAGCTGTAGCGGCTCTGGATTTCATATGCGACTTCGTTCGCGCCGCCGTGCTTCGGCCCGCGCAGCGCACCGATCGCGCCGGTGATCGCCGAGTAGATGTCCGAGCCCGTGCCCGCGATCACGCGGCCGGTGAACGTCGACGCGTTGAATTCGTGCTCCGCGTACAGGATCAGCGACGTGTGCATCGCCTCGACCCACGACTTCGACGGCGTCTTGCCGTGCAGCAGGTGCAGGAAGTGGCCGCCGATCGAGTCGTCGTCGGTTTCCGTCTCGATGCGCTTGCCGTTGTGCGAGAAGTGATACCAGTACAGCAGCACCGAGCCGAGCGACGCCATCAGGCGGTCGGCGATGTCGCGCGCGCCCGGCAGGTTGTGGTCGTCCTTCTCCGGCAGCACGGTGCCGAGCACCGACACGCCCGTGCGCATCACGTCCATCGGGTGCGCGGACGCCGGGATCTGCTCGAGCGCCGCCTTCAGCGCGCTCGGCAGGCCGCGCAGCGCGCGCAGCTTGGTCTTGTACGCGGCCAGTTCGGTCAGGTTCGGCAGCGTGCCGTGCACGAGCAGGTGCGCGATTTCCTCGAATTCGCACGATTCGGCGACGTCGAGAATGTCGTAGCCGCGGTAGTGCAGGTCGTTGCCGGTCTTGCCGACCGTGCACAGCGCCGTGTTGCCGGCCGTCACGCCCGACAGCGCCACCGACTTCTTCGGCTTGAATGCGCCTGCGGCGGCCGGTGCTGCTGCGTCTTTCGTCTCGCTCATGTTTCCGTTCTCCAATATGTAGCGGTGTCGACCGGACTTGGCGCTTCAGCGCCTAGTGCGGTCCCATGCAAAGCTGTCGACCGGACTTGGCGCTTTAGCGCCTGGTTCGGTCCCATGCAAAGCATCCCGGGAATCGTGTCCCGGCGCGCGGGCCGCGTTACTTCTTGCCCTGCGCGAACAGCTCGTCGAGCTTGCGTTCGTATTCGTGATAGCCGAGGAAGTCGTACAGCTCGGCGCGCGTCTGCATCGTCGGCACGGCCGCCTTCTGCGTGCCGTCGCGGCGCAGCGTCTCGTAGAAATTCAGCGCGGCCTTGTTCATCGCGCGATACGCGCCGCAGCAGTACAGCGCGATGTCGACGTTCGCCTCGCGCAGTTCGTCGAGCGTGAACAGCGGCGTCGAGCCGAACTCGGTCAGGTTCGCGAGGATCGGCACCTTCACGGCCGCCTTGAAACGGCGGTAGTCGTCGAGCGTCTTCATCGCTTCCGGGAAGATCATGTCGGCGCCGGCTTCGACGTACGCGACCGCGCGCTCGATCGCCGCGTCGATCCCTTCGGCGGCGGCCGCATCGGTACGCGCCATGATCACGAACTGGTCGTCGGTACGTGCGTCGACCGCGGCCTTGATGCGATCGACCATTTCCTCGGCCGGCACGACTTCCTTGCCCGGACGATGGCCGCAACGCTTCTGGCCGACCTGGTCCTCGAGATGCACGGCCGCGACGCCGGCCTTGATGAACGAGCGGACCGTGCGCGCGATGTTGAATGCGCCGCCCCAGCCCGTATCGATGTCGACGAGCAGCGGCAGGTCGGTTGCGTTGGTGATCCGGTTCGCGTCGATCAGCACGTCTTCCATCGTGCTGATGCCGAGATCGGGGATCCCGAGCGAGTTCGCGGCGACGCCGCCACCCGACAGGTACACGGCCTTGAAGCCGACGGCCTGCGCCATCTTGGCTGCGTATGCGGTGATCGCGCCGACCACCTGCAGCGGCTGCTCGGCCGCGACTGCCGCGCGGAATTTCGCGCCGGCGCTCTGAAGATGCGTGTTGCTCATGAACGGCCTCCTGAAGGAATGCCCGATAACAGCAAGGACCGGGCCAGCTCGCGAAACGTCGCTAACCCACTGATTCTTAAGCAAGCGGCGCGGGCGCTGCAGCGCCCGGCGATTTCAATTCGGCAATTTCGTGTTTCAAAAATGAAATCCCGCGCGCATAATCGATCGCCATGGACCTCTCCTCGACCAAGCCTGTCGGCCCGGCCGATCGCGCGGCGCGCCCGCGCATCTGGGCGATGGGCATCAGCCGCCTGCGCGAACTTTTTCGCGAGATCGCCGGCGAATTCGACGAACGCGCCGACGTGCGCATCGTGACGCGCGCGTATGAGGATGCGCTCAGCGCGATCGCCGAGGCCGGCGCCGCGCGGCCCGACGTGATCGTCGCAGCCGGCTCGAACGGCGCCTTCCTGAAGACGCGTGCGCAGGTGCCGGTCGTGGTCGTGTCGCCGACCGGCTTCGACGTGATGCAGGCGCTCGCGCGCGCCCGGCGCGACGCGTCGCGGATCGCGCTCGTCAGCGCCGGAGAAACGCCGCCCGAGGTACGCCGCTTCGTCGCCGCGTACGGCCTCGACGTGCAGTTTGCGTCATATCAGTCCGCGCAGGAAGCGGAAGCCTGCGTGCACGACCTGCGCGACCGCGGCATCGAGACGATCGTCGGCCCCGGCCTCGTCACCGATCTCGCAGCCAGCGCCGGCATGGGCGCGGTGTTCCTGTATTCGCATGCGTCGGTACGCAAGGCCGTCGATACGGCGCTCGAAGTCGCGTATGCGACGCATGCCGAGGCGTTCCGCCGCCAACGGCTCGACAACCTGCTGCAACACCTGCGCGACGGCGTGGTCGCGCTCGACGCGCGCGGCCGCGTCGAGGCGATCAACGAGCGGCTCGCGTCCGCGCTCGGGGTCGAACCCGCGGCGGCCGTCGGCCGGGCACTCGTCGACCTGCGGCCCGAGCTGCGCACGCTGCGCGGCGAGGACGGCGACGCGCTCGCGACCGTGCGCGGCGTGCGCTATGTCGTGCATCGCGGGCCGCTCGTCGATCGCGGCGTCACGTCGGGCAGCGTGCTGACGTTCCAGGAATCGCGCGCGGTCGAACGGCTCGACCGTGCGCTGCGTTCGCAGCCGACCACGCAACAGTTCGCGGCGCGCTACGCGCTCGACGACGTGATCGGCGCATCGGCGCCGATGGCGCGCGTGCGCGACCTCGTGCGCCGCTACGCGAAATCCGACGCGACCGTGCTCGTGCTCGGCGAAAGCGGCACCGGCAAGGAAATGATCGCGCAGAGCCTGCACGCGCTGTCCGCGCGGCGCAGCTACCCGTTCGTCGCGGTCAATTGCGGCGCGTTTCCGGAAGCGCTGCTCGAGAGCGAGCTGTTCGGCTATGAGGAAGGCGCGTTCACCGGCGCGCGGCGCGGCGGCAAGACCGGCCTGTTCGAGGCCGCGCACCGCGGCACGCTGTTTCTCGACGAGATCGGCGAGATGCCGCCGTCGCTGCAGAGCCGGCTGCTGCGCGTGCTGCAGGAGCGCGAGGTGATCCGCCTCGGCTCGACCGAGCCGATCCGCATCGACGTGCGCGTGATCGCCGCGACGCATCGTCCGCTGCTCGCGGCCGTCGAGGCCGGCACGTTCCGCGCGGATCTCTATTACCGGCTCAACATCCTGAACGTCGGCCTGCCGCCGCTGCGCGAGCGCGCGGCCGACATCCCCGCGCTCGCGGCGACGCTGCTCGTGCAGGCCGCGCGGCGCGAGCCGCGCCTCGCCGAGCGCCTGCGCGACGCCGGCGATGCCGCGCGCGTGCTCGGCGCGACGCAGGCAACCCTGGCGCGCTACCGGTGGCCCGGCAACGTGCGGGAACTGCAGAACGTGATCGAGCGCATCGCGGTGGAACTCGCCGAGGAAGCCGATGAAAACGATCCCGCCGCAGCGTGCGCCGTGCTCGATCCCGACGCGCTGCAGGCGATCGCACCCGAGCTGTTCGCGGCGCCGCCCGATGCGCTCGACGCCGACGATGCGCAGACGCTGCACGCGCGCCGCCGCCGCGCGGAAGCCGACGAGATCCGCGCGGTGCTCGACGCGTGCGGCGGCGACCGCGACCGCGCATGCGCGATGCTCGGCATCAGCAAGACGACGCTGTGGCGGAAGTTGTCGGCGAAGTAGCCAGGTTCGGGGGCGACGCGCCGGTGCGCGTGCGCCCGGGCAGGCTCGTCAGTCGGCCTTGTGATAGTGGCGGTAGGCCTTCGCGCGATTGCCGCACGACGACATCGAGCACCAGCGGCGACTGCCGTTCTTGCTGTCGTCGATGAACAACCACTGGCATGCGTCGTTCGCGCAACGCTTGACCTTCGCGAGCCGCGCGCCGCCCAGCAGGTCGGTCGCCGACCACAGCACCGGGCTCAGCAGCCCCGCGAGCGTTGCGCCCGCGCCGCCGATCCGCCACGCATAGCCGCCGTCGATGCGCGCCAGCGCGACGCGCGGCGACGCTTCCGCCAGAAAACCGCCGAGCAGCGCGAGATCGTCGGGCTGCGGCTCGCGCCGCTCGGCCTGCGCATGAAAGAGCCGATACAGCGCCTCGCGCAACGCGAGCGCACGCGCGAGCATCGCCGGCTCGCCTTCCTCCACGCCGCGCACGCGGCACCGGTCGGCCATGCCGGCCGGCACCCCGGCCTGCTCGCGGCACCACGCCAGCAGGTCGTCCATCGTTCCGAAGGTTTCCGTCGGCGGGTCGCTGCCACGCCAGTACAGCGTGTTCGCGAAATCGATGCTCAGGGTTTCGGGCGGCGCCGGAATCAGGCAGTCCATCGTGACGGAAGGTTGCGTATCGCTCATGACACCATCGTATCTAACCACCATGCCGGTTGACAAGCGTCCGGACGCTTTCTAACATAACCAGCATGGTGGTTAAAAAGGTTTGCTGCACTGACGTCCCCCCTTCAGTTCAAGGAGCCACAGATGATCGATCGTCTTTCCCGCGGAGTTATCCACAACGACCGCAACTGCGCGTTCTACGACAGCACGCTCGGCGCGCTCCGCTACAAGCGGCTGGCATGGTGCTTATAAGCGGGTTTGCTGCACTGAGGTCCCCCTTCAATTCAAGGAGCCAACAGATGATCGATCACCTTTCCTTCGGCGTCGCCCACATCGGCCGCAGCCGCACGTTCTACGACAGCACGCTCGGCGCGCTCGGCTACAAGCGGCTGTATAGCGACGACGGCTCCATCGGGTACGGCACGACCGAACCGGAGCTGTGGTTGCAGCACGCTGCCCGCCCCATCGCCGCCGATCCCGAATCGGGGCTGCACCTGTCGTTCAAGGCCGCGTCGCCCGTCGAGGTCGACGCGTTCTACCGCGCCGCGCTCGAGCACGGCGGTCAGGACAACGGCGGGCCCGGCAAGCGCGAGCATTACGGTCCCGGCTACTACGCGGCGTTCGTCGTCGATCCCGACGGGTATCGGCTCGAAGCACATTGCGAACTCGACAACGTCGTGTGATCGAGCCCGCGTACACCGCGTACAAACGGCAAGGGCCCGATTCCGCATTGCGCAGAATCGGGCCCTTAGTTTTGACACATCAGCGTCCGGCTCCCGGCGACCGCCGCCGGCGGTCGTGTAACAGGATCGCAGCTCGTACGGTTACTGTGCGCCGCGCGTGTGCTGCAACTGCTCGCCGAGCCCTTCGATCCCGAGGCGCACCGTCTGGCCGGCCTTCAGGAACACCGGCGACGGCTTGACGCCCATGCCGACGCCCGGCGGCGTGCCGGTCGTGATGACGTCGCCCGGCTGCAGCGTCATGCAGCTCGACAGATAGGCAATCAACTGCGCGACGGTGAACACCATCGTGCGGGTGTTGCCGTTCTGATAACGGTGGCCGTCGACTTCGAGCCACAGGTCGAGACGCTGCGGATCGGGCACCTCGTCGCGCGTGACAAGCCACGGCCCGATCGGGCCGAACGTGTCGAAACCCTTGCCCTTGTCCCACTGGCCGCCGCGCTCGATCTGCCATTCGCGCTCGGACACGTCGTTGACGACGCAATAGCCCGCGACGTAATCGAGCGCACTCGCTTCGTCGGTGTCCTTGCACCGCGCGCCGATCACGACGCCCAGCTCGACTTCCCAGTCGGTCTTGACCGAACCCTTCGGGATGTCGATGCCGTCGTTCGGGCCGCAGATCGAACTCGTCCACTTGCCGAACACGACCGGCTCCTTCGGTACCGGCATGCCGGCTTCGGCCGCGTGATCGGCATAGTTCAGGCCGATGCCGATGAACTTGCCGACGTGCCCGACGCACGCGCCGATGCGCGGCTCGCCGGACACGAGCGGCAGCGTGGCCGGATCGATCGCGCGCAGCCGCGCGAGACCCGCGTCGGACAGCACATCGCCGGCAAGCTCCGGCACGTGTGCGGACAGGTCGCGAATCCGGCCCTCCGCGTCGAGGATACCGGGCTTTTCCTGGCCGGACGGGCCATAGCGAAGCAGTTTCATCGTGCTCAACCTCTGTTGTCGAATGGGACAGGATACCGGCCGACGCGGCCATTCGCGGCCGCACGCCGGACTGATCGTCGATCGTCGATTGCGCGCGTCGGCGCCGCATCCGGCCTGCCGTCGACGCGCGAGGGTCGCGCGGGCGCAGCGATCGCGGCGCCGCACGGAAGCACGGCGCGCATCGAACGGGCGGCCGCCGGTCTGCGCATCGGCGACGACGGCCCGGCACCCGCGACGCATGCCGGCCGATGCCGGCCGGCTTCACGCGCGGCCGCGCCCTCGCTGGCCCGCAAGCCTTTGTACCATCGGCCGCGCGCCGTGAAATGACGCGCGACGGATACCGACTATTGGTGCGCCTGCAGACGTTGCGGCGCAGCATCGGACGCGACCGCACAGCGCGAACCGCCACGCATGCCGGCATCGCCTGCCACCGGTGCATGAATACTGGCTATTCGGGGTGCCCCTGTCATCGAAAACGTTTGCCAATCCGTTCTTATTCGGTAACGATCGGTAAAAAGACACGGCATTGCACACTATATGTTTATTGCTAAGCTCGCACGAATGGCTTTCATCGCCATACGCGGGCCCGACTTATGCGCGTGCAGAACCGGCCAGCGTGCGTCGCCAGCCGATCGACGGTAATCCCCCAACCTCACACCCATAATGCAGACAACCAACGACCCGCTTCCTGGCTGCGACGCACGGGAATCGATGGCCGCCATCGACCGCTATCGCGCACCCGCGCTCGACAAGGGCCTCGACATTCTCGAACTCCTGTCCGAGCAGAAAGAAGGACTCACCCGCACCGAAATCACGAAGGAACTCGGCCGCAACGCGAGCGAAATCTACCGGATGCTCGAACGCCTCGTCGCGCGCCGCTATGTGATGCGCTCGACCGGCGGCGACCGCTACACGCTCAGCCTCAAGCTGTTCGCGCTCGCGCACCGGCATCCGCCGATGAACCGGCTGATTGCCGAGGCCTTGCCGCCGATGCAGCGCTTCGCCGATGCCGCCGAACAGTCGTGCCACCTGACCGTCTACGATCGCGGCAACCTGCTCGTGATCGCGCAGGTCGACGGGCCCGGCCCGTGGGGCGTGTCGGTCCGGCTCGGCTCGCGCGTCGGGCTCGCCGATACCGCGTCGGGGCGCGTGATGCTGTCGTTCCAGGGCCCCGAGCAGCGCGCACACATGCTGGCCGAGCATCGCAAGGTCAAGGGTGAAGCGCCGCTGAACGAGCAGGAACTCGCGTATGCGTGCCAGTCCGTCCGGCAGGATGGCTATCTGCGCCAGGACAGCCGCCAGGCGTACGGCGTGACCGACCTGACCGCGCCGATCCTCGGGCCGTCCGGCCATGCGGTCGCGGTGCTGACCTGCCCGTACATGCGCCGGATCGACACGCACGCGGCGCCGTCCGTCGACGTCGTCGTCGAAGGGTTGCGCGACACGGTCGCCCATCTGTCGATGGGCCGCACCGAGACCTGCTGACGCGCGGGTTCGACGAAGCGCACCGGGCGCGGCGCAGTTGCGCCGTACCCGGTCGCGCGCGATGCCCGTGCAGTGCACGATACGCGGTGCCATATCGTGCGCTCACCGCGCTACGCTAGAATAGCGGCCCTCTCAAAAACTACGGCGGCCGGTTGTCACGGCCGTCGTGTCCGATGGATGTCATGGCCAAACTTCTGAACGATCAAGAATTCCAGCGTTTCTCCGAACTTCAGCAGAAGCAGGCAAGCTTCACGATCACGCCCGAGGAGGCGGACGAGCTGCGCGATATCGTCGCGCGCGCGCAGAAGAAGCGCGACGATCGTGCCGCCGCGATGCAGGCGATCGAGAACTACATCGAGCAGTTCGACATCACGCCCGACGAACTCTTCTCGCCCGAGCAGATCGGCGACGCGGCCCGCACCTACGGGCTCATCACCGCGACCAAGAAGGAACGCACGCTGCCGCCGTCGATCACGTTCAACGGCAAGCCGTACCAGTGGACCAAGACGCTCCCGGACGACGTGCGCGGTGCGCTGTTCGAAGCATTCACGTCCGGCGAGTCGGTCAAGCGTTTCATCGCGATGCCGAAGGACACCGCGCGTTGCGCGCTGACGATCGCCCGCCTCGAGCGCGAAACCGGCGCCGTCTATGCCGATCCGCACCTCGAGGAACTCGCGATTTCACGCGACCAGGTGAACGACGCGGCGTCGAAACTCGTTGCCTGAATCTGACCGCGGGCACGGTTCATGCGTGTCCGCACCCGTGTGTGACGCCGGCATTGGCCGGCGCCGCGCTCTCGGGAGCCGTGCATCCGCATGCTCCCGAAAAGTCTCACCTTGGTGTCCCGCAAGCGCTCACCAATGCCTCCCGAAAAAGCTCACCCAAGGCTCCTGGAGACCCTCACCAAAGTCTCCCGAATGTCCTCACCGAACTCTCCCGCAGACCCTCACCAACGTGCCCCGGAAAGGCTCACCAGCATCTCCCGCAAGTGCTCACCGGCCGCTCCCGGGAAGGCTCACCGAACGCTCCCGTATCGGCTCACCACGCTTCCCCGGAAAAGCTCACTCGCGGCTCCCGAAAAATCTCACCTTTGTGGTAATTCCGGATCGGCGAGGCTGAAATACGATGGCGAATACGTGTGGACACATCGCGTGAAGCGGCCGTGCGGAGCAGATAACGTGGAACGCCGCAGGCGTCTTCCGGTGCTGCGGGAGTGTCGATATCGCGTGTGAACGGATCCAGGACATTCACCGGCGCTTCGTGCAAGAGGCAGGTTCAAATGCTCTGCATTCCTGAATTGACACACTCTCGGCATGACAGGATCTCGAAGACATCGACTGCATGCGATGTCTCCACGCTTCACGCAGCCGACAGACGCTACTGCTGCAACTTCATCCGGAAACCCACTACGCCGGGCTCCTCGGTCGTCGACACCGCAAAGCCGCACGACTTCGCGAGCGAGATCATCGCCGAATTCTCGCGCAGCGCCTCGCCGATCATCCATGCGGTTCCGCGCGAACGCGCGTAGTCGATGATGCGGGCCATCATCAGCCGGCCGAGCCCCTTGCCCTTCTGGTCGGGCCGCACCGCGATCGCGAACTCCGCCGTCTCGTTGTCGGGATCGGCGACCGCGCGCGCGACCGCGAGCGTGTGGTCGCGCCCCGACACATCGGTGAACGACACGATGAAGGCCATCTCACGGTCGTAGTCGATCTGCGTCATGCGCGCCACCTGCGAATGATCGAAGCTGCGCACCGCGCCGAAAAAACGCATCCGCAGATCGTCCGGCGTCATCGCACCGAGCAGTTCGTTGTGCGCGGCCTCGTCTTCCGGACGGATCGGACGGATCGTCACCGTCTCGCCGCGCCACTCGAGCGTCTGCTCGAGGTGGCGCGGATACGGCATGATCGCAAGCCGGCTGCGCCCCGCAGCCAGCGTGATGCGCGGCGCGATCACCTGCGCGCGGTCGGTGCGCACGCGTAGCGTGACGGACATCGCAACGACTTCGCGCACGTCGCAGACGACCTGCGACAACGCCGTCAACGCGTCGAGCGTCGGCTCGACAGGCGTGCTGCGCGCATACGGCGAGCGTTCCATCACCGCGCGCGCAAGCACGGTGTTCAGCGGCGGCAGGCCGTAGACGACGAACGGCGCCGATACGCCGTCCGCCGGCGGCACGGCATAGCGAAACACCGGACCGAAGTTCGAATCGTCGTACATGTCGACCGTGACATCGACGACTTTCGCGCCGGCCGGCTCGCCTGCCTGCTCGCCCTGCAGACCGAAATGGGACAGCCAGCGCAGCGCGGCATCGCCGGCCAGTTCATGCTGGCCCGCTTCGACCATCCGGCGCGCGTCGACCTGCGCGGATGCAACGCACTCGGCCGGCTGCAGCGGCGTACCCTCGGGCGTCTGCATCAGCAGTTGCCGCCCGAGACTGTAGTCGACGAGACGCGCATACGCGCGCGCGAGCCGCTGCGGCGTCGTGTACACCGGGATGCCGTTCGCGTGCAGCGCATCGCGCGTCGCCGCGTCGACCGCGCCGAAGAAACACGCGAGGATGCCGCGATGCGCGTACTGCCGCGATTCAATCAGCGTGCGCGCAACCGAACCCGCCGGCGCGCTGTGGGACGTCGAATGGACGACGAACAGCGTGCCTGTTTGCGGGAACGGCGCGAGCGCCTTGATCGCCGCGGAGAAGTGCTCGGGGCGCGCATCGTCGCCCAGCGTCAGCGGATTGCCGGGCGCAGCCAGATGCGGCAAAGCCGCCGATACGGCCGACGTTGCCGCCGGCGACCAGTCGGCCAGCCCGACGCGCACTTCCGCGACCGCATCGACCGCGAGTTTCGCGACGCCCGCGTCGCTCGTCACGAGCGTCGCCGCGCCGCGCGCCGTGACACGGCCGACGCCGAGCGTCTCGATCTCGTCGAGCAGATCGTCGAGCGCATCGACGCGCACCATCCCCGCGCGCTGGAACGCCGCCGTATAGAGCGCGTCGCCGGGATCGGCGCGCCCGGTGCGCAACGCAAGCACCGGCTTGTTGCGGGCGGCCGCGCGCGCGGCCGACATGAACTTGCGTGCCGCGCGCACGGAATCGAGTTCGAGCAGGATCGCGCGCGTGCCGGGATCGCTCGCAAGATAGTCGAGCACGTCGCCCGCATCGACGTCGGACTCGCTGCCGAGCGCGACGACATGCGAAAAGCCGAGGCCCCGCGCATCGGCCCAGCCGAGCACCGCGTTCGTCAACGCATTCGATTGCGACACCCATGCGACGCCGCCCGAACGCGCCGTATAGGCCGGTGCGCCGAAATGCGCATGTCGCGCGGGCGACAGCACGCCGAGGCTGCCGGGCCCGACGATACGGAGCACGAACGGCTTCGCCGCCTTCAGCGTGCGATCGAGCGCGGTGCGATCGGCATCCGTGCGCGCCTCACCGACGATCACCGCGACGCGCGTGCCGAGTTCGCCGAGCTTGCGCACGATGCCGGCCCAGGTCGCGGGTGGCGTGCAAATCACGGCAACCGACGGCGGTGCGGGCAGCCGGTCGACGTCGGCGACGACCGCATGCCCGTTCAGCTCGCGATATTTCGGATTGACGGGCCACACGGGCCCGTCGAACGCGCCGTCGAGCACGCGCGACCACACCATCGCGCCGATACTGCCCGCGCGCGATGACGCGCCGACGACCGCAACGGACTTGGGCTGGAACAACGCATCGAGATGGCGAACGGTCACATCGGCTCCCTGCGGTAACGAAACACGACCCGAGCGGCATACGGCACGAACCTGCCGTGCGCCGCTCGACGCGAACCCCAAGCATAGGCGAAGCGCATGCGGCTGCCTATATGCCGAACGGCCGACTACCCGACGAACGTCAACGCTCGCACCATGGACCTGCAATACACGCGCGGCCCGGCATCGCCGCGTGCCGCAAGCCACGCGGCACGACGCTGCCGCCGCTTCCTCGAAGGTGAGGATTTACAGGAGCCATGGTGAGCATTTTCGGGAATTGCACCGCACAACGCGCAAACGCGCGAAAGGTGATGAAAATCCGCGACGCATGTGCACCGCGAAAATCGCGAATGCCGATGCGCATGCGCTGCGCGATTGCACGGTTGTTTACCGGAATTCACCGCGATAGGCCGCCGAATCGCGGCGAATTCGCAAAACAGCATCCGTTAATTGCGCGGCATTGCGCTGCAATTCGTCGACGGGAATCGCACGGCGACGACACAAAAACAAACGGTGCGACGGCCGCATGGCCGTTCGCACCGTCAGTCAACGCACGAAAGGTGAGGATTTTCGGGAGTCAGTCCTTGATCAGGAAACGCCCGCGGTTCTTGCCCAGCCACGCCGGCGCCCGCCCGCGGCCACTCCATGTTTCGCCCGTCTTCGGGTTCAGGTATTTCGGTGGCAACGTGCGCTTCGGCTTCGCGGTGGCAGCGGCGGCGGACCCTACCGGAAGAAAACCGAGCTCTTCCGGCGTAATGTCGTATTCGTCGATTTTCGCGCGGATATCGGCAATCGCGTCGGCAATCGCCTTTTCGCGTTCCTTGTCGATCTTTTGCTGAAGCCGTTCGAGCTGCGCGGTCAGTTGCCTGTAGGTCGCCATATGGATGGGACTCCGTGAGTGTTATTCGTGAAAAATAGGTGACTCCAAGCAAACAGAAAAGCGCTTCGCCCGATCGTGGTTTCCTCAGCCGGTCATTTCGGGATCAATAACCGCTTTTCTTCTTGCATGCGAAGAGAAGATTTCGCGCGGCGTCATCAGTCGATTGCTGGATCACTTCGAAATCCCCGTTGCAGATGGCCCGGGCATTGTCCGTGCAATTGCTCCAGTCGTTGCCGGTGCATTGCACCTGCGTAGTCGGACGCCCGTCCGAAGTGAACAGCGGCGCGCTGCCACCGCACCCGCCGAGCGCTGCAACCAGGGCCAACAATCCGGCCGCCCGAGGCCACCGACTGACCGACGCAAGCATGTGATTCATTGTTCTTCCCGTCAACCATTTTTTGAATGTCGCGAGTATGCCATGCGTGGCCCGCTTTCCGTCAGTTCGGCGTGCGGCCCGGTTGCCCGCGCGCCTTGTACGGCAAGCTCCGGCGCGGATCGTCGGTGATGCGAACGAACACCTGCTCGACGTCCGGAAGCGCCTCGAGTTCGCGTTGCAGCGCCTGGCGATCGAACGCCGTATCCGCGCATCCTTCGACATAGATAAAACGCCGCTGCACGGTGATCCACAGGCTCGTCCCGCGCAGGCGATCGGAGCCTGCGAAGTGCGCCTTCGCGGCATCGGCGATCGGCGCGTCATACATATACGAGTTCGGCTTCGTGCAGCGATGGGCGAGCCAGCAGGTCGTACCGCGTTCGGCGCGGTAATGCGCGTCGTCCGTCATCTCGGCCCGGGTCATCCATGGGCCGAGCGGCAACGGGCATTCGGCCACGTCCCGCGACAGCGCGACGAACGGATCGTTGTACCAGTTGCGCCGCGCCTCGGGCGCGCCTGCGTCGCCGGACTGCGCGAGCGCCGTGGTCGCCAGCAACAGGGTCAAGCACCCTGCGATGCCGATCCGCTTCATCGTGATCTCCTGTTCGATGCTTCACGTCCGACCGCATCGGCAGCGCCGATCGGCCTACCGGTCGATGCCCAGCGCTGCCAGCTTCTTGTACAGCGTCGCGCGGCCGATCCCGATGCGCGCGGCCGCTTCCACGACCTTGCCGTCACAGGCCGCCAGTGCGTCGATCAGGAACTGACGCTCCCAGGCCGCCAATGCATCGGCATACGAAGCGACCGGCGCACCGGCTGCACCGGTTGCATCGCTGGCGCCCCGCTCGACCGGCGCTGCGGCAATCCTCTGCGCCGGCGATACGCCGTCCGTCGATACGCGCACCGGCCCGAGGAACGGTGCGAGCGCACGCGCATCGATCACCGAACGGTCCGACAGCATCAGCGCGCGTTCGAGCGTATTGCGCAACTCGCGCACGTTGCCCGGCCACGGATACGCGCACAGCATCCGCAGCGCATCGTCGGTCAGCTCGCAATGCGCGGCACGCCCGTGCTGGGCGGCCAGTTCCTCGAGCGTCGCGTAGACGAGCGCCGCGATGTCGGACGCCCGCTCGCGCAGCGGCGGCGCGTGGATCGTCAGCACGTTCAGCCGGTAATAGAGATCCGCGCGAAAACGCCCGGCCGCCACGAGCGCCGTCAGGTCGGCCGACGTCGCGGCGATGATCCGGACGTCCGCGCGCACGATCCGGTTCGAGCCGACCGGCTCGAACTCCTTGTCCTGCAGCACGCGCAGCAGCTTGCCCTGCAACGGCAGCGGCATGTCGCCGATCTCGTCGAGAAACAGCGTGCCGCGATCGGCCAACTCGAACTTGCCGATGCGCCCCTTGCGGTCGGCGCCCGTGTACGCGCCGGGCGCCGCGCCGAAGAATTCGGTTTCGAGCAGCGTGTCGGGAATCGCGGCGACGTTGACGGTCACGAGCGGCTGGAGCGCACGCGCCGACGCCGCGTGGATCGCGTGCGCGAGCAGTTCCTTGCCGGTGCCCGTCTCGCCGAGCAGCAGCACCGGCGAATCGACCTGCGCGGCCCGCCGCGCCTGGCGCTTGGTTTCGAGGCTCGCGGCACTCGTGCCGACGAAGCTCGCGAACGTGTATTTCGCGCGGCGCGCCTGCGCGAGCGAACGCTGCGTCGCGATCAGTTGCTGCTGAAGCTGTGCGTAGCGGGAAAAGATCGGCGTAAGCGTCTTCAACTGGTCGAACAGCGCGAAGCCGATCGCACCGACCGTCTCGCCGGCCTCGTTCTTCAGCGGCAGGCGCGTGACGACGAGCGGCTCGCGGCCCGTCTCCATGATGTCGAGCAGGATCGGCTGCCCGGTCGACACGACCTCGCGCATCAGGCTGTTCGGGATCACGGCCTCGCAGTCGAGACCGACGGCCTGCTGCGGATCGGCGAAACCGAAGCGCGCCGCGTAACGGTCGTTCATCCACACGACGCGCGCGTCGCGATCGACGACCACCGTGCCCGCGCTCGAATCCTCGAAGGTCCGGAACAGCGACTCGGCGGCGCGCCGCAGCACGTCGCCGTAGTTGACGGGCAGGCGGGCCCAGTCATTCATCATCGTGTCTTCGTCTCCGTGTATTTTCGGCCGGATGTCTCCGGATCGAGACGGATTATCTCACTCCGGAGACACGCCACAATGCTGGTCCGGGAAAGCCCTGCACGATTTCACGGGCTGGCCGGACGGCCATATCGTCTCCGGATGGAGACGTTTTCTGTAGAATCGTCAGACATGGACCGGCGCGGGCCCGCCGGTCTCCGGCGGACCCATGTCCGGCGGCGCAATCCGGCCGATGGCACGAAACCTGCACGAACCTGAGCCGGTCCGCGGCGCGTCGCGCGATCGAACAACAACCAAAGCCATTAGGAGACTCCCTTGTCTTTCGTGATCGTCCTCGCCGCGCTGGCGTTCCTGATGTACGCCGCGTATCGCGGCTACAGCGTGATCCTGTTCGCGCCCATCGCCGCGCTCGGCGCGGTGCTCCTGACCGAACCCGCCGCCGTCGCCCCGGTCTTCTCCGGCATCTTCATGGAGAAGATGGTCGGCTTCGTCAAACTGTATTTCCCGGTATTCATGCTCGGCGCAGTGTTCGGCAAGGTGATCGAACTGTCCGGGTTTTCCGAGTCGATCGTCCATGCGGCGATCCGCTACATCGGCCGCTCGCGCGCGAATGCGGTGATCGTCGCGGTGTGCGCGCTGCTCACCTATGGCGGCGTGTCGCTGTTCGTCGTGGTGTTCGCGGTCTATCCGTTCGCGGCCGAACTCTATCGCCAGAGCAACATTCCGAAGCGGTTGATGCCTGGCGCGATCGCGCTCGGCGCGTTCTCGTTCACGATGGATTCGCTGCCCGGCACGCCGCAGATCCAGAACATCATCCCGACCACGTTCTTCAAGACGACCGCGTGGGCCGCACCTGCGCTCGGCACGATCGGCTCGCTGTTCATCGTCGTCGTCGGCCTCTCTTATCTGGAATGGCGCCGCCGCTCGGCAATGGCGAAGGGCGAAGGCTACGGCACGTCGCTCGTCAACGAGCCGGAGCGCGTCGAGGCGACGTCGCTGCCGCACCCGGCGCTCGCGATCCTGCCGCTGATCCTCGTCGGCGTGTCGAACTTCCTGTTCACGAAGCTGATCCCGCAGTGGTACGGCGCCGCGTCGTACACGGTCGCGCCGGACGTGCTGCCGGGCGTGCACACGCCGGTGACGACGTCGATCAAGACCGTCGTCGCGATCTGGTCGGTCGAGGCCGCGCTGCTGCTCGGCATCGTGCTGGTCGTGCTGACCGCGTTCAATCGCGTCAGCGACCGCTTCGCGGCCGGCTCGAAAGCCGCCGTCGGCGGCGCATTGCTCGCCGCGATGAACACCGCGTCGGAATACGGCTTCGGCGGCGTGATCGCCGCGCTGCCTGGCTTCCTGGTCGTCGGCGATGCGCTGAAAAGCATCCCGAACCCGCTCGTCAACGCAGCCGTGTCGGTCAGCTCGCTCGCCGGTATTACCGGCTCGGCGTCGGGCGGCATGAGCATCGCGCTCGCCGCGATGTCGGACCTGTTCATCAAGGGCGCGCAGGCAGCCAACATTCCGATGGACGTGCTGCACCGGGTCGTCGCAATGGCAAGCGGCGGCATGGACACGCTGCCGCACAACGGCGCGGTGATCACGCTGCTCGCGGTCACGGGCCTCACACACCGCGAGTCGTATCGCGACATCTTCGCGGTTACCGTCATCAAGACGCTCGCGGTGTTCTTCGTGATCGCCGTGTACTACACGACGGGGCTCGTGTAAGCACCTGCATGAGGCGGCGTTCCGTACGCCGCCTCCCGGCCTGCCGCATCGCCGCGACAGGCCACTTCAAGCCCGGCCTGCCTGTCACGATCGGACCGGATGCGAACCGGAATGGATTCCGGAATTCACATCCGGTCCGATTTCATTTCCTCGCTCGCCTGAACCGGTCGGCTCCGCACCGTCGCACGACTCGCGCGGCGTCTCGCCCGTCTCGCCCGTCTCGCCCGTCACGCCCGTCACGCCCGTCACGCCCGTCAAGCCGCCATCCGATATCGCCCGCCACCGCCCGCCCATTGTTGCCCACAACAAAACACTGCGTTGGGCGCGATCGCATTTTTCGCGCGCCCGCCCCGGCCTACACTGGGTTCAACGTCGCCCGGCGCTTCGACTCACGAAGCGCGGCGATTCACCGGAATCCTGGAGGTCCCGATCATGAAGCGCCTGATCCAAGCCGTTGCCATTGCCCTGGCCGTATCGGCCCCGCTCGCCGCGCAAGCGCAGTCGAACCAGCCGCTGACGCGCGCGCAGGTCCGCGCCGAAGTCAAGGCGCTGAAGCAGGCCGGCTTCCAGTCGAGCGACTGGTTCTATCCGGCCAGCATCGTTTCCGCCGAAGCGAAAATTGCCCGCCAGCACGACGCCGGATACGGCAGCGATCGCGGCGCGTCGTCGGAATCGGGCCAGTAATCGATCGTCCGGCCCGCTCGACGATGCGTGCGTGCGTCGTCAAGCCTTCACGGGCTGGATCAGCTTCGCGCACGCCGCTGCCTGCGGATCGCCCGCGGGCAGCTTCCCGCATACGCCGTCGAACTGCTTCACGACCGACCGGACCGACGCATCGTGCGCGCCGCCGCTGCGCCAGCGGTTCAATTGCGTGACGACCTTCGTCAACGCACGCAGGTTCGCGCCGTAGAACGCGTCCCGCGTCTTGCCGGCCTGTGCGAGCACGCTCGCGGCAATCCCTTCGATGCGCGCCGAATCGTCCGGCGCCAGTTCAACCGCATTCGCAAAATAGGTCGCGCCCCAGCGCAGCTTCGTCGCCGGCCCGCTCGCCAAGTCGTATGCCTTGCGATACCAGTCGAGTGCCGCGGCCTTGTCGCCGCGCGCCTTCGCATTCGCGGCCAGCCCTGACATGAAGTAGTACGGCGTCGACGAACGCGGCAACTCGGCCTTCAGCAACGCATCGGATTCGTCGTACAGCCCCGCGTCGGTCAGCGTGTCCGCGCCCTCGCTGACAAGCGCCTGCCGTTCATACGCATTCGCTGCGCCCTGCACCGACGCGGCGATCTGCTTGCGCGCGGTGTCGACCAGCGCCGGCGCAGCGAGCGGCGCGCCCTTGCGCGCGTCGCCGCGCGCGAGCAGCACGCGGCCGTGCAGCGCCATCAGCCGGTCGATCGACGACAGCGTGGTGTCGGTCGACAGCCGCGCGAGCGCCGTGTCGTACGCGCCGCGCAATTTCGCGCGCTGCGCGTCGTCGCCGCCGAGATACGCAACCACGCGTGCGGGCGCCGCGACCAGCACGTCCGAATCGGCCCGCGACAGCGCGGGATCGTGCAACACCGTGCGCAGCGATTCGGCGAGCGCCGCCTTGTCGAGCGCGCCGGCCTGCGCCGGGTCGTCCGACGCGGCAACCACCGCCGACTTCAGCGCGAAGCGCGCCGATTCAGCCTTCGCACCGGCCGCCCGCGCGCGTTGCGCAAGCGACTGCAGCGTCTCGGCGACACGATCGGCCGGCACCGGCAGCGCGCCGTCGGTATCCCACGAATAGTCGGCCAGCAGGCGCCATTCGTCCGGCGTCAGCGACGCGCCGTTCTTCAGCGCCGTCGCGAGCGTCTGCCGCACCGGATGCGCGGCCGTCATCCCGAGCGACAGCGCCTGCATGTAGCGGTCGAGATCGGCTTCGCCCGGCAGCCGCGTCACTTCGGTGCCGTCGGGGCGGAACAGGATCATCGTCGGATAGCCGTGCACCTTGAAACGCTCGCCGAGCTTTTGCGCGCTTTCGGTATCGCCGTCGAGATACACGGGCACGAAGAACGACGAGCGGGTCTTGAATGCCTGCTGGCTGAAGATCGTCGACTTCACCTGGTTGCACGACGGGCACCACACCGCGCCCCAGTAGAGCAGCAGCGGCTTGCCGGTGCGCTTCGCCAGCGCGAAGGCGGCATCGACATCGCCGTGCTGCCACGCGATGCCGGGCGGCAGATGCGCGCCTTCGGGCGACGCACTCGACACGGTGGCGCCCGAAGGCGCGGCAGCGGCAAACGCCGCACCCGCGGCGGCGAACAGGCAGGCGGCAGTCAGATTCCGGAGAGCGGTTTTCATCGAAGCGGGTTCCGTTGAAGGAGACGGTTGCGGGAAGGTGTGTCGCGCGAAACGGTGACCATGAAGCGATGTTCATGAAGCGATGAAGCGCACCGGCGTGCGGCGTGGCGCACGCCGGAATGCGGCGACGCATGGCGCGCGCGCATCGACGCAAAAAAAGCGGACACCGGCCGAATCGACCGGCAAATCGATCAACGATACGACCGGCGCAGCCTGCGGAAAACCAACGAATTCTCGAATGAATATGACGCGCGGCATCGCGGCCGCGTGTGCCGTCACATACGCATCGGCCGGCCCTTCATTGCCGCGCCTTGATCCGCGCCATGTAATACACGGACGCATGCACGCCGTCGCGCAATGCATAGCCTGGCGATTCGCCTTCGATCCGGAAACCGTGCTTCTCGTAGAGCGCGATTGCCGCGCGGTTGTCGGTGAACACGGTCAACTCGAGACGCGTGAGGTTCAGCCAGTTTTCCGCGAAATCGATCGCGGCCGCGAGCAGCCTGCTGCCGACGCCGCGCCCGTGATGGGCCGCATCGACCATCATGCCGAGCCCCGCCGCATGGCGCCGGCGCGGATTCGGCTCGAACTGCAGGCCGAGATGGCCGACCACCGCGCCGTCGATTTCGGCGACGAGGCTCACGCCGCGCTCGTGCGCGTTTTCGAGTCGCTTCCGCCATTTCTCGAGCGACGGAAACGGATGCTGCAGCGTATCCATGTACACCGCGGGATGGGCGGCGATCTGCCGGATCGCGTCGACGTCGTGCGTCTCGCTGTGCCGGATCTTGATGTCGGTCATGGGTGGGCCGGTTCCGAAAAGTCGCGCCGGCGGCGCGGACTGCGCACATGCGCAGCAACGTTTCGAGCTTAGCCGATTTCACGCATTTGAAACATGGGCGTCACGTCGTCGCGCGATGCCGTTGCATCCGCAACGACACGCGATCACGGCTGCGATTCGAAAAATATGACCGATTCCGCATGCGGCAATCGGTAATTCCTTACCCCCTTCCGTCACGCATCGCACCCGAATGAATCGTTGTGCACACAACGTCACACGCGCGACATGCGATGTCATTTCTTCATCACGTCGACGTCATGTCGCCTCCCTAGACTGGGCGCGGCCCAGCCCGGCATGCGCCGGGCCGGTGTGTGCCGACGTCCTGGCCCGCGCATCACGAGCGCGCGGCGCACAGGATCGCGACGACCGCCGATACATCCGCACGACACCCGTGTCGCGCGCGATGCACGCAGATCCGGCACGCGCGGCCGACGCACTCGAACGCACCCGCATCGCGGATCGTCCCAGGGGGGCGACGCACGGGCGCCTCCGGACGAAGTCACGAACGCTCCCACCATCACAGGATCCGAACGCCATGACGTCACGCCGCAAATTCCTTCAACAGACCGCCACTTCCGGCCTCGCCGCCGCCACGCTCGCCGCGTTTCCGCCGAGCATCCGCCGCGCGCTCGCCATTCCCGCGTTTCACGAAACGGGGACCATCAAGGACGTCAAGCACGTGGTGCTGCTGATGATGGAGAACCGCGCGTTCGACAGCTACTTCGGCACGTTCAAGGGCGTGCGCGGCTACGGCGACCGCTTCGCGGTGCCGTCGCCGAACGGCCGCGACGTGTTCCATCAGACCTACACGAAGACGACGCCCGCCACGACCTGCACGCCGTATCACCTCGACGCGAGCCAGGGCAACGCGCAGCGCGCGGGCGGCACGCCGCACACGTGGGCCGATTCGCAGGCCGCGTGGGATCACGGCCGGATGAACCGCTGGCCCGACTCGAAGACGCCGCTGTCGATGGGTTATTACGACGCGGCGGAAGTGCCGTTCCAGCGCGCGCTCGCCGATGCGTTCACGCTGTGCGACCACTACCACTGCGGGATGCACACGGGCACGATCGCGAACCGCCTGTTCTACTGGAGCGGCACCAACGGCCCGAACGGCATCAGCCCCGCCGACGGCAGCCGCGTGAAGATCGCCGCGCTGAACAACCAGTTCAACGGCGGCAACGACATCGGCCCGTCGAGCCAGGGCTGGACCTGGACGACCTATGCCGACCGGCTGCAGCAGGCCGGCGTGAACTGGAAGGTCTACCAGAGCCTGATCGACAACTTCGGCTGCAACGAGATGATGAGCTTCCGCCACTGGCGCGCGGCGATCGAGCAGATGCCGGCCGCGCGCCGGCCCGCGTACGTCGCGTCGACGGACATCACGCAGCCCGCGACGGCGGCCGGTGCGTTCTACGATCCCGCGATCGACGATCCGTTGAGCCCGCTCGCGAAAGGCTTCGGCAACACGATGCCGTACGGCTTTCTCGAAACGTTGCGCGGCGACATCCGCAACGGCAAGCTGCCGGAAGTGTCGTGGATCATCCCGCCGTCCATGTACAGCGAACACCCGGGGCCGTCGAGCCCCGCGCAGGGCGGCTGGTACGTGCAGGCCGTGCTCGATGCGCTGACGGCGAACCCGGAGGTGTGGAGCAAGACGGTGCTGCTGGTCAACTACGACGAGAACGACGGCTTCTTCGACCACATGCCGTCGCCGGCGGCGCCGTCGCGCAACGCCGACGGCACGCTCGCGGGCGGCCATACGCTGCGGGATGCCGACGTCGCCGTCGAGTACCACGACTTCACGCCGGCCACGTCGAGCCAGCCGGCGACGGACGGCCGTCCGTACGGCCCGGGCCCGCGCGTGCCGATGTGGGTCGTGTCGCCGTGGAGCCGCGGCGGCTGGGTCAACTCGCAGGTGTTCGACCATACGTCGACGCTGCTCTTCCTCGAGAAGCGCTTCGGCGTCGCGGAGCCGCAGATCGGCGCGTATCGCCGCGCGGTGTGCGGCGACCTGACGAGCGCGTTCAACTTCCGCTCGCCGAACAACGAACCGCTGCCGACGCTCGCGGGCCATACGACGAAAAGCCAGGTCGACGCGCTGAGCGCCGCGCAGCAGGCCGCGCCGAAGATCGTGCCGCCGGCTACGCCGGCGCTGCCCGCGCAAGCCACCGGCGTGCGCCCGTCGCGCGCGTTGCCGTACGAGCTGCATGCGAGCGCGCGGACCGATGCCGGCACCGGCACGGTCACGCTGAAGTTCGCGAACACGGGCCGCGCCGCCGCCGTGTTCCACGTCTACGACAAGCTGCATCTCGACCGCCTGCCGCAGCGCTACGCCGTCGAGCCGGGCAAGACGCTGCACGGCGACTGGGCCGCGCGCGCCGACAATGGCGGCAAATATGACCTGTGGGTGCTCGGCCCGAACGGCTATCACCGCCGCTTCACCGGCGACCTGAGCCGCCTGGCCGGTGCGCGCGCGCCTCATCCGGAAGTTCGCGTCGGCTATGCAGGCGCGAGCGGCAACCTCCACCTGCGACTGCGCAACGACGGCGGCGGCACGGTGCGCTTCACGGTGAAGTCGAACCAGGTCTACGGGCCGCTGTCCGGCCGTGGCACGAACGACGATCGCGGTCATGGCAACGAGAACGGCAACAGCCAGGGCCACCATTACGGCAATGGCAACGGTACGGGCACCACGTGGACCGTCACGGTGCGCGCCGGCGACCAGTCCGAGCTGCACTGGAAGCTCGACTCGACCGGCCACTGGTACGACTTCATCGTCACCGCGGACAGCGATGCGAGCTTCTCGCGCCGTGTGGCCGGCCGTGTCGAAACGGGCCGCCACTCGGTCAGCGACCCGGCGATGGGGCTGGCCGACCGCTTCTGACACCGCGGCGACGCGCGTTGCAGCGCGTGTCGCCGCCCGCGCCGGCGCGGCCGCGAACGCCGGTCAGGCGCCGGCCGCGGCCGCGCCCGATCGGGCTGAAACGCCCGCCCGGCGCGGGTCAAACATCAGAGGGATCGGTGGTATAACCCTCATTTCGCCCCCACGAAAATGCTCCGTGTTGCGGCCCGTTCGCGTTAAACTGCGACAAGTTGTATTCAACAAAGACATCTTCGCCGCCACGGCATCCACGATACGAGGATAGGTTCGATGCGCACTACCGGCTCATCCGGGGCAATGACCCTGCTCACCGAACACGACCCGGCCGACGGCCGCGAACTGCGGTCGCTCCGGCTCGAAGCAACCGGCGACGGCAAGAGCGTGCTGCTGATCGAGATCGACGAACGCAAGCCCGGCATCCACCGCGAGGTCCGCTACGAGATCACGCCGGCCGAACTGATCGCGGCGATCCGCTCGCACGGCGCCGAGCTGCCCGGCGAAAACCACGGCGCCGCGTCGCTCGCCCGCACCTCCTCCTGATTTCAAACGGTGAGCCGCGCGCAGCGCGCCGGCTCACCGCGCCCCCTGCCGCCGTCAGGCGCTTTCCGTCATTCCCGCCGCTGTCTTGAAAATGGCCGATAATCGGCCCATCTGCGTTTCCTGCCCACGCGTTTCCTTTTCGGCCAGCCGTCATGCTCCTCCGTGACCTCGTCGCCCAGTACGGGCCGCTTCTCGTGTTCGCCAACGTGCTCGCGGCGGCCATCGGCCTGCCGGTGCCCGCGATGCCGACGCTCGTGCTGTTCGGCGCGATGTCCGCGATGCATCCGGAGATGATCGGCTCGCAACTGGTGACGGTGGTGGCGCTGTCGGTGTTCGGCGCGCTGATCGGCGACACCGTCTGGTACGTCGCCGGGCGGCGTTACGGCGGCACGACGCTGAAGACGATCTGCCGGCTGTCGCTGTCGCGCGATTCCTGCGTGAGAAAGACCGAACGCTTCTTCGGCCGCTACGGCGTGCGCGTGCTCGCCGTCGCACGCTTCATTCCCGGGCTGTCGCTTGTGTCGGTGCCGATGGCCGGCGCGCTCGGCACGCGCTATCGCACGTTCGCCGGTTACGACGCGCTCGGCGCCGCGCTGTGGACGATCGTCGGGCTGGTGGCCGGGATCGTGTTCTACCGGCAGATCGACTGGCTGTTCGCCGGCGCGAGCCACCTCGGCCGCGCGGTGCTGCTGGTCATCGTCGCGCTGCTGGCGATCTATGCGGCCGTGCGCTGGATGCGCCGCCGCGCGCTGATCCGCCAGCTCGCGAACGCGCGGATCGGCGTCGACGAACTCGACCTGCTGCTGCGCGACGCCACCGCGCCGGTGGTGCTCGACGTACGCTCGCCCGAGCACCGCAAGCTCGACCCGTTCACGATTCCCGGCGCGCAGTTCGCCGACGAGCGGCAGATCGGCGACATCGTCGCGCGCTATCCGCTCACGCAGAAGTTCGTCGTGTACTGCTCATGCCCGAACGAAGTGACGGCCGCGCTGATGGCGAAGCGCCTGCTGGACGCAGGCTTCACCGATGCGCTCGCGCTGCGCGGCGGCCTCGACGCATGGCGCGATACGGGCCGCCAGCTCACGTCGCTCGCGGAAGAAATGCCCGCCGCGAACGATCCGGTCGCGGGGTTGCACAAGCCGGCCTGATTGCACTGCTCGCAGGCCGGCCGCGCGATGCGGGGAATGCGGGGGACCCGGCGTCCCCCTTCGATCAGAACGCGTGCAGCGGCAGGTTCACGACCAGACGGTACTCGCGGTTCGTCGCGTCCGAATAGTGTGCCGAACCGTTGTGCCACATCGCGATGAACGTGACCTTCGTGTCCTTCAGCTTGCCGCTCTGGAACGTGTACGACGGGATGAAGCCGAACTCGTGGTGACGGCCCTGCACCGGCGCGCCGTTGCTCCAGTAGATGCTCGACTTGGTCGGGTCGTTCGCCGCGCCCGCGCTGCCGTCCGCACCCCAGCCCGTCACGCCCCAGACCATCGCCTTGAAGCCCGGCAGGCCCGCTTCCTTGCCGTAGAACGTGTAACGCAGTTGCAGCGACTTTTCGTGCGGCGCGTTGTAGTCGACGTCCATCGAGTTGGTCAGGAAGATGCCGTTCGTTTCGTTCAGGTAGTCGAAGAACTGGTCGCCGAGCACCTGCTGGAAGCCGAGCAGCAGCTCGTGCGGGCCGTGCTGCGCGGCCACCGACAGGCTGTATGCGTTGTTGTCGATCTTGCCCTGCAGCGCGTCGCCGGTGTCGTGCGTCGAGTAGACGTTGCCGAAGCCCGTCCACTTGATCGTCTGCGGGCTGCCGATGCTGTGCTTCACCGACGCGTAGTACTGGTGCCACACGTCGTCGGCCTGGTTCGCGTACAGCGCGACTTCGCCGTTCGGCGAGTAGTCCCACGTGCCGCCGACATACGACAGGCGATTGATGCGCGTGCCGCCGTATTGCGTCGTCAGGTTGGTGAGCGTCGTGTGACCGCGCGCGTCGGTCTTCGTGAAGCTGCCGGCCTCGAGCATCACGTTCTTGAATTCATTGCTGACGATCGTCGCGCCGAGGAACGTCGGCGGCAGCGCACGGTTGTCGTGCTGCTCCATGAACGGGTTGTCGACGGCCTGCAGACCGTACTTGACCACCGTGTTGGAGATGCGCGCCTTGATGTCGTAGATGCCCGGGTAGGCCCACGCGAGCTGGTTGCCGCCGCCGCCGCCCTTCGCGATGTGCACCATGCTGCCGGCGCCCTGGCCGCCGTCGAGCTTCAGTGCCGCATACAGCGACGCGTCGAAGCCGATGCCGATCAGGCCGGTCGTATAACCCGACTCGAAGTTCGCCATCGCGCCCTGCACCCACGCGTGGCGATGCGGGCCGCCCTTGCTGTCGAGCACGTCCGAATAGTTGCGGAACAGGAAATCGAGATGGCTGTCGGCAATGAAGCCCTTCGACTTCGACTGCGCCGACGGCTCGTCGGGCGGCGTGACGGCCTGGTTCGCCTCGGCATTGATAATGGCGTTCGGGGTCGTTGCCTGCGCAACGCTCGTGGCGGTACCGGCGGCCGGTGCGGCCTGCGCGACCGTCAGCGGCGCGGGCACCGCGTCGTCGGCATGCGCCGCGCCCGTCAGCGAGACGCCGGCGAGTGCCGGCAGTCCCCATGCAAGCAGCATCTTCGATGCCGTCCCGATCGTCTTCTGTTTTTTCATCGTCATTCTCGTCTTGTGTTGATATCGTCCACGCCGGTTGCGATCCGCTCCCGGCCCCCCGGCGCGCCCGGTTAAGGACGCGCCTGTACCCGCAACGCGAAGATCGTTCGCGCCGCACCTGCCCCTGTTGACCTGCCTGGTTTTATTGGTTGCGCTACTTCAAATCACGCCGCGCCCGCACGAATGCACGCAACACGCGCCGCCGAGCCCTGCCGCACTTCCGGCAGCGGCACGTCCTGCGCGCACGCGTCGATCGCGACCGGGCAGCGCGTACGGAACGCGCAGCCGGACGGCGGGTTGAGCGGCGAGGGCATCTCGCCCGCCAGCAGCATCGGACGGCGAGCACGCTCGCGCGCCGGCTCCGGCGTCGGCGCCGCATCGAGCAGCGCCTTCGTGTACGGGTGCTGCGGCACGCCGTACACGTCATGCCGCGTGCCGAACTCCATCACGCGGCCGAGATACATCACGAGCACACGCTGGCTGATCGCCTTCACCACGGCGAGATCGTGTGCAACGAACAGATAGGACAACGACAGTTCGCGCTGAAGATCGCGCAGCAGGTTCACGATCTGCGCCTGGATCGACACGTCGAGCGCCGACACCGGTTCGTCGCAGATCACGAGCTTCGGCTCGCCGATCAGCGCGCGTGCGATGCCGACCCGCTGGCACTGCCCGCCGGAAAATTCATGCGGATAACGCAGCAGGTGATGCGCGTTCAGGCCGACGCGTTCGAGCATCGAGACCACGCGGCGGCGCACTTCGGTGCGGCCGAGGCCGGCCTGGTGCGTGACGAGCGGCTCGGCGACGACCTGCTCGATCGTCATGCGCGGATCGAGCGACGCGAGCGGATCCTGGAAGATCATCTGCACTTCGCGCCGCATCGCGTTGCCGCGCAGGTGGTCGGGCGTGACGGCTTCGCCGCGCCATTTCACGGTGCCGGCCGTCATCGGCACGAGGCCGATCAGCGCGCGCGCGAGCGTCGACTTCCCGCAGCCCGATTCGCCGACGAGCCCGACCGTCTCGCCGCGCTTCACGTCGAACGACACGCCGTCGACCGCGCGCAGCGTGCCCTTCGGCGACCACGGATAGCCGCCGAGCGGCACGCGAAAATGCACCTTCAGATCGTCGACGGACAGCAGCGTGTCGTCCGTCGCGCCGGCATTGCGGCGTTCATCGACGCTCATCGCAGACCTCCCGTCAGATCGGCCACGGGGCGGTGGCACGCGCGCACCGCGCCCGCGGCGCCATAGGTTTCGAGCGCGGGGCGCGCGGCGCCGCAGCGTTCTTCCGCATACGTGCAGCGCTTCGCGAACGCGCAGCCGGCCGGCGCGGTGCCGGGCATCGGTGGATTGCCGGGAATCGCGACGAGCGGCGCATCGTCGGCGTCGGTCAGGCGCGGCAGCGCGTTGAGCAGGCCGATCGTGTACGGATGCGACGGCGCCGCGAAGATCGAGTTGGCCGGCGCGTATTCGACGGTGCGGCCCGCATACATGACCATCACGTCGTCCGCGAGGCCGGCGACCACGCCCATGTCGTGCGTGATCAGCACGATCGCGGTGCCGCGCTCGCGGTTCAGCTCGCGCAGCAGGTCGATGATCTGCGCCTGCACGGTCACGTCGAGCGCGGTGGTCGGCTCGTCGGCGATCAGGATTTCCGGCTCGGACAAGAGCGCCATCGCGATCATCACGCGCTGGCGCATGCCGCCCGAGAACTCGTGCGGATACATGCGGATGCGCCGCGCCGCGTCGGGAATGCGCACCGATTCGAGCGCCTCGATCGCGCGCCTGGTCGCGTCCTTGCGCGACAGCTTGCGATGGAGCTGCAGCGTCTCGGTCATCTGCCGCTCGATCGTCAGGAACGGATTGAGCGACGTCATCGGATCCTGGAAGATCATTGCGATCCGGTCGCCGCGCACCTTGTTCAGCGCGCGCGTATCCATGTCGAGCAGGTTGTCGCCGCGATAGCGCGCGGCGCCGGTCGTCGTGCCGTTGCCGGCCAGCAGGCCGAGCAGCGCCATCACGGTCTGGCTCTTGCCCGAGCCCGATTCGCCGACGATGCCGAGCGTCTTGCCGGCTTCGAGCGAGAACGACACGCCGCTCACGGCGTCGATCGGCGGCGCATCCTTGCGCGTGAAGCGCACGCCGAGGTTGTCGACTTCTAGTAGTGCACCCATCTCAGCGATCCTTCGGGTCGAGCGCGTCACGCAGGCCGTCGCCAACGAAGTTCACGCAGTAGAGCGTCACGCACAGCATGACGGCCGGGGCCAGCAGCAGCCACGGCATCGATTCCAGTTTCTGCGCGCCGTCCTGGATCAGCACGCCCCAGCTCGTCATCGGCTCCTGCACGCCGAGGCCGAGGAACGACAGCACCGATTCGGTCAGCACGATGCCCGGCACCGACACGGTCGCGTACACGACGACCACACCGAGCAGGTTCGGCACGACGTGGCGCAGCACGATCGACGTCGGCGTCACGCCGATCGCGCGCGCCGCATCGACGAACTCGCGGTTGCGCAGCGACAGCGTCTGGCCGCGCACGACACGCGCCATGTCGATCCACGAGAACGCGCTGATGGTCAGCACGACGAGCATGAACGAGCGGCCGAACAGGGTCATCATCAGGATCGCGATCAGCAGGTACGGGATCGCGTACATCATGTCGACGATGCGCATCATCACGGAGTCGACACGGCCGCCCGCGAAGCCCGCGGTCGCGCCCCACGCGACGCCGAACAGGCCCGACACGAGCGTGCCGAGCACGCCGACCTCGATCGACACGCGGCCGCCGATCAGCGTGCGCACCAGCAGGTCGCGGCCGAGCTCGTCGGTGCCGAACCAGTGCTGGTTCGCCCACGTCGGCGGCAGGCTGATCGAGCTCCAGTCGCTCGCGGCGGGATCGGCCGCGAGCAGCCACGGGCCGACGACGCACGCGAGCGTGATCAGCACGAGCAGCACGAGGCTGAACACGGCCGCGCGGTTGTGAAGGAAGCGCGCCATCGCGAGCGCAAGCGGCGAGCGCGAACGCGGCGGCGAGTCGGTCTGCACGGGCAGGCCGACGACGGGAGTAGTCGGAGTCATCGCTGTGCCTCGCTCAATAACGGATGCGCGGATCGAGCCACGCGTACGCGAGGTCGACCAGCAGGTTGAACAGCACCGCGCAGACGGTCGTCAGCACGACGAGGCCGAGCACCAGCGTGTAGTCGCGGTTGATCGCACCGTTCACGACGAGCTGCCCGAGCCCCGGCAGCGCGAACACCGATTCGGTGACGACGGCAGCCGTGATCGACGAGATGCAGACCGTGCCGAACAGCGACACGACCGGCATCAGCGCGGGCTTCAGCGCGTGGCGCAGCACGATCGTCGAGCCCGGCAGGCCCTTCGCGCGCGCGGTGCGGATGTAGTTGCTCGACAGCGTCTCGATCATCGAGCCGCGCATCACGCGCGCGAGCAGCGACATGTTGATGAAGGTCAGCAGCACGATCGGCAGCAGCCGGTACTGCCAGCCGCCGTCGCCCCAGCCGCCCGCCGGCAGCCAGCCGTTGCCGGCCGAGGTCTTCAGCAGGATCGCGAAGATCCACACGAGCACCGGGCCGAGCACGAACGGCGGCACGACGTTGCCGACGTTGCCGATCAGCATCACGATGCGGTCGATGAAGCTGTCGCGGCGCACGGCCGCGACGGTGCCGAGCAGCACGCCGAGCCCGATCGAGATCGGGATCGACACGCCGCCCACGCCGAGACTCACCGGCAGCGCCTTGCGCACGAGGTCGTTCACGGACCAGTCGACATAGCGGAACGACGGACCGAGGTCGCCGTGCAGCAGCGCGTCGAGATACATCAGGTACTGCTTCCACAGCGGCTGGTCGAGGTGGTACTTCGCGTTCAGGTTCGCGAGCGTCGCGGCGGAAAGCTGCTTCTCCGTATCGAACGGGCCGCCGGGCGTGAAATGCAGCAGCAGGTAGCAGACGGTGACGACCGCGAGGATCGTCGGCACCGCCCACAACGTGCGCCTCAGTGCGTAGGCCAGCATGATCGCTCCGCTCAGTGCTTGACCAGGTACATGTCCTGCGAAGCACGCATGTCGATCACGTTCTTCAGCGAGTAGCCGCCGACGTACGGCTTCACGAGACGGTCGGCCGAGTACTGGAACAGCGGCACCATCGGCGTGTCGTTCAGCGCGAGGTCGTGCGCCTGCGTGAGCAGCGCGGCGCGCGCCTTGTCGTCGAGCTTCTGGTTGCCTTCGTCGACGAGCGCGTCGGCCTGCTTGTTGCAGTAGCCGACCGTGTTCTGCGCGCTGCCGCAGCGCAGCAGGTCGAAGAACGTCATCGCGTCGTTGTAGTCGGCGAACCAGCCGTCGCGCGCGATCTGCACCTTGCCGTCATGCCGCTCTTTCATCAGCACCTTGAACTCGACGTTCTCGAGCTTGGTGTTGACGCCGAGCTTCGTGCGCCATTCCGACGCGGCGAACAGCGCGACCTTCTTGTGCAGGTCGTTGGTGTTGTAGGTCAGCGTGAACGACAGCGGCTTCGCATCCGAGTAGCCGGCCTGCTTCAGCAGGTTCTTGGCCGTCTCGACGCGCTTGGCCATCGGCCACGACGCCCAATCCGGCGTGAACGGCTGCACGCCCTTCGTGCCGTTCGGCATCAGCCCGTACATCGGCTTCTCGCCGGCCTGCGTGAGCTTCGAGGTCAGCACCTCGCGATCGAGCACCATCGACAGCGCCTGGCGCACGCGCTTGTCCTTCAGCGCCGGATCGCTGTTGTTCAGGTAGTAGTAGTACGTCGCGAGCTGCAGGCCCTGGCGCAGTTCGCCGCCGAACTGCTTGCTGACCTGCTGGAAGATGCCCGACGGGATCGAGTAGCTGTAGTCGATCTGGCCGGCCTGGTACATGCGCATCGCGGTCTCGTCGCTTTCGATCGGCAGGTACGTAACCTTGTTGATCACGACCTTCGGCGCGTTCCAGTACTTCGCGTCCTTCGCGATCACGATGCGGTTGTTCGGCTGCCAGTCGACCAGTTGGAACGGGCCGTTGCTGACGATATTGCCCGGGCGCGTCCATGCGTCGCCGAGCTTTGTCACCGTGTCCTTGTTCACCGGCGCAAGCGGCACCATCGCGGTCAGCTCCGGGAAGAACGCGACGGGCACGTCGGTCGTCACCTCGAGCGTGTACGGGTCGATCGCGCGCACGCCAAGCGTCGACGGCGCGGCCTTGCCCGCGATGATGTCCTTCGAATTCTTCACGAACTCGACGAGGATCGTGTATTTCGAGCCCGTCTTCGGATCGACGAGGCGCTGCCACGCATAGACGAAATCGGCGGCCGTCACCGGCTGGCCGTTGCTCCACTTTGCGTCGTGGCGAAGCTTGAAGATCCACGTTTGCGGCGTCTTGCGCTCCCACGACAGCGCGACGCCCGGCACGACCTGGCCGGCCGCATCGATGCGGGCGAGCCCTTCGAACAGGTCGAGGCCGATCGTGTTGCCGGTCCACGATTCGATGTGCGCGGGGTCGAGCGACTCGACCTCGGCGGGCACCTGTCGCGTCAGGTCCTGTTGAGGAGCGAGCGCGACGTTCGACGGAACGGTAACGGCGTGGGCGACGGGCGTCGTCAGGGCGAGCGCGGCCAGCACGGCCAACATGGCATGCAAGGATTTCATCGTGGCAGTCTTGAGAAAGTGGGTTCGGTGAGCGTCGCGCGGCGAATGCCGCGGCTTACGCGTGAGACGCTGACGGGTGCAGCGATTGAGGAGGCCCGTGATTCCCGTATTGCATATTAGTATTCCTTACGTTTCTTTCGACAGGCATTCCGTCTTGGAAACGAAGGAATACCTGTGCGTTAGAACAGCCTCGGTGTACCGACCCAGACCACCACCGACTCGATCTTCGCGGTGTTGACCCAACTGTGCGGGACCGTCGACTGATAGTGCGAACTGTCGCCGGCCTGCAGGACGAACGTCTTGCCTTCCAGCGTCAGCGACACTTCCCCTTCAATCACATACAGGAACTCCTCTCCCGCATGTGTCGTCACCTCGGACCGCTTCTGCCCCGGCGGCAACCTCACGAGGATCGCCTCGAGCTGTCGCCCTTCGGATACGTTCGTCAGCCGCGCGAACAGGTTCGCCGAATCGGCAAACCCGAAGAAGCGCAACTGCTCGCCTCGGCAGACCGAGCGTTCCTCGCTCGGCGTATCCACGAAGTACTGCACCGTCACACCGAGCGCGTGCGCGATACCGGCCAGCGACGTCAGTGACGGCGACGCGAGCCCGCGCTCGACTTGAGACAGAAACGGCTTCGAAATCCCCGCGGCGGTAGCGGTGTCGTCGAGCGTGCGCTTGAGTCGTTGGCGCAACGCGCGAATCTTGCTGCCCAGTACGGCGGCAGCGTCTGCGGACCGCGGGTTTTCAGTGGGGGGAACCATAGCAGGCCGAAAAGTAGTCGTCAAAAAATGTTTGATGGAAAGTAACTAAGTTAATTCGAGATAGCTTAGTCTTCGGGTTCACGCACGTCTTCGGTGTTGAGCCCGGTGCACTAAACGGGGCACGAGACGAGCGAAACGACGCGCTATCTTGCCAGACTCGCCGGCTTCACAGGCAAGCTGCAAGCGGCTCTCCGGGAATCTTCGGAGGGCCGGAGAGAAATCTTACAAATAGGTTATGAGACGAATGTTCTTGAAAGCTGCTGCCGCATCGGGAGTTTCCCTGAGTGGCGCATACCTGACGCACCGGACCGGCGAACGTTACCATTCGCGCGCCGGTCGGGGCCACTCGCCGCCCTATCATGCGGAGTCCGACCCCGGCCCGGGTTAACCGCCCGACTGTTCCATCGCCAGCGCAAAGCCTATCCGGCCCATTGTGCATCGGCTCCAGTTCGACCCCAAGACGACGCGTGATCCGTGCCGTCCGTTTCAAACGAGATTGATGATGCATTCACCTGTTTCACAAACCCGATCGTTTACGACGGTCTTCCTCATCGAAATGTGGGAGCGCTTCGGCTACTACGGCATGGCCGCGCTCCTGGTCCTCTTCATGGTCGACCGGCTCGGTTTCACCGACAGCCATGCGAACCTGACCTGGGGTGCGTTCACCGCGCTCGTCTATGCGGCACCGTCGATCGGCGGCTGGATCGGCGACAAGGTGCTCGGCGCCCGCCGCACGATGATCATCGGCGCGGCCGTGCTGTGCACCGGCTACCTGATGCTCGCGGTACCGAACGACCAGCTCACGTACATGTACGCGTCGCTCGGCGTGATCGTCGTCGGCAACGGCCTGTTCAAGGCCAACGCGGCGAACCTCGTGCGCCGCATCTATGAAGGCGACGATGCGCGCATCGACAGCGCATTCACGATCTACTACATGGCGGTCAACATCGGCTCGACGGTGTCGATGCTCGCGACGCCGTGGATCAAGGATCACTGGGGCTGGCACGCCGCGTTCGCGGTCTGCTGCGGCGGCATGCTGCTCGCGATCCTCAACTTCATGCTGATGCATCGCACGCTCGCGCACGTCGGCTCGCAGCCCGACGACGAACCGATCCGCTGGAAGCGCCTCGGCGCGGTCGCCCTGGGCGGCGTCGCGCTCGCGCTGATCACGCTGTACGTGCTGCAGCACAAGCAGCTCGCGGTTGCCAGCGTGTGGACGGCAGCGTTCGCGATCCTCGCGATCTTCGCGTACATGATCGCGAAGTCGGAGCGCTCGGAGCGCGCGGGCCTGATCGCGGCGCTCGTGCTGATCGGCCAGGTGATCCTGTTCTTCATCTTCTACGTGCAGATGTCGACGTCGCTGACGCTGTTCGCGCTGCGCAACGTCGATCCGCGCTTCATCCTGTTCGGCACGACGCTGTTCACGTGGAGCGCCGCGCAGTTCCAGGCGCTGAACCCGATCTGGATCATGCTGCTGAGCCCGGTGCTCGTGTGGGTCTACAACGCGGTCGCGAAGGGCGGCCGTGACCTGCCGGTCGCCGCGAAGTACGCGCTCGGTTTCGGCGCGGTCGCCGCGGGCTACCTGGTGTTCACGATCAGCGGTCGTTACGCGGTCGACGGCCGCGTGTCGTCGTGGTTCATGGTGTGGGGCTACGGCCTCTACTCGCTCGGCGAGCTGCTGGTGAGCGGCCTCGGCCTTGCGATGATCGCTCGCTACGTGCCGGCGCGCATGAGCGGCTTCATGATGGGTGCGTATTTCGTCGCGACGGGCGTGTCGCAGTATCTCGGCAGCGTCGTCGCGAACTTCGCGCAGATGCCGTCGCACGAGCTGCCGGCCACCGAATCGCTGCCGCTCTACCTGTCGCTGTTCGAGAAGCTCGGCTGGCTCGCCGCGATCGGCATGCTGCTCGCGCTGCTGCTGCTGCCGCTGATGAACCGCCTGTCGCGCCAGCATCAGCGCTGCGCGGAAGAGCGCCGCGAAGAAGCGCTGCAGGCGCAGGCCGCCGTCGCGGCCCAGTAAGTACTATCCCTTGGCGTGCGGCATGCACGCCACATTCCCCTGCCGGTTGCGCGATCGCGTCCTACACTGGTTGCAAGAAGCGCTTCAACCGAGACGCGCGACAGGCAGGGGAATACGATGAAAAGCAAGACCACGCGGCTCCTGAGGATACTGTCGGACATCCGGCACGCTCAGCGCTGCACCGCGATACGCGCCGCCCGGGCCGCAGCCGAAGTCGACGCGGTGCTCGCGGAACACGACGACCCGGCGCCGGACGACCGCGACGACGCCGAATCCGACGAAGCGACCGCCGTTCCCCGCTCCCGTATCGGCTCACCTCACTGACGCCGCGCGGCACGTTGCGTGCCGCACGTGCCGCCTCCCGCGCCGCTCACGCGGCCGCGCTTCGCCATCGCGCGATCCACGTTCCCGAACCGGCCACGGCCATCATCAGCCCGAGCGCGCATGCGTCGGCCACGAGGCCCACGCCGACATGCCGCAGATCCGCGCTGTGCGCGACCGGGTGCAGCAGCGAATCGATTACGAGCGAGATCGCCGCCCCCGCGACGAAGCAGATCAGCCCGCGCTGGCCGACGGCGACGACGGGGCGCACGGCCTGCGCGATCCGCGCGATCCAGCCGTAGCGCACGCAATCGGCCATCAGCCACGCGATGGCCGCGAAACTCACGACGCGCGGCAGCGCGAGATCGCGCTTGAGCACGCCTTCGGGCAGCGGCAGCCCCGAGAACAGCTTGTAGCTCGCACAGCCGAGCACGACCGCGCACGCGACGCCGGTCGCCTCGGCGCCCCACCGCCCGAGCGCGACGCTTCGGTAGAACGGCTGACAGCGCGCCAGCACGCCGGCGACGAACATCAGTTGCCATGCGAACGGGTTGAAGCTCCAGCGGAAGCCGTCGGTGTCCAGCAGTTCGGGGCCGAGCCAGCCCGCCGCCAGCCACGACGCGACGCTGAACGCGACCAGCAGCCACGGATGGCGGCGCGCGCACGGCACGAGCGCCGGCGACGCGAGCGCGAACAGCACATACATCGGCAGCACCGACGCGAGATACGGCTGGCGCTGGAACGTCAGCAATTCGGCGAGGCCCGTGAGCGGCGACGCGAGCATCACGCTGACGTCGTCGAGCGCGAGGTTCGGCGCATCGATCCCGTAGTGATCGAGCACGGCCGACACGACGAGCATCAGCGTCGACGTCGCGAGAAACGCGCGGTAGATCTGCATCGCGCGGCGCACGAACCGGCGCTGCGCGGCACGCGCACCGTGCCGTTCGGCGATCGCGCCGTACGCGCTCGCGGTCGCGAAGCCGCCGAGGAAGACGAACACTTCGGCCGCGTCGCACAGCGCGAACGCGTGCAGCGTCACGCGCGACAGCACGCTCGCGCCGATGTGATCGACGACGATCATCAACAGCACAAGCCCGCGGAAGAAATCGACTTCGATCAGGCGGCCGCTGCGCGACGGCTGAACCGTGGCGGAAGGCGGCATGCTCAACGACATGAGCGCACCTGCGCAACGGCGGCACGACACGCGCCGGGGAAAGGATCGGGAAGGAGAAGGCGAGCGCGATCAGCGGCGATACGCGTATGCTCGCATCGCGCCAACCCGGCCGGCCAGGCACGGAGATGACCGTTCATTGGAAAGCTGCATACGAAGGGAAGTCGGTCAGGCCAGTCTAATGGCCGATCGGGGGAGACCCTAAGTAACAAAGTGCAACCGAATCTTCTGTTCGATTACAACGGCGAGGCCGGCGACATGAAGCAGGCAGTGTCGCCAGATTCACGTCAGCGCGACGCCAGTTTGCAGTCAGCATCGATGCGTTCGGCGGCTGTTCGACCGATGTTCGATGCGCGATGCGCGGCACGTTCCGCGCGGCCGCACCGCGATCGAGCTCGACGTTTATCCGCGTGCGGGCAATCGCCGCATCAGCATGGCGCTGTGCCACGCGGTCAGCGCGACGGCGACCCAGATCGGCCCGTACGTCGCGAGCTTCGCGACGCTCAGCGTTTCGCCGAGCAGCAGCAGCGACACCGCGACGAGCAGCACGGGCTCGACATAGCCGAGAATCCCGAACAGCGCCATCGGCAGCATCCGGCTCGCCTTCAGGTAGCTTGCGAGCGCGAGCGTGCTGAGTACGCCGAGCCCCGGCAGCAGCACGGCCCACAGCACCGGATGGCTCGCGACACGCGTCGCGCTCGTCGCGACCATCGCGAACGCGATCGGGCACAGCAGCGCGATCTCGACCGCGAACGCGGCCAGCGAATCGGCGTTGATCCGCCGGCGCAGCACGAAATACGGCGGATAGCCGAGCGCGACGACGAGCGTCGGCCACGCGAACGCGCGCGTCGTCCACACTTCGTGCGCGACGCCGAGCGCGGCGCACGCGACCGCCGCCCACTGCAGCGGATCGAGGCGTTCGTGATAGTAGAAGCGGCCGACGAGCACCATCGTCAGCGGCAGCAGGAAATAGCCGAGCGACACCTCGAGCATCCGGCCGTGCAGCGGCGCCCACAGGAACAGCCACAACTGCACGCCGAGCAGCGCCGCGCTCGCGGGCAGCGCGATCAGCAAACGCCAGTCGCGCACGCCGCGCTGCGCGAGCGCGACGAGCGCGGGCCAGCGGCCGCGCAGCGCGATCAGCGCGAGCGCGCCCGGCGCGGTCCACAATACGCGCCACGCGAAGATGTCGAGCCCCGTGAGCGGCGCGAGCAGTTTCGCGTAAGCCGACATCAGCGCGAACAGCGTCGATGCCATCACCGACAGCATGAGCCCGCGCCCGGCTTCCGGATACCCCGTCATCGTTGTCGTGCGCCTGTTACTGCTGCTGGAAACGCTCGAAGCGCCTTTCGGTCCGACGTTCCTCGAACGTCACCTCGGTCACGTGCGCGGCCGGCGGCCCGTGGCGCAGCCACGCGAGCATCCGGTCGATCTGCGCGCCGGGGCCCTGGATCATCGCCTCGACGCTGCCGTCCTCGAGATTCGCGACCCAGCCGCGCAGCTTCAGCGCATGCGCTTCGCGCACCGTCGCATGACGGAAGCCGACGCCCTGCACGACGCCGCGCACCCGCACGTAGTAGGTCTCGATCCGTTCGTCCAGTTCATTGCGGCTCATCGCGTCGCCCTCCCGTTGCATTCAAGCCCGGCATTGTAGTCGCGTCGGCCGCTTCGCACACGCGCCGGGCAGGCAGGCCGCGCGCCGCCGCGGAAGCACGGCCCGCCGGGCGCGCCGGCGATGCGTCGCCGCGCGCGCCGACCACGTACAATCTCGCCGATGCTCAACCGCCGCGCCGCTCGCGCGCGGCCCCGAAGGAAACGCATGACTGATACCTCCCGCGATCTCGTTCTCGTCACCGGCGCGTCCGGTTTCGTCGGCTCGGCCGTCGCACGCATCGCGCAACAGAAGGGCTTTGCGGTGCGCGTGCTCGTGCGCCCGACCAGCCCGCGCACGAACGTCGCGGATCTCGACGCCGAGATCGTCACCGGCGACATGCGCGACGAGGCGTCGATGCGCGCCGCGCTGCGCGGCGTGCGCTACCTGCTGCACGTGGCGGCCGACTACCGGCTGTGGGCGCCCGATCCCGACGAGATCGAACGCGCGAACCTCGAAGGCACGGTCGCGACGATGCGCGCGGCACGCGCCGAAGGCGTCGAGCGGATCGTCTACACGAGCAGCGTCGCGACGCTGAAGGTCACGAGCGCGGGCGACCCGTCCGACGAAAACCGGCCGCTCACGCCCGAGCAGGCGATCGGCGTCTACAAGCGCAGCAAGGTGCTCGCGGAACGTGCGGTCGAGCGGATGATCGCCGACGAAGGGCTGCCGGCCGTGATCGTCAACCCGTCGACGCCGATCGGCCCGCGCGACGTGAAGCCGACGCCGACCGGCCGCATCATCGTCGAGGCCGCGCTCGGCAAGATTCCCGCGTTCGTCGACACGGGGCTGAACCTCGTGCACGTCGACGACGTCGCGCACGGCCACTTCCTCGCGCTCGAGCGCGGCCGGATCGGCGAGCGCTACATCCTCGGCGGCGAGAACCTGCCGCTGCAGCAGATGCTGGCCGACATCGCGCAGATGACGGGCCGCAAGGCGCCGACCATCGCGCTGCCGCGCTGGCCGCTGTACCCGCTCGCGGTCGGCGCCGAAGCGGTCGCGAAGTTCACGAAGAAGGAGCCGTTCGTCACCGTCGACGGGCTGCGGATGTCGAAGAACAAGATGTATTTCACGTCCGCGAAGGCCGAGCGCGAGCTCGGCTACCGCGCGCGCCCGTACCGCGAAGGGCTGCGCGATGCGCTCGACTGGTTCGGCTCGGCGGGGTACCTGAAGTAACACAAAGCGGCGCGCCTCGCGCCGCTTTGCGCACTTTGTTACACGTCGCGCACGGACCAGCCCCTGCGCAGCGGGTAAAATCGCGGGTCTTACGCAGAGAAGACACGCATGAACCTGAACGATCAGATCGATTCGCTCAACGCGGGCGTCGATCAGCTCCTCCACGATCACCACGCCGCGCAGCAGGCGGCCCGCAGCGCGGAAGCCTTCGCGCGCGCCGCAGCAGCGCAAGCCCAGGCCGCCGCGCAACGTCACGCCGACGCGGAAACCGCAGCGCAGGCCGCCGCGCAACGCCACACGGCGGCAGCCGCCGAGGCCGAAGCCGCGCAGCAGCGCCACGCCGAAGCGACCGCCACCGCCGAAGCCGCCGCCCACCGTCATACGGATGCCGCCGCGCAAGCCGAAGCCGCCGTGCAGCGCCACGCGGAAGCCACCGCACTGACCGAAGCGCTCGCGCAACGTCACGCGGATGCCGAAGCCGCATCGCAACGTCACGCAGCCGCGATCGCCGAAGCGGAGGCCGCCGCGCAACGCCATTACGCCGCCGCGACCGAAGCCGATGCGGCCGCGCAGCGCCATGCGACCGCGACCGCCGAAGCCGAGGCCGCCGCGAAACGTCACGCGCAAGCGATCGCCGAGGCCGACGCGGCCACGCAGCGTCACACGGCCGCGATCGCCGAGGCCGAAGCGCTCGCGCAGCGTCACACGGAAGCGATCGCCGAAACGCAGGCCGCCGCGCAGCGTCATGCCGACGCCACCGCCGAGGCGGAAGCCGTCACGCAGCGTCACGCCGCGGCGATCGCGCAGGCCGAAGCCGCCGCGCAACGCCACGCCGACGCCACCGCGCAGGCCGAAGCCGTCACGCAGCGCCATACCGAAGCGATCGCGCAGGCCGAGGCCGCCGCGCAGCACCACGCGAAGGCCATCGCCGACGCCGAAGCGCTGGTCGAGGCCGTCGTCAAGGAAGCCGCGACGAACGCAATGGCCGCCACGGCCGTTGCCGCCGAAGTCGTCGAACCGGCACCGGCGGACACGCCGGCGGCGGAACCGGCTGTGAACGCAGCCGCGCCGGCTGCGGCCGATGTAGCCGATGTAGCCGATGCGGCGGCCGACGCCGGAACCGCGATCGTCGCGACGGCGCAAGCCGAAGCCGCGACCGAAACCGAAGCCGCCGCCAACCCGGCCGACAAATCGACGCTGCACGTGTCGCGTCCGACGCAGAACGAACTCACGCTGACCGTCAACGGCGAATCGATCACGCTGCATCCGGAGCAACTGGGTCAGTTGATCGAGGAACTCGCGCATGCGCGCGCGTCGATGCAGCCGGAGCCGCCGCCCGGCATCCCGGCCGGCTGGCGTTTCGTGACGACGAAGAACCCGATGATGGCCGTGCAGAAGCAGTCGAACGGCGACCGCCTGCTGGTCGCCCGCCACACGGGCTACGGCTGGGTGCCGTTCACGTTCTCGCCGGACGTCGTGGTCCAGATGTACATGATGCTGACCCAGCGGTAGGCGCGCACGCATCGGTCCGCCATTGCGCCGAAAACGAAACAGCCCGACCGGTTTCCACGATCGGGCTGTTTGCTTTCCGGCCGCCGGAAAGGCAGCCTCCCGGGACGCGCCCCAACGGCGCGCGAAACGCTCAGCGATCCACCGGCGCCTGCACGCGCGCCTTCCACTGGCCGCCCTTGCCGCGCCAGTAGCGCCACGCGGACGCGAACGTCGCGCCCACATAGAACAGCGCGACGAGCGGCAGCGCGGGCGCCCACAGCGGCGAGCGCCGGTAGTAGCGCAACATCGGCGCATACGCGGCGCACATCGACGCCCACGCGAGCCACGCCGGCCACGCGCGCGCGCCGTAGGCGAGCGCCGCGACGGGCGGCACGAGGTAGATGATCGCCATCCCGAGCAGCGTGCCGGCCAGCAGCAGCGGCGAATAGTGCAGTTGCGTGAACGCGGTGCGCGCGATCATGTTCCAGATCTCGCGCCAGCTGTCGTACGGGCGCAGCGACACGCTGCGGTCGGCCAGGTCGAGGCGGATCGGATGGCGGCCGCTGCCGCGATGCTTGATCTGCGCGGCGAGGCTGCAGTCGTCGATCAGCGCGCCGCGGATCGACTCGATGCCGCCCGCTTCCTCGAGCGCCGTGCGCTTCACGAGCATGCAGCCGCCCGCGGCGCCGGCCGTCCGGTTGCGCGGGTTGTTGATCCACGAGAACGGGTAGAGCTTCGCGAAGAAGAACACGAACGCGGGGATCAGCGCCTTTTCCCAGAACGAATCGCAGCGCAGCCGCACCATCAGCGACACGAGATCGCGGCTCTCGGCCTGCGCGCGCGTGACGAGCTGCGCGACGGCGTCGGGCGGATGGCCGATGTCGGCATCCGTCAGCAGCAGGTAGTCGGCCGGCAGGCCGAGCGTCTGCACCGCGGCGATCCCCTGCGACTGCGCCCATACCTTGCCCGACCAGCCGGCCGGCAGCGGCTTCGCGGCCAGCACCGTCAGCCGGTCGGCGCGGTTGATCGCGAGCGCCGCCGCGCGGGCCGCGTCGGCGGTGCCGTCGTCGCTGTGGTCGTCGACAATGATCAGATGAAAGTCGCCCGGATAATCCTGCTCGAGCAGCGAAGTCGCCGCGCGGGCGATCACGTCGGCCTCGTTGCGCGCCGGCACGACCGCGACGACGGCCGGCCACCCGGCTTCGGCCGCCGCACCGCGCGCCTCGGGCGGCAGCGGCCGCGCGGGCACCGCCCGCCAGAAGCCGCCGCGCGCGACGAGCAGCACGATCCAGATCACCAGCGACAGGCCGGACACCAGGAAAGCGATC
Source organism: Burkholderia pyrrocinia (assembly GCF_018417535.1). Taxonomy (NCBI): domain Bacteria; kingdom Pseudomonadati; phylum Pseudomonadota; class Betaproteobacteria; order Burkholderiales; family Burkholderiaceae; genus Burkholderia; species Burkholderia pyrrocinia. The sequence goes on along the minus strand of NZ_CP070978.1, from coordinate 2,315,939 downwards.
GCCAGCATCATCGGCGCGCCTCCTGCCGATCGCCGGCATGCTCAATAGGGGTCAGGATAAAAGCGCCCGAAACCGCACGGGCGGCCGGACAATACGCGTAAGAATCGACGGTCATCGAATGGCCTTGAAATGAGCGCGACGCCGGGCAGCCGGAGCGGCCGCCCGCGAAACCGCGTAGTTTACTGGGTTCCGCGCGCGCCAGCGCCGACGCGGCTCTCCCGCAATTGCAACAGGACCGACACGGCACCAGAGCAAGGACGGCCCGATAGAGTTAAAATGCGCGATTAATTCGGGGTTCCGGGGCCTGGCTTGGCCGGTTCGTTCCTGCCTTCATAACATCAAGCCGGGGCGAGCGAGCAGTGCCAGCTCCTCGAACCCCGGTGTCTGTCGTCGGAGTTCGCTCACTTATGCGAGTCATCCTTGCCCAGCCCCGCGGCTTTTGTGCGGGGGTTGTCCGTGCGATCGAGATCGTCGATCGCGCGCTGCAACAGCACGGCGCGCCGGTCTATGTGCGTCATGAGATCGTTCATAACCGGCATGTCGTCGAAAATCTGCGTAATAAAGGGGCACGATTCGTTGAGGAACTCGACGAGGTGCCGCACGGCGCTGTCGCGATCTTCAGCGCGCACGGTGTCGCCCAGACGGTCGAGCGCGATGCTCAAACGCGCGGGCTCGACGTGCTCGACGCGACCTGTCCGCTGGTCACGAAGGTGCACGTGCAGGGCCGCCAGTATGCCGCGGCGGGCCGCCGGCTGATCCTGATCGGCCATGCGGGCCACCCGGAAGTCGAGGGTACGATCGGCCAGATTCCGGCCGAGGTGATCCTCGTGCAGAGCGAAGCCGAAGTCGCTACGCTGACGCTGCCCGTCGATACGCCGGTCGCGTACATCACGCAGACGACGCTGTCGGTCGACGACACGCGCGGCATCATCGAAGCGCTGCAGCGCCGGTTCACCGACCTCGTCGGCCCGGACACGCGTGACATCTGCTACGCGACGCAGAATCGCCAGGCCGCCGTGCGCGAGCTGAGCGAACAGGTTGAAGTGCTGCTCGTCGTCGGCGCGACGAACAGCTCGAACTCGAACCGCCTGCGCGAGATCGGCACCGAAAGCGGTGTGCCGAGCTATCTCGTCGCCGACGGCTCGGAAGTGAAAGCCGAATGGTTCACGGGCGTGCAGACGGTCGGCCTGACCGCCGGTGCGTCGGCGCCCGAAGAGATGGTCGAGGATGTAATCGGCGCGCTGCGCGCGCTGGGGCCCGTCGATGTCGCGACGATGGCGGGCCGTGAGGAAAAAGTCGAATTCAAGCTGCCGGCGAAGCTCACGCAAGCTGTCGCCCGCGAAGTTTAAGGAGGACATCCCTTGTCTATTCCGCTGCTCCAGCAAGTCCGTGTCGGCGCGTACATCGTGCGCCAGCACCTGTCCGGCAACAAACGCTATCCGCTCGCGCTGATGCTCGAGCCGCTGTTCCGCTGCAACCTCGCGTGCAACGGCTGCGGCAAGATCGATTATCCGGATCCGATCCTGAACCAGCGCCTGTCCGTCGAGGAATGCCTGCAGGCCGTCGACGAGTGCGGCGCGCCCGTCGTGTCGATCGCCGGCGGCGAACCGCTGCTCCACAAGGAGATGCCGGAAATCGTCAAGGGCATCATGAAGCGCAAGAAATTCGTGTACCTGTGCACGAACGCGCTGCTGATGGAAAAGAAGATGGACGACTACGAGCCGAGCCCGTATTTCGTCTGGTCGGTCCACCTCGACGGCGACCAGCAGGCGCACGATCACTCGGTGTCGCAGGAAGGCGTGTACGACAAGGCCGTCGCGGCGATCAAGGAAGCGAAGCGCCGCGGCTTCCGCGTGAACATCAACTGCACGCTGTTCAACGATGCGGTGCCCGAGCGCGTCGCGAAGTTCTTCGACACGCTGGGGCCGATCGGCGTCGACGGCATCACGGTGTCGCCGGGCTACGCGTACGAGCGCGCGCCGGATCAGCAGCACTTCCTGAACCGCGACAAGACGAAGAACCTGTTCCGCGAAATCCTGAAGCGCGGCGAAGGCGGCAAGCGCTGGTCGTTCAGCCAGTCGTCGCTGTTCCTCGACTTCCTGGCCGGCAACCAGACGTACAAGTGCACGCCGTGGGGCAACCCGGCGCGTACGGTGTTCGGCTGGCAGAAGCCGTGCTACCTGGTCGGCGAAGGTTACGTGAAGACCTTCAAGGAACTGATGGAAACGACCGAGTGGGACAACTACGGCGTCGGCAACTACGAGAAGTGCGCGGACTGCATGGTCCACTGCGGCTTCGAGGCCACCGCCGTGATGGACACGATCGCGCACCCGCTGAAGGCGCTGCGCGTGAGCACGAAGGGCATCAAGACCGACGGCCCGTTCGCACCGGACATCTCGATCGCGAAGCAGCGTCCGGCCGAGTACGTGTTCTCGCGCCACGTCGAGATCAAGCTCGAGGAAATCCAGCGCGCCGGCAAGGGCAAGCTGCAGAAGCCGGCGAAGCCGGCAACGGCCGCTTAAGCGCGTTTCGCCACGCGGGGGTTGTACCTCCGCACAGGCGGGCATGAATGAAGCGCCACGGAGTTCGCTCCGTGGCGCTTTTGTTTTGGGCCGCTGATTTGCCCGCACGACGTTACCGCGGCAGCCGCGCAATCGCCGACGTCGCGCGATTGCATCGGCCGCGCCGGTGCGGCCGGCCCTGTCTCCTCCATCCTCCCCGCGAAACCGGCGCGGCGCTACGCGGCCAGCGATTCGGCCGCATGCATGCGCATCTTCTCCGCCGCGCCCGCCACGAGCGCAGGCTGGCCGCTCGACGCGAACGTGCAGACGTGACCCCACAGCTCGGCCAGCCGATGCCGCGTGAGCGTCGCGACGCAGGTGTCGTGCGCCGCGAGCACGCGCTCGAGCACCACGCACTCGTCGTCGCGCAGCGCCCATGCGCCGCTTTGCGCCGCGCGCGCCACGCTCGCATCGAGCGCGCGCTCCGCGTCGACGCACAAGTCGATGTCCGCCTCGGGGCACACCGCATCGTCGATCGCCAGGAACACCAGATAGACGCTCGTGCGCAACCGCATCAGCAGCGCCTCGTTGCCGTGCTCGCCGCGCAGCGCGACGAGCGCCATGTGGCATTTCAGCGAGATGTCGCGTACATGTGCGGGCGGCAGCGGTAGCAGCCACTCGCGGGTCAGCGGCACGTGACGACGATTCTTCCGGGTGGCCTTCATGATTCGCGCTCGCTGGCGGCAGCATCGCTCGCCGCGAAATCCGGCCACGCGATGCGGCACGCGATCGTGCCGCGACCCGCATTGCGATTGTGCTTCGCACGGCGCCACGCGCCGTGCCCATCCCGCACATCCGGCAGCCGGCGCGGCGCCGACGCGCGCACGACGCCGGCGAATCGGATCGGGCAAGCCATGCTCGTCTCCTGCATCAGAACGTGTTCTCGCCCTTCAGGTAGTACGCGGTCTTGACGAAGAACGCCTGGACCGGATGGCCTGCTTGCGCGTCGCGGGCCACGCGCGCTTCCATCGCGGCCCGCTCTTCGCGAGACCGGTCGGGCACCGGATTACGGACACGCTCGAGCGCACGCTGCATCGCGAGCGGATAGTTCTGGTTGCCGGCCGTCGTCGCGCGATAGCCGGCACGCGTCATCTGCATCAGTTGCGCGTCGGTTTCGGCGCGCGCCGCCGACCAGCTCAACCGTGCGTCATTCGGCGACCAGTCGGAACCGGCCGACTGCGCAAAACCGACGGCGGGCAGCGCAACGAGTGCGCAGGAGAGAACAGCAACGGGAACGAGGGATCGCATAGTGGCCTCCAGATGGTTGTCCCCGCATCGATCGCGATCGTCGATGCGTTGAAACCATCGTATGTCGCGCTGCATTCCGCTTGAATAGCCGATTTCGCAATTGATATTTTCGGCTTTGCATTCGGCATTCGATCGGCGTCATTCGTGACTCCCGCCGAAACGGAATTTCTTTATTTCATTCAACTGCCTGATCGTACTTTTCCGGACGACCCGAGACGACGCGCGCACCGCTTTTTCAATTTCCGAAATGACGTGTTGCCTGTGCGAGTGCAGCCAGCGCAAGTGCCGACAAGGCTTCCGGCGTGATATCGCGCACGCGGATACCACGGGAGCGGTTTCATCGGATCAAACAGTTCTTCTGATACAGGACAAATCATCCGCTTCGGATTGCCGGATCGCGACACGACGCACACGGCAAGGACGCGCGATAATCACGCATCGGCCGTTTCGCACGGCGCCTCATGCATTCCCTTTTTTATCGAGTCCTTCCATGGCTGCCCTCGACACCACCGCCATCGACAGTTGGCACGCGCACGTCTATTTCGATGCGGCCAGCCGCGACGCGGCCTGGGCGTTTCGCCACGTCGTCGACGAACGGTTCGGCGCGGTCATCGAACTCGGCCGCTTTCACGAACGCCTTGTCGGCCCGCATCCGGCATGGTCGTACCAGATCGCGTTCGACGCCGCGCGATTCGACGACATCGTGCCGTGGCTCGTGCTGAACCACGGCGCGCTCGATATCTTCCTGCATCCGAATACGAACGACGAACTGCGCGACCATCGCGATTGCGCGGTGTGGATCGGGAAGTCGTATGTGCTGAATCTCGACGCGCTGGCGGGATAACGGTTGGCGCAGGACGGCCTTCGGCCAAGGCTGCATCCACGTTTCAGGCCGGCGTGAAACGTCTCGCGGCATCGCGCCCATACAGTGGGTTCCGTTATCGACGCTTCCGGAACCCGCCATGACACACGCCGACGCCGATGCCCGGCGCATCCATGAAAGCTGGCACGCCGCCGTTGTCGCTCGCGACCTCGATGCGCTGATATCGCTGTACGCGGACGACGCGATACTCGAAACGCCGCTGATCGTCGTCACGCTGCCCGACCACGGCTCCGGCGTGCTGCACGGCAAGGCCGCGATCGGCGAATTCTTCGCGGCCGGCCTGCGCAATCCGGGCAACAAGCTCGGACGCTGGTACCGAACCGGGCTGTTCTTCTCGAACGGCCGCCAGCTCACGTGGGAATATCCGCGCGCCACGCCGGAAGGCGACCAGGTCGATCTCGTCGAGGTGATGGATCTCCGCGACGGGTTGATCGTTCATCATCGCGTTTACTGGGGATGGGTCGGGTTCATGGCACTGCACGGCACAGCAGCGGCGGCCGGGCGCGGATAAGGTCCGTCGTGCCGTACGCGATCACACGCACGTAACGACGCCCCGCTCACGCGACATACATCGCGACACTGACGAACTGGCACAGGCTGCCGGCCAGCACGAAGAGGTGCCAGATGCCGTGTCCGTGGCGGATGCGTTCGTCGTTGATGAAGAAGTAGATGCCCACGCTGTAGATGACGCCACCGGCGACGAGCCACGCAGTGCCCACCGGCGGCAGCGCATGGATCAGCGGACGCACCGCGACGAGCGCGAGCCAGCCCATCAGCACGTACAGGATCATCGACAGCATGCGCGTGCGCCGCCCGAGCGTCAGTTCCTGCACGATGCCCAGCGCGGCAAGCCCCCAGCTCACGCCGAACAGCGACCAGCCCCACGGGCCGCGCAACGTGACCAGCGTGAACGGCGTGTAGCTGCCGGCGATCAGCAGGTAGATCGCCGAATGGTCGCATTTCTGCAGGATCGCTTTCAGGCGCGGGTTGCGCACGCTGTGGTACAGCGTCGAGATCGCGTAGAGCAGGATCAGCATCGCGCCGTACACGCTGAAGCTCACCACCTTGTACGGGTCGCCTTCGAGCGCGCCCATCGTCACGAGCGCCACGAGGCCTGCCACCGACAGCACCGCGCCGACGAGATGGGAAATGCTGTTGAAACGCTCACCGACATGCACGACGTGTTCTCCTGCGGGTCCATCGGGAAAAATGAACCCTATGATACCGGCGGCCGGAATTTGCCGTGCTGCGCGCCGGCAAACGGCGACGCGACAGCCGCGCGATGGGCGCCGCCCGGCCCGCAAAAAGAAAAAGCGCCGCGATATCCATCGCGGCGCTTCCTGGTCGATCACCGAACCGTTTCACCGGCCCGGTTCAGCAACACTTCCCTGCTCCCGACCCGTACCGCGCATTCTGACGTTCGCGGAAAAATTCCTCGTACGTCATCGGCTCGCGGTCCGGATGGGTCTCGCGCATGTGCGCGACGTAGGTGTCGTAGTCGGGCAGGCCGACCATCAGCCGCAACGCCTGCCCGAGGTAACGCCCTGCGCTGCGCAGGTCGCTGCCAAGATCGCTGAACATCGCGGCCTCCCCTTAACGTCCGCTGCCGAGCGCCTGCGCGGCCGGCATCGCTTCGTACGGCGTCTCGCGCACGGTCGGCTTCGACTCGCGGCGCGCGCGCAGCACGGCAATCACGCCGTACACCGCGATGCTGATGACGACGAAGATGAACAGCCCGGCCAGCGCCGCATCGATATAGTCGTTGAAGATGATCCGCTTCATCTGCGCGATCGACTTGGCCGGCGCGAGCACCTTGCCTTCGTCCACCGCGGCCTGCAGCTTCGCGGCGTGCGCGAGGAAGCTGACCTTCGGGTTCGCATCGAAAATCTTCTGCCAGCCGGCCGTCAGCGTGCAGATCAGCAACCACGCCGTCGGCACGATCGTCACCCATGCATAGCGCTCGCGCTTCATCTTGAACAGCACGACGGTGCCGAGCACCAGCGCGATCGCGGCGAGCATCTGGTTCGAGATGCCGAACAGCGGCCACAGCGTGTTGATGCCGCCGAGCGGATCGACCACGCCCTGGTACAGGAAGTAGCCCCACGCGGCCACGCACAGCGCGGTGGCGACCAGGTTCGCGGGCAGCGACTCGGTGCGCTTGAGCGCCGGGTGGAACGTGCCGAGCAGATCCTGCAGCATGAAGCGGCCCGCGCGCGTGCCCGCATCGACGGCCGTCAGGATGAACAGCGCCTCGAACAGGATTGCGAAGTGATACCAGAACGCCATCATCGCTTCGCCGCCGATCACCTGGTGCAGGATGTGCGCCATGCCGACGGCCAGCGTCGGCGCGCCGCCCGCGCGCGCGATGATCGTCGTTTCGCCGACGGCCTTCGCGGTCTGCGTCAGCATGTCGGGCGTCAGCACGAAGCCCCACTGCGTGACCGTGTTCGCGACGGCTTCCGGCGTCGAGCCGAGCACGGCGGCCGGCGCGTTCATCGCGAAGTAGATGCCCGGCTCGATCACGCACGCGGCGACCAGCGCCATGATCGCGACGAACGATTCCATCAGCATCGCGCCGTAGCCGATGAAGCGCGCGTTGGTTTCGTTGTCGATCAGCTTCGGCGTCGTGCCCGACGAGATCAGCGCGTGGAAGCCCGACACCGCGCCGCACGCGATCGTGATGAACAGGAACGGGAACAGGTTGCCCGACCACACCGGGCCCGTGCCGTCGACGAACTTCGTCAGCGCGGGCATCTTCAGTTCCGGCGCGACGACCAGGATGCCGATCGCGAGACCGAGGATCGTGCCGATCTTCAGGAACGTCGACAGGTAGTCGCGCGGCGCGAGCAGCAGCCACACCGGCAGCACCGATGCGACGAAGCCATAGCCGATCAGGATCCACGTGAGCTGCGTGCCGCTGAACGTGAACCAGGCGGCGAGCGCCGGCGACGCGCTGACGTTCTGCCCGAACGCGATCGCCGCCATCAACCCGACGAAGCCGATGATCGACACTTCGCCGATGCGGCCCGGACGGATGTAGCGCGTATAGACGCCCATGAACAGCGCGATCGGAATCGTCGCGGCGACGGTGAACGTGCCCCACGGCGAATTGGTCAGCGCCTTCACGACGATCAGCGCGAGCACCGCGAGGATGATCACCATGATCAGGAACGCGCCGAACAGCGCGATCACGCCGGGCACCGTGCCGAGCTCCATCTTGACGAGATCGCCGAGCGAGCGGCCGTCGCGGCGCGTCGAGATGAACAGCACGATGAAATCCTGCACCGCGCCGGCGAACACGACGCCGGCCAGGATCCACAGCATGCCGGGCGTGTAGCCCATCTGCGCGGCGAGCACGGGCCCGACGAGCGGCCCCGCGCCGGCGATCGCGGCGAAGTGATGGCCGAACAGCACGTACTTGTTGGTCGGCACGTAGTCGAGGCCGTCGTTGTACTTGACCGCCGGCGTCATCCGCAGCCCGTCGAGCTGCATGACCTTGCTGGCGATGAAACGGCTGTAGAAGCGATACGCGATCAGATACACGCAGACAGCGGCGATCACGATCCAGAGGGCACTGACGCGCTCGCCGTGCGCGAGTGCGATCGTTCCGAACGAGAACGCGCCGAGCAGCGCGACCGCGATCCAGAGCAGGGTACTGGAAGCCCGATTCATGGCGTCTCCTGGTCTCCAATGTGGTTTTGATGGCATGCGGCGAAGTGGCCGCACACGCGTGACGTCGATGCGTCGCGCCGCGGTCTCGCAAAGGCCGCGGCGATGGGCCGTAGTATTCCGTGCGACGGGGGCGGCTTACAAGCGGATAACTACGTATGCGGGGCTACGTAGAATTACGTATATTCGCGCCGCATGTCCGCCATCCGGCCGCGATTGATCGCGCTCGACAAGCCACGTACAGTGTTCGCGTGCCTCGATTCCGGAACCGCCATGCCGATCCGATTTCAGAAGATGAACGCGAATGGCGATGATTTCGTCATCGTCGACCTGCGCGGTCAGGATCAGGATCGAGCGCACGCGATCGACCGCGACCTCGTACGGCGCATGGGCGACCGGCATCGCGGCATCGGCTTCAACCAGCTCGCGGTGATGTCGGACTGCGACGACGCGGTCGCCCGTGTCGCATTCCGGAACCCCGACGGCTCGGCGCTCGATACCTGCGGCAGCGCGACGCGCGGCGTCGCATGGAAGGTGATGCGGGAAACCGGCGCGGCGTCGGTCGTGCTGCGCACCAACCGCGGGCGCCTGCTCTGTTCGCACGATGCGCACGGGCTGATCACGGTCGAAATGGGCGCGCCGCGCGTCGGCTGGCAGGACGTGCCAGTCGCCGAAGCCGTCGACACGCTCGCCCTCCCGCTGCCCGGCGCACCGGCCGCGTGCAACATGGGCAATCCGCACTGCACGTTCTTCGTCGACGATCTCGATGCGATCGATATCGAAACGCTCGGCCCGGCGCTCGAAACGCATCCGCTGTTTCCGCTGAAAACCAACGTGCATTTCGTGCAGGTGATCGGCCGGTCGCATATCCGCCTTCGCATCTGGGAGCGCGGCGGCGGCGTGCCGCTCGGCTCGGGCTCGTGTTCGTGCGGCGCGGTGGTCAACGGCATCCGGCGCGGGCTGCTCGACGATACCGTGCGTGTGACGTGCGACGGCGGCGACGTTACCGTTCAATGGGACGGCATCGGCAGCGTGTTCCTGAGCGGGCCGGTCGCGTTCGGTTTCGACGGGGTGTGGGTGGACGGGGTGATGTCGGCAAGCTGAGCGCCGGCGTTCGCGGTGCGGCGTGAATCACGCTACCGATTCGCGTCGGATGCGCAGCGGCAACGCAGCCGCATCGTCATCGATCGTCGACGCAATCCGTTCGCCGCGATGATGTGGCGCACAGCCTCCGACGATCGCGCCGACGCGCGGGGCCATCCGTCACCCGCGGTCGGCCGAGCCCGGCGCAGCGCGCGCCGGGCCGCATCGATCACTGCTTGTCGTCGATCTTCTTCGGCTTCGGCGGCGACGGCACCTTCGCGTACTGGAACGCCGGCGTCGCCTTCAGCGCATCCTTCGTCGCGCCCGGCAGGTAGATGTTGCCGTTGCGCACGTCGAGCGACGCGATCGGCACCGCGACGTCGTGCGCGGCCACGCCGAGGAAACCGCCGGCCGACACGATCGCCGCCGACACCGAGCCGTCCGGTGCGACGATCAGGTCGCGCACGGTGCCGACCTTCTGGTTCTGGTCGTTGTAGACGGCCTTGCCGAGCACGCTCTTCTTCACGCTCCAGCCTTCGAGCAGCGCCTGCGATTGCTCGACGGTGACGCTGATCGGCTGCGCGCCGGCGATCTGCGCGTGCGCGCTGACGCTCGATGCGAGGACGGTTGCTGCGATGAGGGTCTTGTAGAACGCCATGTTTTTATGCACTCCGGTGAATTGTTGTCGGTATCGGCGGCCGGCCTCGCCGCCTCCGTGCGCGCGACACATCGCACCGGCCCATGTTAGCGCCACTCGCGAGACGCTGCATCGGACGCGATGCCGCAGCACCCGGCGCGCCGCCCGCGCGATTCGCTGCGTTACGGACAACGCAGCGAATCGCGTACCTGCCGGAATTCACGCAGATAGCGCGCGCCGTTGCCGCACCGCCTCCGCCAGCACACCGAGCACCGGCTCGGTCTGCGTCCAGCTCAGGCACGCATCGGTGATCGACACGCCGTACTTCAACGGCACGCCCGGCTTCAAATCCTGGCGCCCGGCCTCGAGATGGCTCTCGACCATCACGCCGACGATCCGTTGCTCGCCCTGCGACAGTTGCCGCGCGAGATCCTGCGCGACGTCGATCTGCCGCTCGTGCGACTTGTTCGAGTTCGCATGCGAGCAGTCGACCATCACCTGCTCGCGCAGCCCGGCCTTGCGCAGCACCGCGCAGCACGTCTCGACATGTTCGGCGTCGTAGTTCGGGCCGGTCTTGCCGCCGCGCAGGATCACGTGCGCGTCGTCGTTGCCGCGCGTTTCGAAGATCGCGGCCATCCCCATCTTCGTCATCCCCATGAACGCATGGCTCGCGGCCGCGGCGACGATCGCGTCCGACGCGACCTGCACGCCGCCGTCGGTGCCGTTCTTGAAGCCGATCGGGCAGCTCAGGCCCGATGCGAGCTGACGATGGCTCTGGCTCTCGGTCGTGCGCGCGCCGATCGCGCCCCACGCGATCAGGTCGGCGATGTACTGCGGGCTCAGCAGGTCGAGGAATTCGGTCGAGGCAGGCAGGCCGAGCGCGTTGATGTCGAGCAGCAGTTGCCGCGCGGCGCGCAGCCCTTCGTTGATGCGGAAGCTGCCGTCGAGGCGCGGATCGTTGATGTAGCCCTTCCAGCCGACCGTCGTGCGCGGTTTCTCGAAGTAGACACGCATCGTGATCAGCAGGTCGTCCTTCAGCGCATCGGCGGCGATCTTCAGGCGGTGCGCGTAGTCGAGTGCCTGGTCGTGATCGTGGATCGAGCACGGGCCGACGACGAGCAGCAGCCGGTCGTCGCGGCCGTGCAGGATGTCGCCGATCGCGCGGCGCGTATCCTCGACGAGCGTCTGCGTGGCGGCCGGCACCGGCAGTTCGTCGAGCAGCAGCGCCGGCGAAATCAGCGGGCGCACGGCGCCGATGCGGACGTCGTCGATGCGCGTGGTGTCCTGCGTCGCGTCGGCGCTGCCTACCTCGCGATCGTGGGAAGGATTGTCGAGGTTCTGCATGGTGATTCTCCGGGGGACGTCTGGAATGATGTGCAGGCTCGATTATGGCACCCGGAAGAGTCGGCGGCCGGTCGTGGCGGGGGAATGCGTGCGACGGCGATCAGGGTAATGCGACAGGCTGCGAAACGCGGGACAAAAAAAGGCGATCCTCGGTGGATCGCCCGGCCCTTCGCCGCGTCGTCCGGCGCGTCTAGTGCGGCGTCTCGGGCGCCAGCGAATTGCTCGGCAGCAGTGCCGTCAGCCAGCAATTGCTCGGCGCGGCTTTCCCGTTGAAGCGGTCGTAGAGCCACGGCAGCATGCCGGCCACCCAAGGCACGATCGCGCCCGCATGTTCGAGCGGATACTCGGTGTACGTGACCGGCGTGCCGCTCGCGCAGAACTTCTGCGCAAGCGCGCGCACGTCGTATGCAAGCATCACGCCGTCGCCCACCTGGCTGCTGAACGTGCCGTCCAGCGCGCCCGCCGTGCCCTGGCCGATATACATCGGGATCGTCGGCGACGCGGCCAGCCCCGCATTCACCTTGTTCGCATACGTCACATACACCGGAATGCTGTTGATGTCGTTCGCGTATTGCGGCTTGAACAGCGTCCCCCAATGCAGGCCCGTGTACTTCGGCAGGATGTACGCGAGCGACTGGCTCTGGATGTCCTTGAACACGGCGACGCCGGTGTCGTTGAGATACGGTGTCAGGTCGAAGCCGTAGCCGCGCGACAGCCCGGCGAGCGCGGCCGCGGCGACGCCGCCCCAGACGATGCTGCCGTCGACATAGCGCAGGTTGTGCGCGGGGTCGACCAGCACGCCGCCTTCGGCCGCGCCGACGAGCTGCCTGTTGATGTCGGGCGCATAGCCCGGCGCGAGTTGCGCGGCCCAGTTCGTCGCGATCGCACCGCCGGAATAGCCGACCATCGCGACCTTGCTCGACGGATTCAGGCCGGTCGACGGCGTATTCAGCGCCGCGCGGATCGAATCGAGCGTCGTCATCCCGTATTCGGGGCCGGCGGCGAAGTCGGCCGTCTGGCCCTCCGTATCGGGCACGATGATGTTGTAGCCCAGCAGCAGCAGTGTCGACAGCGGAATCGATTCCGCACTGTAGAGCAACGTGCCCACGTTGATGACCTTCGTGACGTCGCGGTCGCCGGCGATCACCTGCGACGGCTCGTCGTACGGGTTCAGCGAATCGTAGGCCGACTGGTACGAGATGGCCTGGCCGTTGCTGACCGCGCTCCGGATCACGGACGTCACGTTGACGACGGGCTGGTTCTGCGCGTTGTTGGTGCGGTACAGCAACTGCTGCGCGGTCAGCGCGGTCGGAATGCCGGCCACGTGATAGGTGACGTTGCGCGTCTTCAGCACCGTGCCCGGTGGAATCGATGCCAATGGCGTGGTGCCGGTGTACGTATAGAACGGATCGGACACGGTCGGCGCGCCGGCGCTGGCCGGTGGTGCGCCGATGGCCAGCGCGGCGGACACGGCAGCCGCGGCAATCATCAAACGTCTGGAGGACATGGGTGGGGGCCCCTGGGATAACCTGCTTTCATCGAAGGAAGTTCGGCGGTGTTGCAGACCATCGTGATTGCCGCTTCAAATCCGTTTCCGAGCCATTGACTGTCTCCTGTGAATGAATAGTCCGGTTTGTTCCGAATATGCAATTTCAGTAGGAGTACAAACCGGATGAATTGAAGCACAATGGGAACGCAAGCGAAGCGCGTTTTCCATTGTTTGAAGGTAAACGTCTAAATCCCGACACGACGAATCGTGCCGACAGGCCGGTGTCTTGTGTTGCGCATTTCGCGGCAGTTGCGTATCGCAGCGAGCGTCCTGGCCGTTTGGCCGACTGCCGGCCCGCGGCCGGAGTGCCGTACGATGACGTCTGTCCGATACCGGCACAACCTGTCATTCGGCACGGGCCTCACGGGCGCGGGCTTAATGACCGCCTGCCTGCGATTCGATCGTTCCCTGACCCATCCGACTTGCCACGATGACCGTATCCGAACTGCTCCGCGCCATCCGCCAACCCTATGCCGACCTGCTCGCGAAAGCGGCAGCGCAACCGGCGGTGATCGTCGAACCGGCCTACCGGCAGGCCGACGGCACGCTGGCCACCGAAGGGCCGCTCGCGCTGCCGTGCCGGGCCGACACGATCCCGGCCGAAGGCGAAGCGGCCGGCCAGCCGTCGATGGTCGATTCGACCTCGCAACTGGATTTCGAACCGTTCGCGTTCGACCTCGAAACGGCGGCCGTGTCGATCCGCCCGTTCGTGTGGGACTGGGCCGCGATCGAGGCCGACGGCCTCGACGAAAGCGCGGCGGTCGACGCATTCAAGACGTGGTTCTTCGCGTGGTTCGATGTCGACGACGAGAACACGCCGGCCGAAGACGGGCTGCATGGCATCGTTCACTACCTGTCGGAACCGGTTCGCACGGACCAGGGCTGGCGCGTCAATGCGGATCTCGGGTCCGCGCCCGAGACGGCCGTCGAGGATCTGCTGTTCCGGCTCGTCGACGCGGGGGCTACGCGGATCAGTGTCGGTTGAATTTCCTCACCATCGCTCACACACCATCATGAAGAAAGCCCTCGCCGCGCTGCTGCTTTGCATCGCGCTGCCCGCATCGGCCGAAGTCAGCACGGAAGTGCTGTGCTTCCGCACAAACGGCGACAAACCCGTGCGTTTCGAATTGCGCACGTATTACGACGACGTGGCCAAATGGTCCGGTGGCGTCGTCCGATATGCGAAATCGAAGACGGCCATTCCGCTGCTGTTCAAGCACCGGGACGAGGAAATTCTGGCGGAAGACCGGCCGTATCAATACACGACGACATGGTGGGAAATGGTCGACGGCAAGATCAACGGCGAATACGAGATGATGAGCCAGGGCGCCGTGGTCTATTCGATGACCTATACCAATGCGCGCACCGGCAAGAAGACCGATTTCGCGTGGGCGCCGGATGTCGACGCTTCGGCGAAATCGGGGTGTCGCTGGTAGCGATGGCGTCGCGGCGATTGATGCCCGCTGCACGGCGCGCGTGCACGCGCGCCGGCACCGCATTGCATCGAGCTGTGGATCAGCCCGCGTCGCCCTGCACGTCGACGTCGATTCCGAGTTCGCTGGCCATCCGCTGAACCAACGCAGTCAATCGCGCCACTTCATCCGCGAGGCGCTTCTGTTCGGCCTTCAGCGCCTCGAATTCGGAAGGCGGCACAGAATCCGCACCGCCGGCATCCACGCCCGCGAAGTCGGCCACGTTCACCTCGCCGCACATCAGGTGCATCCAGCGGTTCTCGCGCGCGCCCGGCGCACGCGGCAGCCGGATGACGAGCGCCTGCGCACGCGCCGCGAGTTCGTCGAGGAACGCCTCGACCGACGAGATATCCGCGAAGCCGTGCAGGCGCGCGCTGTTCAGGCGCAGCTCGGCGGCCGTCTGCGGGCCGCGCAGCAGCAGGATCGTCAGCAGCGCGATCGCCTGGCTCGGGATGCCGAGCACGCGGTTCATGTTGTGCTCGAAACGCGGCACACGGCTGCTGCTGCCCTCCATCACGAGGCTCAGGTGCTTCAGCCCGTCGAGCGCGGTCGTGACTTCATCGTCGCTGACGTTCATCACCGGCAAGCGTGCGGTTTTCTGATTGCAGCCCGCGGTCAGCGCATTCAGCGACAGCGGGTAGGTGTCCGGCACCGTGTGCTGTTTCTCGACCAGCACACCGAGAATGCGGGCTTCGAGAGGCGTGAGTTCGCGAAGGGTGCGTGGCGTGGGCATATCCGGCGTGGTGTTCATGTGTGGCTTCGCAGCGTGCAGCAGGTGAGGGGAAACGTCGCGGCCCGTCCGGCATCGCAAACGGGCGAGCCATATGATAGCTCGCGACGCGTGCCCGGCGCCGCTTGCCGCGCCGGCGCGCGCACTTGCCGCAGCCGGCTTTCGTCCAACGGATCGACCGCCGGGTGCCGCGCGGCGATGCATGCGCACGGCACTTGCGAATTCGCGCTCCACACACGCTGCAGCCTGCGGCGCATGCACGGGATCGCCCCCGCGTTTGCGTGCCGCGGATGCCGGCGCTACGATATGCGTTCACGCGGGCATCCGCGGCGCCGCGCGCGACCGTCTTCGCACGCCGATACCACGCATCACCCGCCCGGCACGCACTGCCGCCGCGCCGGCGCGCCGCTCATCAACACCGTTCACCCTTTCATCCCTTCACCGGTTCACCGCCATGACTGCACCCTCTTCCGCGCCGCACGTGCGCGCCATCGTCACCGGACACACGCGCGGCGTCGGCGCATCGCTCGCCGAACAACTGCTGCAGGAAGGCATCGCCGTGCTCGGCGTGTCGCGCAGCCGTCATCCGTCGCTCGCATCGCAAGCCGGCGACCGCTTCGCCGAAATCGAACTCGACCTGTCGGACACGTCGGCCGTCGCGACCTGGCTGGCCGGCGACACGCTGCGCAGCTTCGTCGATGGCGCATCGATCGTGCTGCTGTTCAACAACGCAGGCATCGTCGATCCGATCGGCCCGCTCGCCGCGCAGGATCCGGTGATCGTCGCGCGCGCGGTCGGCCTGAACGTCGCGGCGCCGCTGATGCTGTCCGCCGCGCTCGCGCAGGCGGTGTCCGCCACGACCGAATGCCGGATCGTGCACCTGTCGAGCGGCGCGGCGCGCAACGCGTATGCGGGCTGGAGCATCTACTGCGCGACCAAGGCCGCGCTCGATCACCATGCACGCGCGGTCGCGCTCGACGCAAACGGCGCGCTGCGGATCTGCAGCGTCGCGCCGGGTGTCGTCGATACGGGCATGCAGGCGACGATCCGCTCGACCAGCGAAGACAACTTCCCGATGCGCGAGAAGTTCGACCAGTTGAAGTCGAGCGGCGCGCTCGCGACGCCGGAGGCGGCCGCACGTCAACTGATCGGCTATGCGCTGAGCGACGCGTTCGGCTCCGCGCCGACGGCCGACATACGGGAATTGCCGGCCAGGTAAGCCGCGGGCCGCGAGGTGAGCCGCAAGACGCGCTCCATCATCCTTCGAGCCGTTTCGTCCAGCCTTCGACCTGCCGCTCGGTCCGGCGCTTTTCAAGCATCTTGCGCCAGCCGGGCGGCAGCGCCGGGACATCGCACAGCGCATCGAGCGCGGCCATGTCGAGCGTGCGCCGGTACAGCACGTCGAGCACCGTCGACAGCGGCCATTGCGGATAGCGGCGCTCATGCAGCGCCAGCACATCGCCCGGCGCCACCCAGCCTTCGTGCAGCACGCGGTAGTACCAGCCGGTCCGGCCGCTTTGCTGCACGAGCGCGGCCATCCGCGGATGATCGAAGCGCGCGTTGAGCTTCCAGCACGGCTGCCGCGACTGCGACACCTGAAGCATGGCGCCGCCCAGCGTGAACACGTCGCCGAGGCACACGTCGCGCTCGGTCACGCCACGCGTCGACAGGTTCTCGCCGAATGCGCCCGGTTGTGCAAGCACGTCGCGCGCGCCAATCTGCGCGGACCACCACGCATAGTGGTCGTGCGCATAGTGATGGACCGCCTTGTCGGGGCCACCGTGATGCCGCGCATCGGCCTGCTCGTCGCCGGCAAAGCCGAGCGCGCCCAGCCACAGACGCGCATCGACCGGACGCTTGTCGATCGCGCTCGCGTGCGGCGAGCCGGCCAGCGGCCGGCTCGTGCCGACCCGCACCGCGCCGACGATGGCCGCGAGCGCCGGCCGTGCTTCGTCGCTCACGCCGGTACACCGCCCGGCAGCGCCGCGAGCAGGCGTTCGAGTTCGCGCGTGCGCGTATCGCCAAGCGGCAGCAGCGGCTTCCTCGGTTCGCCGGCGTCGAAGCCGCGCAGGCGCAAGCCGGCCTTCACGGTCACCGGCAGCCCGCCGTTGACGATGAACTGCAGCAGCGGCAACTGCGCATGAAAGGCCGTCCGGGCGCGCGCGAGGTCGCCCGCGCGCATCGCATCGACCAGCGCGAGCGGCAACGCCGCGTTCAGGTTCGGCGCGGCCGTGCACCATCCGGCCGCGCCCGCGGCCAGCGCGGCGAGCGCCATCGGATTGCTGCCGTTGTAGAACGGGATCGTCCCGTCGCTCAATTGCGCGAGCCGGTGCATCCGGCCGATGTCGCCGGTGCTCTCCTTCACCATCGTGACGTTGTCGACGGTCCGGCAGATCGTCGCGATCAGGTCGGGCGACATATCGACGCCGCTCGTCGCGGGGTTGTTGTACAGCATGATCGGAATGCCGATCGCGTCGCCGATCGCGCGGTAGTGCGCGACGATCTCGTCGTTGCCGAGCTTCCAGTACGACACCGGCAGCACCATCACCGCATCGGTGCCGGCCTGTTCGGCGAAGCGCGCGCGGCGCACCGCACCCGCCGTGGTGAGATCGGAGATACCGACGACGGTCGGCACGCGCCGGCGCACCGCGTTGATCGACGCGGTGGCAACCGCCTCCCATTCGGCGTCGGACAGGTACGCGCTCTCGCCGGTACTGCCGAGCGGCGCGATCGCGTGAACGCCGTCGGCGATCAGGCGCTCGATCAGCGCATCGAGCGCTTTCAGGTCGACGTCGCCGTCGGCGGAGAACGGCGTGACCGGGTAGGCAATGATGCCTTGCAGCAGGATAGACACGATGTGTATTCCTCAATGATGAGTGAATGCGACGGAAGCGTTGCGCTCGTTCACGCGACGCAGTCGCGATGCGTACGCAATGCGCGGCGCGCGTAATAGTCGAACGTCACGGCATCGCGCTTCGGTTTCGAAATCCAGTCGTGCGCTTCCCGTGCCAGCGCCGGCGGCACCGGCTTGATCTCGCCGGCCGACATTGCGAGCAGTTGCAGCTTCGCGGCCCGCTCGATCAGCAGCGCGAGGATGCACGCTTCCTCGATCGTCTTGCCGACCACGAGCTGGCCGTGATGCGACAGCAGGATCGCGCGCTTGCTGCCGAGCACCTTCGAGATGATCTCGCCTTCCTCGTTGCCGACCGGCACGCCGGGCCAGTCCTTCAGGAACGCGCAATCGTCGTACAGCGGACAGGTATCCATGTGCGACACGACGAGCGGCTGCTCCAGCATCGACAGCGCCGCGACATGTGCCGGATGCGTATGGATGATGCAGTTCACGTCCGGGCGCTCGCGATAGATCCACGTGTGGAACCGGTTGGCCGGGTTCGGAATGCCTTCGCCGTCGACGACGTCGAGATCCTCGTTGACGCGCAGCAGGTTCGCGGCCGAGATCTCGTCGAAACCGAGCCCGAGCCGCTGCGTGTAGTACGTGCCGGCGTCGCCCGCGCGGCAGGTGATCTGTCCGGCAAGGCCGGAATCGTGGCCGGCGTCGAACAGGATCCGGCACGTGAGCGCGAGCTTCTGCCGCGCGGACCAGCCGCTGTCGCCCACCTCGTTTTCAAGACGCCGCTCAGCCAGCGCGACCAGCGCCTCCTTCGTCAAATTCAGCGTTTCCGCCATGCTTACCTCCTGGATGGGTCGGATGTGTCGCGTCGTCCGCAGTCGTTTCCCCGAGATCGGTGACACTCGATCCATTATATGACACATTGTGTCATGCGTTACAATCGGTTCTTCGAAGGACACCTGGCGCCCCATGACGATTCGCCTGAAGCTGCTCAGAAAACAGAAGGGCTGGACGCTCGATGTGCTGGCCGACGAGACCGGCCTCACCAAGAGCTACCTGTCGAAAGTCGAGCGCGGCCTGAGCGTGCCGTCGATCGCGGTCGCGCTGAAGCTGTCGAAAGCGCTGAATGTCGACGTCGAGCAACTGTTCTCGGAAAGCCGCAATCGCGAGCTGATCACGGTCACGCGCGCCGGCGAGCGCACGGCGATGGGCGCGGCGGCCGACAGCCACGCGCACCGCTTCGAAAGCATCGCGGCCGGCGTCGCGCCGAAGAAGATGCTGCCGTTCGTCGTGCATCCGCCGCACGAATTCGTCGCGTCGACGTTCCGCGAGCACGAAGGCGAGGAATTCCTGTTCGTGCACAAGGGGCGCGTCGAAATCGAATTTCCGAACGAGACGGTGCAACTCAGGACCGGCGATTCAGTCTATTTCAACGCACTCATCCCGCACCGCACGCGCAGCCTCGGCACCGCGCAGGCGGAGATCCTGGTCATCGTCAGTCACGACGACTAGACTCGTCACTTCTTCGCGCAAGGATCCCCCGATGGTCACGAAGGCCACCGCACCGTTCCAGCAGATCAAGACGCTCGTTCGCCAGAACGTCGAAGCGGGCGACTGGCGCCCGGGGGACCGCATTCCGTCCGAGCTCGATCTCGCCGCGCAGTTCGGCGTCGCGCGCATGACGGTCAACCGCGCGCTGCGCGAGTTGACCGAGGAAGGCGTGCTGAAGCGCATCGCGGGCGTCGGCACCTTCGTCGCCGAGGTGAAGCCGCAGTCGAACCTGCTGATGATTGCGCATATCCGCGACGAAATCCGCGCGCGCGGCCACGAATATCGCTGCCGCGTGCTGAGCCAGTCGAGCGAGCCCGCGTCGTTCGACGTCGCGGCCGCGTTCGGCCTGCCGGTCAACACGCCGGTCTTTCATGTGGTGTGCGTGCACGAGGAAAACGGTCGCCCGATCCAGCTGGAGGACCGCTACGTGAACCCGGCCGCCGCGCCCGGTTTCATCGACCAGGATTTCCAGACCGAGCCGCCGTCCGAGTACCTGTACAACAACGTGTCGCACTACGAACTGGAAATCGAGCACGTCGTCGACGCGTCGTTGCCGACCGGCGAACAGGCGCGGCTGCTCGACATGCGCGCCGACGAGCCGTGCCTCACGCTCACGCGCCGCACCTGGACGGACGGGCTGCCCGTCACGTTCGTGCATTTCCTGCATCCGGGCAACCGCTACCGGCTCGGCTCGCGTTTCAAGCCGGGCGCTGGACGCCACCCGACCTGATCCTTCGTCACACGCCGACACGCACAAAAACACGCGGCGGCCGTTTCGTCAGGAAACGGCCGCCGCGTTCGTTACCTACGTCGGTCAGATCGCGTCGACCTGCCCCGCACCGCTCGACCACACGACCGGAAACAGCGGGTGTTCGAGCGGCGCGCCGTCGGGCAACTGTTCCGCAAGCCCGGGGAAATCGGGCGACGTTTTCCAGCGGCGCGGCGCGTGGCGGATATCGTCGCCGACGAAGCGGATCGAGAACGCGCGCCGGCGGTTCTGCGTACCGCCCGACGCATGCAGCGTGAGCATCCGGAAGCACACCATGTCGCCGGGCTCGAGCGCCCAGTGGCGGATCGGGAAGGCTGCTCGATCGGCTTCGATGTCGGGCAGATCCGCGAGGCTGCCTTCCGGGAACCATTTCGCTTCCTTGTCCATGAACGTGCGCGGCATCAGCCACGGCCCGCGATGCGAGCCCGCGACGAATTCCAGCGTCGATTCGAGCGGCACCGGATCGACCGGAATCCACATGCTGACGTTGTCGTCGCCTTCGATGTTGTAGTACGGCTGGTCCTGGTGCCACGGCGTGCGCTGCCGCGTGCCGGGCTCCTTCACGAGCAGGTGATCGTGATGCAGCCGCACGTGCTCCGTGCCCATCAGCGCGGCGGCCACCGACGGCGCCGGCGAGCGCACGATGAAGTCGCGGTACGCGTCGTTGTGCTGCCAGTTGCAGAAATCCTCGAAGAACCAGCCCGGATCGTCGGGCCGGCTCGCGACTTTCGCGCGCTCGCTCGGCTGCGCGAGATTCGCGTCGATGCCGGCCCGGAGCGCGGCCACCTCGTCGGGCGAAAAGATGCCCTTGATGCAGACCGCGCCTTCCTCGCGGAACGCGGTGATCAGTTCGGGCGTCACGGCTTTCGCGACGCGGTCCTGGATACTCGTCATGGTTTGCCTGTCGATTGAATGAATCACGGGGTCACGGTGCGGCGGTCAACTGCTTCGCGCCGTAGATATCGAAGTCGAAGTATTTCGCGGCGATCTTCTGGTACGTGCCGTTCGCGCGGATCGCGGCGATCGCGTCGTTCAGCCGCTTCTTCATGTCGGCGTCGCCCTTGCGCAGCCCCATCGCGACGCCATAGCCGGTGATCCGCACGTCGGTCACGTCGGGGCCCGCGAACGCGTAGCCCTTGCCGCGCGGCGTCTTCAGGAACGAGTAGCCTGCCTGCGTCTTGTCCTGGAAGGTCGCGTCGAGGCGGCCGTTGACGAGATCCTGGTACACCTGGTCCTGGTTCTGGTACGAGACGATCGTCACGCCCTTGGTCGCCCATTCGGCCTTCGCGTACGCCTCCTGCGTCGTGCCCTGGTCGATCCCGATACGCTTGCCCGCGAGCGACGCCGCGGTCGGCAGCAGCTTCGAGCCGACCGGCGCGACGAGCGCGCCCGGCGACGCATACAGCTTGTTCGAGAAGTCGATCTGCTTGAGCCGCTCGTCGGTGGCCGTCATCGCGGACATGATCACGTCGAACTTGCGCGCGCGCAGCGCCGGAATCATCCCGTCGAAGCCCTGCTCGACCCACACGCACTTCGCACGCAGTTCCTCGCAGATCGCATTGCGCAGGTCGATGTCGAAGCCGGCGAGCGAGCCGTCGGGCTGCTTCGCCTCGAACGGCGGATACGTGGGATCGATGCCCCAGCGGATCGTCGACGTGTCCTGCGCGAACGACACGAGCGGCGCGAACGCCAGCGCGGTGACGAGGAGCTTTGCAGTGCGGTTCATGGCGTGTCCTTGAAGGTCTCGACGCGGCGGGCGACCGCCGGCGTCCGGTGGATGGCGCCGCGCCGGGATGCCGGCGCGGTGCGCGAAAGACGGGGACTTCGATGGAGCTGCGATGCAGTCTAGACCGCTTAATTTTTGAGCGCAAGCGGGAAGAATCGGGGGCGAGGTGAAGTGAGGCCGGGCGGGGGTGGAAAGGAAGGGATGGCGCTCGGAATACGGCCTCGTGGCGAGGATTTTCGCGGTTTTCGGGTGTTTACCCTGCGCGACGCACGCCTGCCACAGAGCGCGTTTCTCCGGATATCTGCGGTGTGACGATGTCTATACAGGCGCTCGATGCCCAGCCTCGTCCGATCCTGCTCCGTCGGCATTTGCGATCCGACCTATACCACTCTGGAAATCGTTCGAACGCAATAGCTCGTCCAGCGATGCAAGATATACCTTACATTCATGAGCCGCTGAACCCATGCCGGCAGGTCCGCATGCAACTCCACGAAATCGGTCAGGTCGTTGCAAAACGGAGGGCGGAACTCGACCTCACACAGGCCCAGCTTGCCAAGTTCGCCGGGCTGTCTCGGCTCACCATAAACCAGCTCGAAGCCGGCAAGGACAAGGATCTCGGCATCAACAAGCTGATCCCGTTGCTTGGCTTGCTCGGCATCGAACTCACGACGCGGACACGGCCCGCTCAAAACGGTCTCTACAAAGCCGTCGTTAGCGCAAACGTCAGCTACAAGGGCGAATTGACTGAAGGTCTGCTGATCGACGCGTTGGCCAGCGGGCAAATTCCGGCGGGATATGAACCGCACCTCGCCGTCATCCTCGACGAGGTGCCGCTGCCAGTCGTGGTGAAAGCGGCCGAGGAAGCCGCCGAACGCTCGGGCACCCCGCTTCGGACCATCTGGAAAAACCTCGCGGCATGGTCGAAGGCGCTTCATCTCTATCGGGAGGTATGGGTTTGACCGCAGCACCTTCCCGTCCCGGCTGAAACCTACCGCGCCCCCGCCAGCACCCGCCCGATCTCCCCATACCCGCGCCGCCGCGCATGCTGCAGCGGCGTCTCGCCGTTCGAATCCACGAGATTGACGTCCGCGTGCCCGGCGAAACCGCGATTGCCCGCGGCGGACGGCCATGTTAAAAGTCGTCGCACGCATTTGGAAATGAAATGTTCGAATCCGCAAAAGTGCATAAATGAATAGACCCCTGTTCGACCTCGACCTGCTGCGCGCGCTCGTGATGGTCGCCGACTGCGGCAGCTTCACGACGGCCTCCGCGCGCCTGCATTCGACGCAGTCGACGGTCAGCCAGAAGGTGCGCCGGCTCGAGGAAATCGCCGGTCACCGCCTGCTCGATCGCGGCACGCGCGACGTGCGGCCGACCGACGCGGGCGTGACGGTGCTCAGCTATGCGCGGCGCATGCTCGCGCTGAACGACGAGATGCTGGAAGCGCTGTCGGGCGCGACGGTCGCACTGACGATCCGGCTCGGCGTGCCGGACGATTTCGCGGCGGGCCGCACGACCCACGCGCTCGCCGCGTTCAATCGCACACATCCGCAGGTCAAGCTCGAAGTGACGTGCGGGCTGAGCCGCGACGTCAGCGCGGCATACGACCGCGGCGAACTCGACCTCGTATTGATCAAGCAGCGCCGCGACAGCCGCGAGGCCGTCGTGCGCTGGCCCGAGAAGCTGCGCTGGATCGACAGCGCGAAGCATCCGTCGATCGATCTCGACCCGGTGCCGATCGTCGTGTTTCCGCCGCGCGGGCTCTATCGCGACGACATGATCAAGGCGATCGAGGAGCGCGGCCGCCGCTGGCGGATCAGCTTCACGACGTCGAGCCTGAGCGGCATCCAGGCCGCCGTCGCCGACGGGCTCGGCATCAGCGTGCTGCCCGCGCGCGTGGTGACGGACGAGCACACCGTGCTGACCGCGAAGCAGGGTTTCGCGCCGATCGAGCACATGGACATCGCCATCCTGCATCGGCCGACGGCCGACCCGATGGTCAGCGAGCTGACGAAGACGCTCGCGGCGATGCTGGAGCACGAGGAATAGTCGCGCGGCGGGGTTCGCTCAGGAACGAGGAAGGGGGCTGCACGCTCCGGACAACTCAGAACATCGTGTTCCCGTTCGCGGCCTGCTCGGGCACCGGCTGGTTGACGTCCCAGTGCTCGACGAGCTTGCCGTTCTCCAGCCGGAAGATGTCCATGATCGCGCTGCCGCGCGTGCCGGGTTCGCGCACCGCGTGCACGTGCAGGATCACATAGTCGCCGTCGACGAACGAGCGTTTGATCTCGCTGTGCGACTGCGGATACTTGTCGCGCAGGAACGCGACGAACTTGCGAAAGCCGTCGCGGCCGTCAGCCGCGTTCGGGTTGTGCTGCACGTAGCGCTCGCCGACATACGCGAGCGCGGCGTCCGCGTCTTTCTCGTTCAAGCCTTTTTCGTAGAACGCGAGCACCGCCCGCCGATTGGCTTCCTGCTGCGCGTCGTTCGGGCCGGCCGCCACCGCATGCGCGGCGGTCGCGGCGAACAGGGCCGCCGCCATCCATCGAGCGGCCCGTGCCGCTGTCGTGCGTCGCATCGTCGTCTCCCGGGAAATCCGGCTGAAAACCGGATCATACCGGGCCGACGCTGCGCTCAGACCAGCGCGCCGTTACGCGCGACGATCTTCCCCGACGACACGACGAGACGCCGCACCGGCCGCGCGACGACCGCCTCGGCGAAAGTCAGCGCATCGACGAGCACGACTTCCGCACGGTTGCCCGGCTGCAGCCCGTAGTCGGCGAACCCGCAACCGCGCGCCGCGCTGTGCGTCACGCAGTCGAGCGCGACTTCGAGCGCATCGTCGCGGCGGAAATCGTTGCGCATGCCGATCAGCATCGCGCGTTCGAGCATGTCGGGCGAACCGTACGGCGTCCACGTGTCGCGCACGCCGTCGTTGCCGCCGATGACGGTCACGCCCGCCGCGCGGCACGCGGCCACCGGCGGCACGGGCACCGCCGCCGGCGCGGTCGTGACGATCGCGACGCCGAGTTCGGCCATCCGCGCGAGCAGCGCATCGCGCTCGCGTTCGGCGATATCGCCGAGACAGAACCCGTGGCTGATCGTGACCTTCCCCTGCATGCCGTGCGCGGCCGTGCGCTGCAGGATCAGGTCGAGCGAGTACGCGCCCATCGACGCACGCTCGTGCAGGTGGATGTCGAGCCCGCGGCCGTGGCGCTCGGCGATCGCGAACAGCACGTCCACCGCCTCGACCGGATCGCCTTCGATCGCGCACGGGTCGAGCCCGCCGAGCAGATCGGCGCCGGCAGCCAGCGCGTCGGACAGCAGTGCGTCGGTGCCCGGCCGCTCGAGCACGCCCGATTGCGGAAACGCGACGATCTGGATTTCAACCTGCCCGCGCAGCGTCTCGCGCGTCGCGAGCACGCCGTGCAGGTGCCGCAGCCCGGCTTCGGTATCGACGTCGACGTGCGTGCGGACGCGCGTCGTGCCGGCCGCGAGGAACGCGCGCGCGAGCGCGAGCGACGCGGCGCCGGCGTCATGGCCGCTCGTCGCGCGATAGTGCCGTTCGTTCTCGATCCGGTCGACGAGGCGCGGCCCGACCTGGTTGCGATACCACGGCATCCCCCAGTGCGTCTTGTCGAGGTGCGTGTGGCCTTCGACGAGGCCCGGCAGCGCGAGCGCGCCCGCGCCGTCCTCGATCGCGCAGCCGGCCGGCGCGTCGAGCGACGGGCCGACGCGCGCGATGCGATCGCCTTCGATCAGGATATCGAGCGCAGTGTCGGCGCTCGTGCGGACATTGCGGATCAGCAGGTTCGTCATGTCGGTTCCGGTGTGGTCGGTCAATGCGAAGCGGGCACGGCGCGTGCCGTGCCCGCGGTCAGGTCGGTCAGCGCGTGAAGCGCAGCGCGGGGGCGAACGGTGCGCCCGTGTCGCTTTCGCCGCGGCGGAACACCCAGCGTTCGGCCGGCACGCCCGCAACGGCCGCCGCCGCGTTCGGCGCGCGCACCGCGACGAACGTCGCGTCGCAGCCGACCGCGATTCCGTAGTTCTCCTTGCCGATTACGCGTGCGCCGGCATGCGTCGCCATGTCGAGCGCGATGCCGAGCGCTTCGTCGGTGTAGAACCCCGACCGATAACCGACCATCATCGCGCGCTGCAGCATGTCGCCGTTGCCGTACGGCCACCACGCATCGCGGATGTTGTCGTTGCCCGCGAACACGTGCACGCCCGCGTCGCGCAACTGCTGCACCGGCGGAAACGCGCAGTCGCCCGGCGCGTTCGTCAGGATCGACACGCCGGCTTCGGCGAGTGCCGCCGCCGTGCGTTGAACATCGTCGTAGCCGACTTCGCCGAGCGCATACGCATGGCTCACGTTCACGCGCCCGCCGAGCCCCGCCGCACGCGTGCGCGCCGCGATCCGCAGCAGTTGCGCGATGCCCGTTTCGCCCGGCTCGTGCAGGTGGATGTCGATCTTCGCACCGCGCTTCTCGGCGATGCCGAACACGATGTCGAGCTGGCCGCCCGCGTCGCCGTCGAGCGTCGTCGGGTCGATCCCGCCGACCACGTCCGCGCCTTCGCGCACGGCCGCGTCGAGGATGTCGGCGGTGCCCGGGCACGTCACGACGCCGGCCTGCGGAAACGCGACCAGTTCGATGTCGACGATCCCGCGCCACTGTTCGCGCGCGGCCATCACGGCCTGCAGGTTCGACAGGCCCGTCGTCGCATCGACGTCGACGTGGCTGCGCATCGCGACCGTGCCGAATGCGGCGGCCTGCGCAATCAGCGCGTTCGCGCGCTCGACGATCGGCGGCGCGGCCGCGAGCTGGCGCTTCTCGACCGCGAGCCGCTCGCGCAGCGAGCCGACCGGTTCGTGCGGCACCCAGCGATCGCCAACGAAGCTCTTGTCGAGGTGGATGTGGCCGTCGATGAAGCCTGGCAGCACGACGCGGCCGTCGAGGTCGATCGTCTCGGTGCCGGGCGCGGCCGCGCAATCGGCACCGATCGCGGTGAAGCGGCCGTCACGGACGACGAGGTTGACGGGCTGGCCGCCGGCGTCGACGGCGTTGATGAAGATACGATCGGTCATGGCTCGGAATGTGGGGCGGTCGCTGCGCGACACCGGCGCGGACAGGGGAAGGAACCGCAGCCGGCGCGGCGCGACCGTTGGCAGGGAATCCGGCCACGATATCGGACGCCGCCGCCCGAGGCCAATTAAATGTCGCGATGCCGCGCATTCGATTTCGCGATGTGCGGCGCAAACGCCATGCCAGCAAGGTGCGGCGGCGGGGTCCGATCTCGTCGGCGACGGCCTGCATGCCAATGGCCCGTCGGACGACGTCGCGGAAACCGAAGTTTCGGGCGCCGGTATCGAGGGGCCGACCGCCTCGCAAGACACTCCGCCGGACCGCGATCGACGCGCGTCATCGAAGCTGCCGAACGGGCGCCGCCGCCCTTGCCGGGCGTTGCGCGACCGCCCCGCGCAAGCCGCGATTTGCGCGGCAACAGACTTTACACGTTGTTACCCGGCCGCACCGGACGCGCATCCGGCCATTCCTTATACTCACGCCGAGTTCGCCCCCCGTCCCGGAATCCTTCGGCGGACACATTGCCGATTCAGGAAACATCATGATGCGCATGCCTTCCACGAAGACCGTTCTGTTCGCCTCGCTCGTCGCCGTGGCGGCGCTTCCGCTGACCGCCTGCGTCGCGCCCGGTTATTACGGCGCGCAGCCGGGCTATCCGCAGCAGCAATACGCGACGCCCGGCTATGCGCAGCCCGCGTATTCGCAACCCGGCTACGTGCAGCAGCAACCAGCCTATCCGAACCAGGCGCCGCAACCGTACGACCAGTACGGCAACCAGCCGCAATACGGGTCGCAGCCGTATGACCAGTACGGCAATCAGCAGCAGTACGGGAACGGCTACGGCACGCAGTACGGCACCGTCGCGAACATCCAGCCGGTCAACGGCTCGGTCGGCCCGTCGGGCGTCGCCGGCACCGTCGTCGGTGCGCTGATCGGCGGCGTGCTCGGCAACCAGGTCGGCCGCGGTCACGGCCGCGATGCGGCCACCGTGATCGGCGCGCTCGGCGGTGCGGTCGCCGGCAACCAGATCGGCCAGCAGATGGGCGCGGCGCAACCGCCGAGCAGCTACCGGATCGACGTGCAGGTCAGCGACGGCTCGACGCGTTCGTTCGACGTGCAGTCGCCGGGCAACCTGCGGCCGGGCGACCGCGTGCAGATCAACGGCAATCAGTTGTCGCGGTATTGATGCCGATTCGGGGCGCCTGACCTGAGCGGGCGCACCTCGCGCGTTTGATGCCGTGCGCCGGTTCGGCGCGACGGCGCGACGGCGCGCCTGTTTTACGTCATCCTCATCCTTCGCGTCGACGCGGCGCGCATCACGCGCCGCCGGCACATCCGCAATACGCCCTCCTCCACGTCAGCCTCCAGCGCAACGCGTTGCACGACCGTTCCACCGCTCGCCTGCACGGACCGATCGCGTCGCCATCGCACGCGCTCCGCACCGAGCGCGATGCGCGTCGACCGCGCGGCCGCCTGCAGATGCCGCGAACGCCGGTAGACGATTGCCATCGGCACCATCATCGCAGCGCCGGCGACAGCCTGTATTTCGACAGCGCGGTCGGGCACGTGTACCTGAGCCTCGGCGACACCGATGCCGAGGTGCTCGCATGCTGCGTCGACGGCGATACGCGGCGGCCGCGCGACACGATCCGAGGACACGGGCCCGGCGTGGCCGGGACGCGCGATGCGTCGAACGCCGCCACGCGTCATCCGGATTCCGATTAGCATAGGCACGATGCATCCTGCGGCCGCAGCAGCCCGCGCCGGCATGCACAGCCCTCTACCGGAATCCCCTCGATGACGATCACGACCCGCCTGCTCGACGCGGCCGACGCCGCCCGTTTCCAGACCGTCCGCCTGCGTGCGGTCGACACCGCGCCTACCTCCTTCGTGCCGACACTCGACGAAGAAACCAGCGTGCCGGTCGACGAATTCGCGGCACGCATCACGCCGACGCACATGCGGGCCGTGTTCGGCGCGTTCGACGGCGACACGCTCGTCGGCATCACGGGCGTGCGCCGCGATGCGCGCGCGAAGGTCGCGCACAAGGCGACGATCTGGGGCGTGTTCGTCGATCCCGCGTATCGCGGGCGCGGCATCGCGCAAGCGCTGCTCGAAAACGCGACCGAGCATGCGGCGCAGGCGTGGCAGTGCAAGCAACTGATGCTGTGCGTGAACGAGGTCAACGACACCGCGGAGCGGCTGTATGCGTCGCAGGGGTTCGTCCGGTTCGGCACGGAGCCGCGCTCGCTGTTCGTCGACGGCCGCTTCTACGACGAACATCACATGGTCAAGACGCTGGCTTGACGCGTTCAATCAGGTTTGCGTTCGCGTGCATCGACCGCCGCACGCGAACGCCCCTCCCCTCACATCACCGCTTGTCGGTGATCGTCGTGTTGACGGCCTGCCCGGCGATCGTCACGTTCGCCAGCGTCATCGCGCTCACGTTGAACGCATAGATCGGCCCCGGCGACGTGACCGTCGGCGTGCCCGACGCGACCGGCGTGCCGAAGTCGCAGTTGCTGATCGTCACACCGGAGATCGGCCGCACGGCAGGCGCAGGCGGCGTGCCGTTGTAGTCGAACGCGACCGGCCCCTGCGCGACGATCGCCTGGAAGCACGACGCGGTCACGCCGTTCAGCGTCACGTTGCTCGCCTTCACGTCCGAGATCGTCACGTTCTGCACGACCGGCGCGCGCGTGCGCACCGCATCGTTCGCGGGCTGGTAATCGCAGTCGAACGTGACGATGCCGCCCTGCGCGGCCGACGGATTACCGGCCGACGGCGTGACGACGCCGAGCGGCACGCTTGCGTTGATGGGGCTGCCGGCGAGCAGCGCGCTGCCGTAGCCGCCGCCCTTCAGCGTCACGCCGTTCGGCAGCGTGACGCCCTTCACGTGGAAGTCCTTCACGTAGCCGCCGCGATTCATGTTGGTCTTCACGCGGATCGCGATATTCAGCGGGTTGGTCTGCCAGTTCGCGTTCAGCATCGACAGGTTGGTCGCATAGATCTGCTCGACGCCGCCGCCCATCTCGCTGCCGAGCGTGATGCCGCCGTGCCCGCTGTTCATCGTGCAGTTGCGGATCAGGTGCCGCTTCGCCGGGCCATATTCGGTGTCGCGGTCCTTGCCCGACT
This sequence comes from Burkholderia pyrrocinia, assembly GCF_018417535.1. Classification (NCBI taxonomy): domain Bacteria; kingdom Pseudomonadati; phylum Pseudomonadota; class Betaproteobacteria; order Burkholderiales; family Burkholderiaceae; genus Burkholderia; species Burkholderia pyrrocinia. The sequence goes on along the minus strand of NZ_CP070978.1, from coordinate 2,285,647 downwards.
TGATCGCGATGCAGTCGTCGCCGGTGTTGAACGTGCAGTCCTCGCACAGCACGTCGGTGCACGCGTCCGGATCGAAGCCGTCGTTGTTCGGGCCGATGCTGTTCGTCGTCACGCCGCGCATCACGACATTGCGGCTCGCGGTCGGATGGTGCTGCCAGAACGGCGTGTTCTGCGTCTGGTAGTTCGCCATCAGCACGTTGGTGCAGCCGATGAATTCGACCATGCACGGCCGCAGGTAATGGCCGAGGCCGAAGATGCGCTTCTCGACCGGCACGCCGGACTCGGACAGCGCGGGCAGGTAGTTCTGGTCCTGCTGCCACGGCGTGACCGGCGACGTGAGCAGCGCATAGAGCGCGTCGGGAATCGCCGGCGAGACGATCCGCAGGTCGACGTTGTTCGGATTCGCATACGCCTGGCTCGGCACCGACGCGCTCGCGCCGTACGCGCCCGACGAGCCCTTGTAGGTCCACCAGCAGACGCTGCCGGCGCCGCTGCCGGAGAACGGCGTCATCGCCTGCCCGTTCAGCACCGACGTCGGGCCTTCGCCCGTCAGCGCGATGTTCGTCGCGTTGCGCGCGTAGACCGGCGCACCGTAGTTCAGGCAATCGTTCGCCTGCCAGCGGCTGTAGTACAGGCGGCCGTTCGTGCCGCAGTCGACCGGGCCGTCCTTCGCGTAGTCGGCCGGGTTCGGGCTGAAATAGATCGTGCAGTTCGCGCTCAGGTGAAACGTGACGTTGCTTTGCAGCACGATCGGCCCCGCGCAGTACCAGTTGCCGGACGGTACGACGACCCGGCCGCCGCCTTCGCGGCGGCATGCGTCGATTGCCGCGAGAAACGCAGGGCGCGAATCGAACGCGCCGGGTGCGGTCGTCAGTTCGGAACCCGGGCTCACCGGCGATTTCGCGACGTTCGTGTACGGCGACGTTTGCGCGACCGTCGCGCATGGGCGCGCGCCGTAGTGCGTCACGTCGAAGTCGCGCCCGCGCAGCGCGAGCCGCGACACGTGCGCGAGCGACGCGGCGATGCGCGCCGCCGCACCGTGCTCGCCCCACACGAGATCGACCGCCGACGCATTGGGCATGTGGCCTCCCGCAAACGCCCGGGTGGCCGCGAGCGGTCCGCCGAGCACGGCGCCGCCGGCGAGCGCGCCGGTCCAGCCGATGAATGCACGGCGCGACACCGGCTTCGACGAGGGCAATCGGACGGACGAAGACGAACGGCGGCTGTTTGCGGCCATGGGCACTCCTTCAGTGTATGGGGTATCGATGCGCCGGGCGGCGGATCGCTATTTATACGTCGTCGTACTACAACGTGCAGTCTAAATGCGATGGAAGCCGGACACGTATTTGTCGTTTACCCTGTTTTTACTGAACTAATTCTTCGAATGTGTGCGCCCACTCACATTGCTGATTGGATCTTTAGAGATACGTTGTCGTATGTTTATGCGCAAAAACTTCAACTGAAACGCCCCGGCCGACGACAGTCGCCGGGGCAACAACCTACTCGCCGGCCGCCGCTACCGCACCCGTTGCCGGCTCGCGTCCCGCCGAAGCGGCTGGTTCGAACATCAGCACCAGGTCGCCGCGATAACTCCCGTTGGTCGACGCCGCCCCGCGGGCGACCGGCGCTTGTGCGCTGACCTTCAGGTTGCGGGTTTCGTCGTAGCCGTCAAAGCCGTCGTGCCCGGGCTTGACCAGCGTGATCGTACGAGCGGCGCCGGACGCGATTTCCGCGTCGCCCGCCTTGCCTGTCAGCACGACCGTCGCGTTGGCCATGTCGTCGCGACCGCTCGACAGCCGCAGCGGCTGCAACAGCGTGACGTTGATATCGGGGTTCGTCGTGCGCACGCGGATCGGCAGCGTCGTGGCGAACGTCTGCTGCGCACGGTCCGTCGCGTTCAGTTCGACCACGTCGTACCACGCGGAATTGTCTGGTTTCGAGACGAACAGGCTGTCGCCGATATGCGCCGTCAGCGTGATCCTCTTGACGACCGCCTGCGGCGACGTCGGGCCTGCGTGAGCGATGCCGGCCAATGTGCCGCACACAGCGAGTGCGGCAAGATGTTTTCCGATCTTCATTGTGTTGCTCCGCATTCTGGATGGATGGTTGAAATCCGATCGCCGAGAAACCGGCCCGCTTCGAGTTCACGATCCCGCCATTGCAGGAAAATCCGGTATTCGCTTATCTCTAAATTAACCAGCAAATCCCTGCGGAATTCGAAATGCCCAGCCGCATGCGCGATCGATCAAATCGACCGGACGCACTCGCAACCGCGTATCAAATCCCCGCGTCGGCCAGCAACGACCGACTCTGACGAACACCTCGCGCCACGGCTTGCAATAACGATAGGCCACGAGAATCAGGATAAATATCCATGAAAACCTTCACGATTCTTTCCGGCTTCCATTCACCGGCGCCATCTCCAAATCAAATAAAACTCTTGCGGGAAACACCTGCTGCCACACTCGGCAACGTCATCGTCAATCGCAACGGATATTCGCGCGCTGCCGCTCGCCTCGGTAATTCCGCCCCTGTTCAGCCCCCCGCCGCCCGCGCTATCGTTTCCCCCATCTTCACAGCCCCGGAGCCCCACTTGCCTTCCCGCCACGGAGTCGACCTCATCCGCGCCCGCGCGCTGTTCGATCGCGAGCGCCGTGCGTTCACCGAAGCCATGCCAGCGTCCCGCGCACTGTCCGCGGAAGCGTCCGAGCACCTGCTGTTCGGCGTGCCGTTGCACTGGATGCAGGACTGGTCGACACCGTTCTCGCTGTACGTGAAGGAAGCGCGCGGCGCGACGTTCACCGACGTCGACGGCCATCACTACGCGGATTTCTGCCTCGGCGACACGGGCGCGATGTTCGGCCATGCGCCTGAACCGGTCGCCCGCGCGCTCGTCGAACAAGCCACGCGCGGCTACACGACGATGCTGCCGAGCGAGGACGCCGCGTGGGTCGCGCGCGAACTCGCGCGCCGCTTCCGGCTGCCGGTCTGGCAGTTCGCGCTGAGCGCGAGCGACGCGAACCGCTTCGTGCTGCGCTGGGCGCGCGCGGCCACCGGCCGCAACACGATCGTCGTGTTCAACGGCTGTTATCACGGCACGGTCGACGACGTGTTCGTCGATCTCGTCGACGGCCGCCCCGTGCAGCGCGACAGCCTGCTCGGGCAGTCGTACGACCTGCTCGCGAACACGCGTGTCGTCGAATTCAACGATCTTGATGCGCTCGAAGCGGCGCTGAAGGGCGGCGATGTCGCGTGCGTGCTCGCCGAGCCCGCGATGACGAACATCGGCATGGTGTTGCCCGACCCGGGCTTCTGGGATGCGGCGCGCGAACTGACGCGCCGCTACGGCACGCTGCTCGTGATCGACGAGACGCATACGATCAGCAGCGGCCCGGGCGGCTACGCGGTCGCGCACGATCTCGAACCGGACATGCTGGTGGTCGGCAAGCCGATCGCAGGCGGCGTGCCGTGCGCGGTGTACGGTTTCAGCGCCGAATTCGCGGAACGCGCGAAGCAGGCGAAGCTGAACGCGCCGCCCGGCCATTCGGGCATCGGCACGACGCTCACCGCGAACATGCTCGCGATGCATGCGATGCGCGCGACGCTGGCCGAAGTCGCGACCGACGCCGCGTATGCGCACATGTTCGAACTCGCCGCGCGGCTGGCTACCGGGCTCGAACAGGCGATCGCGAAACACGGGCTGCCGTGGTGCGTGACGCGCATCGGCGCGCGCACCGAATTCCAGTTCGCGCCCGAGCCGCCGCGCAACGGCACGCTCGCCGGCGCGCAACTCGACAGCGAGCTCGAACACATCGTGCACCTGTACCTGCTGAATCGCGGCGTGCTGATCACGCCGTTCCACAACATGATGCTCGTGTGCCCGCAGACGACGAGCGACGACGTCGACAAACTCGTCGCGCAGTTCGACGCGTGCCTGGGCGAACTGGTGTGACGTGATGCGACACGCGTCCGGCTCGCCAGCACGCGCGAGCCGGACTCATGCTTCCGGAGGCTACCTCGGCAGATCCGTCGGATCGACCTGCGTGCCGGACACGCTTGCGGCACGCACCGGGGCAGCGGTCAGCCGAAGCAGGCGGCAGGGCTGTGCGTCCGCCCTGCAAAAAACTGGAATATCGATTTATCGACAGTCAGATTTTGTTCACAAATGCTGACGACCAGTATCTTTTTCTGAAATCGTCAATTTTTCGATAACAACAACTCATGCTCCGTCGCTAGCATAGTCCTTCACACAAGGCTCCATCAGAGAGTCGATTTCGCTATTTGACGGAGACGCCGCTCGATGCAACGCCAGATCCTTTCCATTCATTCGCACTCCATATTTCCTCTTCGTGCCGCGCACCGGCTCGCGCGCGCGTTTCATCCGTTTCATCGTTAACCGACAGCCCACTCGACCATCACGCCTGCGCGGCATCGCACCGAAAGCGACCGGCACGGCTGGCTGCGCGGTCGCCTCGATCGCGCGCGGACCCGGCTGATTCGTTGCGCGCTTGCCAGCTCGTCGGCCCCCTTTCCCTTCCTTCAAATTCAAAGAGAGTGTCCTGATGCAACAAAACGAATCAGATCTACATCGAGGTCTCGGACAACGGCAGATGCGCCTGATGGCGCTCGGCGCCGCCATCGGCGTCGGATTGTTTCTGGGTTCGGCCAATGCAATCAAAATGGCGGGGCCCGCCATCATTCTTTCCTACGTCATCGGCGGCGCGGTCATCTTCGTCATCATGCGCGCGTTGGGCGAAATGGCCGTGCACGAGCCCGTTGCCGGATCGTTCAGTCGCTACGCGCGCAATTATCTCGGTCCACTCGCCGGCTACCTCACCGGATGGAACTACTGGTTTCTCTGGCTGGTCACGTGCATTGCGGAAATCACCGCGGTCGGCATCTACATGGGTATCTGGTTTCCCGACGTGCCACGCTGGATCTGGGCGCTCGCCGCGCTGGGAATGATGGGCTCCGTCAATTTATTGACGGTCAAGGCATACGGCGAACTCGAATTCTGGTTCGCGCTGATCAAGGTCGTGACGATCGTCGTCATGATCGCCGTCGGTCTCGGCATGATCGTGTTCGGCTACGGCAACCATGGCGTAGCGACTGGCATTTCGAACTTGTGGGCGCACGGCGGCTTTCTCCCGAACGGCCTACATGGCGTCATGATGTCGATGCAAATGGTCATGTTTGCCTACCTGGGCGTCGAAATGATCGGATTGACGGCGGGCGAAGCGGCCAATCCGCAAAAGTCCATTCCGAACGCGATCAACTCCGTGTTCTGGCGCATCGTGATCTTCTACGGCGGCGCACTCTTCGTCATTCTGTCGATCTACCCGTGGAACGAGATCGGCACGCAAGGCAGCCCGTTCGTGATGACGTTCGAGCGGCTCGGCGTCAAGACCGCCGCCGGGATCATCAACTTCGTCGTGCTCACTGCAGCGCTTTCGTCGTGCAATGGAGGCATCTTCAGTACCGGCCGCATGCTTTACAGTCTTGCGCAACAGGGTCATGCACCCCGCGCGTTCGGCATGACGACCGCCAGCGGCGTGCCGCGCCGGGCGATTCTCGTCTCGGTGGCCGCATTGCTGGCCGGCGTGCTGCTGAACTACCTCGTTCCCGAAAAGGTCTTCGTCTGGGTCACGTCCATCTCCACGTTCGGTGCGATCTGGACCTGGGGCGTCATTCTCGTTACGCAGATGAAATTTCGCCAGTCCCTCGCACCGACCGAACAGCGCACACTCGGCTTTCGTATGCCGTTCTGGCCTTACGGTTCGTGGTTCGCGTTGGCGTTTCTCGCATTCGTAATCGGATTGATGGCGTACTTCCCCGACACGCGCGTCGCACTGCTCGTCGGACCGGCATGGCTCGTCCTGCTGGTCGCCTTCTACTACGGGCTGAAGCTCGAATCCGCGGTCTCGTCGGATGCGGAGCCGACACTGCGGAGTGAGCGTCAGCGGGCCTGACTGCCACACGATGCGTATCACCGGGAACTCAACGCGCGCCGCGCCACTTCAGCGAAATAACGCGCGCCGACCGGCAGGATCTCGTCGTTGAAATCGTACGCCGCGTTATGCAGCGGCACGCCGCCGCGATCGGCCGCTTCGCCGTTGCCGATGAACACGAAATTGCCGGGCACGGCCTGCAGGAACGCGCCGAAATCCTCGGAGATCATCATCGGCTGCACGTCGGCGTTCACCGCGCCGGCGCCAGCGATATGCGCGGCGGCCTGCACGGCCGTGTCGACCCACTCCGGAGAATTCACCGTCGGCGCGAACTCGTGCGTGTAGTCGAACGTGCAGGTCGCGCCGTGCGTGCGGCAAATCCCTTCGCTGATCTCGCGCATCCGCGTTTCGAGCAGCGCCTGCACGTCGCGCGAATAGCTGCGCGTATCGCCCTTGATCGTCACGGTCGACGGCAGCACGTTGCGCAGCCCGTCGGTGATGAACTCCGTGCACGAGATCACGGCCTGCTGGCCCGGATCGAGATTGCGCGACACGATCGTCTGCAGCGCGAGCACGATCTGCGAGCCGATCACGATCGGATCGATGCCCATGTGCGGACGCGCCGCATGCGTGCCGCGCCCGTCGATCCGGATCACGAAGTTGTCTTCGCTCGCCATGATGCCGCCCGCGCGCGTCGAGAACGTGCCCGCACGCATGCCCGGCATGTTGTGCGCGCCGAAGATCGCGTCGACCGGAAAGCGTTCGAACAGCCCGTCGGCCATCATCGCCTTCGCGCCGCGGCCATGCTCCTCGGCCGGCTGGAAGATGAAGCGCACCGTGCCGTCGAAGTCCTTGCGTTCGGCCAGCAACTGCGCGGCGCCGAGCACCATCGACATGTGGCCGTCGTGCCCGCACGCATGCATCTTGCCGGGCGTGCGCGACACGTGTTCACGGCCCGGCGCGTGTTCGGCGATATTCAGCGCGTCCATGTCCGCGCGGATCCCGATCGCGCGCCGGCCCGAGCCCACCGCCAGGTTCGCGACGAGCCCCGTGCCGCCGATGCCGCGATGCACGTCGAGCCCGAGCGTCGTCAGGATGCGCGCGACGTAGTCCGACGTGTTCACCTCTTCGAAACCCGTCTCGGGAAACTGGTGCAGATGCCGGCGCCAGGTTTTCAGTTGCCCCTGCAGCGTGCTTTCTTCGATTGCGTCCATTGTGTCCATTGCGCTTGCCTCGTCGGTCGTTTTGTCGTTCAGGCCGCTACCGCCGCGCGGTCCAGCCAGTCGCGCTGCCGCGCGAGCACGGCGTCGGCCGTGTCGCCGACGCAGTTCCGGTACACGGACGGCGCCGTCGCGCCTTCCGTATTGATCGCCAGCACGCGCGAGTTTGCGTCGAGCCCCGCCTGCCGCGCGAGCGCAGGGTTGCGCATCAGCACTTCCAGCCCTGCAATGCCGGCCGCACCCGATTCGCCGGCGACGAGCGGCACGTCGCGTTCGCTGCCGGCCGCGAGGCCGCGCATCGCGTGCACGGCGTCTTCATCGTCGATCAGCATGAAGTGGTCGATGCACAGCTCGAGGAAATCCCACGCGAGCGGCGACGCCTCGCCGCATGCGAGCCCGGCCATCACCGAATCGACGCTGCCGGTCGCCTTCGCCGCGCGCCCCGCGAGCGCGCTCTGGTACAGGCAGTCGGCCTGGCGCGGCTCGACGACGATGAAATGCGGCCGCTGCGCGCCATCGCGCTCCCACAGGTAACTCGCCACGCCCGCGGCGAGGCCGCCCACGCCGCCCTGCAGCAACACGTGCGTGAACGGCCGGCCATCGTCCTGCGCCGCCTGCGCGGCGGCCTCGGCGGCGATCACGCCATAACCCTGCATCACGTCGCGAGGAATCGCCTCGTAGCCGTCGTACGACGTATCCGACACGACGTACCAGCCGTTCGCCTGCGCAAGCTGCGCCGCGCATATGACCGACTCGTCGTAGTTCCCTGCGATGCGCACGATCCGCGCGCCGTACGCCGAGATCGCGCGTTCGCGCTCGGCGTCGACATGCGCGTGCAGCACGATCACGCACCCGCAGCCGATCGCGCGCGCGGCGGCGGCCAGCGCACGGCCGTGATTGCCGTCGGTCGCGCTGATCACCGTCAGGTCGGCCAGTTGCGCTGCGTAGCGGCCGGTGACCAGCCCTTGCGGATCGAAATCGTGGGTGCGCCGCAGGCGCTTCACGAGCCGCACCAGCGCGATCGGCGCGCCGAGCGCCTTGAAGCTGCCGAGCGGCGAGCGGCACGACTCGTCCTTCACGCTCACGCTCGCGACGCCGAGCCGCGCGGCGAGGTCCGGCAACGCGCGCAGCGGCGTACGCGCGTTGCCGACGAGCGGCCAGTGCGACAGCCACACGCCGCTTTCGTCGGCCGACGCGATGTTCATCACGCGGCGCAGCGCGTTCGGATAGGCGGCGCGCGACGCGCGGGGGTTGGCGATCAGCATGGCGAAAGGCTCCGGAGCAGGACCGCGCCGGCGGTCCGTCGGGTGGGTCGGATCGGGCAAGCGCGGGTTGCGTTCGCCGTCGGTCCGAAAAATAATATTGCGCGGGATGATCAATAAAATCGCCAAATCGACCATTCAGACGCAAAAATTTCTCATTCTTTCGACGTTCCAGACCACCATGCCCCCCTCTCTCGATGCGTTCGATCGCAAGCTGTTGATGGAAATCCAGCGCGACGCGCAGACGCCGCAAACCGAGCTCGGCGCACGCGTCAACCTGTCGACCGCGGCCGTGAACCGGCGCCTGCGGCGTCTCGCGGAAGACGGCGTGATCGAACGCTATACGGCCATCGTCGCGCCGGACAAGGTCGATCATCCGCTGACGATCGTCGTGAACGTCGAGGTCGAGAGCGAGCAGATCGACCAGCTCGACGCGATGAAGCGAACCTTCGAGCGGTGCCCGCAGATCCAGCAGTGCTACTACGTGACGGGGGAATGGGATTTCGTGCTGATCCTCGCCGTGCGCAACATGGATCAGTACAACGCGCTCACGCGCGAGCTGTTCTTCGCGAACAACAACGTGAAGCGGTTCAAGACGCTGGTGAGCATGAGCCGCGTGAAGGTGGGGCTCGAGGTGCCGGTGGCTCTGGACACGTAGCGCTTAATCCAGGATATCAAAAGCAGCTAATCCACGTTATTGTGAATAAATTCACTCACGCGCTCCATCAATTCCGAGCATGGGTTGCTTCGGAAGATTCGTGTCGCCATATTCACTGGATCGCCGAAGAAGAATCGCTCGTAGAGGACCTGACGACCAGCGAATGCAGAAATTGAAGCGTCCCACGCTAGTCGGTACAGATCAATCTTGTCTGCCGCCTCCAGTCTCATGCCTTGAAAATATTTATCGATCTCGCCGCGCATCGGCCCATCCAAATCCTGGCTCGTCGGCAATGCCACTAAACCGCTAGCACCAATCTGCTGCACGACTTCCACGATCCGGGGGTATATGCGAGGAAACAAGAACCGAGCAGCCTCTAGCGGCTCCCAATCAGGAACCAGAACACCAAAATCGTTTGGCCTTGCTCCGGCCTCGGAAGCTGCCTTGAACGCCTTCATAGTTTGCCAGCCAGCCCAGACATCGGCCATCTTATCGTGAATATGCTGAAATAACTCGAGCCCGGAACCGCGAATCATCAGGGAAATAAGTCCGAGAAAGAACTCCACTTTGACAATATTCTTGCACACCACTTGATAGGTGATGTGTGCGGTTGCTCCGGTCGCGTCGTAGAAACGATTGCATATATCTATATCACGATAACAAAATACCCTCTCCCATGGAACGAATACGTTGTCAAACAGTGCTACGGCATCCATTTCCTCGTATCGTGCACCAAGAGGATGATTTTTTCGTCCCATCCCATAATCAAGGGACTCGCGACAGATGAACTTCAATCCTGGGGTACAGGTCGGCAGAACGAACGCAAATGCATACGCTTTCGACGCATCCGAGACGTCCAGCAACCTTGCCGGAAAGACCGCAATCTCATCGGCAAAAGGAAGTGTAGCAATCAACCTAGCACCTGTTATATAGATGCCAGCATCTGTTTCTCTTGTAACATGGGCGGATACAGTCGGATCATCTTGAAATGCCGGTCCGACGCGACGATTTGCTCGCGGATTCAAGAGAGTGTGTGTGAGAGCAAGATCATTGTCCCGCACAAACCGAAAATACTCCCTGACATTACCGGAAAATCCCCGCCCCCCGATGTCAAAAAAATCCGCGCATCCTGCGAACGAAGCAATTGATCTATTTAGGTAAGCCGGATCACGGCCGAGCATACCTTGACTAAACTCAGCGCCAGTAAGCAGCGCCTTACCAACGGCCAACAAATCACTTCGACTCTTTGTGATGGAAAAGGACCTGCTTACCCTCCTACCATCAATAGTCTCCAACATAAATTCACTGTGATCCCATTGGTAGTCGTAGAGCGCAGCGAGTGTCTCTACGCCATTTCTGAGCCCTGCGGTATCTCGAATGCTTGTGACCCGCTCACCCTGATACCAAAGCTCTGGAGGATAGTTCTCGAGACGCTGCAAGAAATTCACCCCTTTTCTTGCACCTTGGTATTCATCGTCAAAAAGCGAGCGACATGGACATAGTTTCCTTATTTCTACAAGCATCGATCATCATCAAGACTCCTGCTTATGATCGATATCTTCAATGCAGAGCTTTGCGATCTGCCAACGATTGTCGACGACCAACCACAATTCAAAGAAATAAAATTGACTGGCTATCGCGTCATTTTTTTTGATTTTCGCCGAACCGGATACTGTGCCCCAGTACTTACGCTCCTGCATCTGGTCGACCACTTCGGTATACTCGACATTATCCGCGCGTCTGTTTGGAAATTTTCTTCGACTTCGCTCTATGAACTCAATTTCCTCAGACTTCGATATGCTCCGCCCATTTCTAATCACGAAAAACAAAGGAATCTCAAGATAGTCAAGCCAATCCACCTCTCCATGCAAGTAAGCATTAATCCAAACCTCCCGAATCTGCATTATCGAGTATTTATTTTTCGTACCCAAAACAATATAGAAATCCTAATTGACACTGATCGACCCGCTCGTTCGCGCGCGCTTTGCGTCACACATGCGCTCGCCTTCAATCTGGGTAAGCACCAATTTCTATAGCTTCTCTACAAGCGGCACCCGCGGTTGCCGACCGAAACATGTATTCATCATCCAATACATCGCATGCCATGAGGCATAGCGTAATCCGACCTTCATTATCGTTGTACGTGATGCACGCATCAAAGCGTCGGAAAATTAAACTCGGCTTTTCTTTCGCGCCACTGCCCACGCAACTCGTCAAGTAACATTTCCATATCCAGCTCTCCTATCGCATCGACTATCCTCTCCTTCAGCTCACGCGCCTCGGCTGTAGTCGTCGAATAGTTCACCTTGTCGCGAAAAAAGCGACTCTTAGCTAGCTCGTCGATGAATAGCTTCAGCACATCCGCCCTTCTGACGAAATCGAGACCAATTGTCACGTGCATCGAAATATCGCTAATAGCCTCGACGTCGTGCCAATATCCGAAAGGCAAGTACAAGCCATCACCCGTGGATAGCGTGTATTCTTTAAGTGGTTCCCCCTTAGGGAGCGGAAAATGAAAACTCTTATCCCCTCGATTCGGCGAGTGGTATGTAGGTGCATATACTACCCATCGTTTGACACCATGAATCTGTATGGCAAAAACATCATGGTCATCGAAGTGACAACCAAATCCGCCTGGCCCCTTGGGTGAGACATACAAGTTGGCCCACGTCCGGCAGCAAAACGAATCGCTGATTTCCTCTGTCAGCGCACTAACACCCGGGAAGAATGCTTCACAGTTGTCAATGATGATTGCGCAACCATCGCTCAGTACCTTGCGCAGTACGCCAGGAACCACTCTTGGTCGTCGCTCCCCCCGTTCCGAGATCGAATAGCGCAGGAATCCGTTATAGCCGCGGCTGTAGTCATTGCCTGCAGCAGCAATCCGGATCCTCGGATAATCGATCAGCCCACTCGATAAGAGCGAATTGACTTCATCCCAAGTGGCGATTCGATCGACGTTTATCGAGTCGAATGCATAGGGCCGCAAATTAAGCCCCTCAGACAAGAAATCTCCGGAACTAAGCATGCTACCTCCCACGCTTAATATGAATCTCGCCGCCAAACTCCTCCATGACGTGCGAGTTAATCGTTGAACTAGAATTAAAAACTGCCTCTGGACGCTGATGCATAATCACGAATATGACAGTGCTATCCGCGAGGCGCACTATAGTACCTGCAAGATCGGAGGCTCTCTTTTCGTCCAACCCGGAAAATGGCTCGTCAAGTATCAAGATGTCACATTCTTGCAGCAATCCCCTGGCGATAACCAGTCTCTGGCGCTCCCCGCCAGAAAGTCGACCACCCTTTTCGCCCACGACATATTCGAGATCGCCCGTAAATTTGTGAAGCCCAACCTTTGTAAGCGTATCGACGATTTCTTCTGGCGTAGCACCGCGTTTACCATAGCGAAGATTTTCGACGATAGACTCATTGAAGATGATATTGTCTTGAGAAACATAACCCATCTTTTTCAACAACAAATCCGAATCCAGACCAATTACGTCAGCACCATTTATAAGTAATTGCTCTGCCGAAGAGCGAATTTCTCCGCGCATTGCACGTGCAACAGTACTTTTTCCAATTCCACTTGGGCCACGCAGTATGTTCAACGAACCCAGTTCGATCGTGATATCCCCGTTGATTGGCGGCATGTTTCTGTTCGATGAGTCTGCCATTCTGAAATCTCGAAAGGAAAATTTATATCGGCCTCCATCCAACACCGGACAACCCGCATCACAATTTAAATCCCCCTCAATTCTCAATCCTTCCGAAATCCTCAATATATCAATCTTCGCACCGAGAACATTACGATAATTGAATCCAAGCGCATTGATCTGAGAAATCAATTGCGCCAACCCGGTCGCAAGCATGACAACGACTCCAATCGAATCCCCCCCCTGTCCGTAGTACAGCATGAGACTCGCGAAACACACCACCAGACATATAACAGAGGAAACAAGACTGTCAACAAATAGCCTATTTGAATTCCCATCCTTTCTAATTTCCAGCTTTGCCAGCAATGCATGGTGGCGATTTATTCTTTCCGCCATAACAGCGGGGGAAATGGAATCCGAATTGATAAAGCTGTCGTGCATGAATGCCGAACATTCAGCATCCAATTTTACGATATCCCTCATCAACGGCACTCGCCTCTTCGTGACATAGATGACAAAAGCAGAGTAAACCACCGCGAACGAAATCAAAATCGCGCCCGCTCGCCACCCCACAAGCCAAACCGAAAATAGCGTGACGGACACAATTTCAAGCGTGATCGAAAGCAGTGATCTTAAAGTGTTGTTTAACAGAGCTCGTACTGAAGCAACCGCCTCCTGGATTTTCTTTTGATATTCTCCGGAATTCTTATGGCTAGCATTACGGTAATCCATTCGCACAACGTGCTCATACCATCTGTCACGGACGTCGCTTTCGATTCGATTCGCGAGCTTATTCGAAACCAATGTCCCGCCAGCACCCGCGATTGGGAGCAAGAATCTTTGCAACGAAAATAGTGCAATAAAATAAAAAATCACATCCTGCCTTCCGTGTTGCAGGCCGTCCGTCAACCACTTCAACATCGCGCCAAACGACGTATTTAGCACCGCACTCAAACACGCAAGGACCAGCACAGCACTAAAATACCACCTATAAAGGACCAGCAATTTATAAATATACTTAGACACACGCCACCCTTTATTTCATTTCACCCAAACTGCTGCCCCAAGCTTGATTGCGCACACCATCCATTCAGGGCAGCTGATCTTATAGGCCACTCAACATCATGCATAAAGATCACGTGAAGAGTTGCAGGTGCAATACATACCGCATCCTCGTCTACCACAGCCCATCGTAATTTCCGATTTTTTAACGATTTCCGATATTAATTCGCCATTTGTCATTCCCAAGGTCGATTGCAAATTCATTGACACCCCTGATTTATCAGGCGCACCATGATTGATCGATCTTTTCAACACATTCATTTTCTTTAACGAATATTTCTCCCCGTACTCCACATACCACTTCCTGAGCGTCTCATCCCCAAATGTTGAGCCAATGAAATTGAGCTGCTGCTCCAGACGAGCTCGATTATGATCCTTCAGAGTTGTGCCACTCTGAACTAGCTTCTTTATTTTCTGGGCCAAATGCGCCGAACAGAATGGTATGTGATGAAGCGTCTTACCAAAAAAATGATGGCAAAATTTCTCATAGTCCTTTGTGAAAAGAATAAAGTGATGCCACATCTTATCTATCATCAGAATCGGCTCATCAACCTCAAACTCAACGCATTGCTTTTGCGCATACTCCGATACAAAAAGAAATTTCTTTGTTTCAGAGAAGATATCGATCGCCTCCGCTTCCTCGACATCCCACTCATCTCTGAATTTCCCAATCACACCCTCATGCTCGTATCGAGCCAATGCTTCCGGATACAAGAAATCGACAACGTTATAATTGCAATCCACGACGGCACTCATAGGTTCTCCAATCTGAATAATCATCCGAATAGATACGAAGACACACTTGCCACAACGTCACAATGCATTCTTGCGAGAGTGCCGCCTCGAAAAACACAAGTCCATAAGACAAGTTCGAAATGCTCATTAATAATTTCCAAATTTCATTCAAAAAAATGAAATTATTGGTTGAGTTATTCAAGAACAATAAATATGTGGCTTGACTGACCGGTGTGTCAGGGCTATGAGTTCGTTCAGAGGAAAGCCGGCGCAGTAACCTATCTATCGTGCAACACGAACAACATACGTTGGAGAAACGTCGGGATGCACAATTGATCGATATTCGCTGCACGATTTGTGCAAAGCCCTGAATATAGAAACCCTGTCAAGCGTCGCCGGACGGTTGTACGCCGCTATTGCCTCCTGCTCTGAGACGTTAAGAGCAGAACCGCGCGCGTAGTTCAATCGTGAGAGTTAGCCCGGCAGATATCTCTTCCCGGCATAGATGGGTCAATTGAGTACGTTGCCGAACGCGGTACTGTGAGGAATGAGGTCAAACCGCTCACACACGACTCGGCGTGCGATTTCCTCGGGGGACGATCACTATCGGTCGATGAAAGGAAGCGCTGACGTTAGATTGACGGACGCCTCTTTGGGCGAGATAGCGACTCGATGCTGGCACTCGAGCAGAATCATCAGCAGAAGTGAGTTGGATTCTTCGTGTTCGACGCAATTGGACGTATTCTGGCTTCAGACCGGACTACGCCATCGAGCATGAGCCGCGTGAAGGTCGGGCTCGAAGTGCCGGTCGAACCCGGCGAGTAAGTGAGCGGTTGCACACATGAGGCGACCGGCGCACGATAGCACACCGGTCGCCTCCCATCGACGGCTACGTCAACGGCAACTGAAGCTCGCCGCCGAATTCACGTCACCCGAGCCGTTGTAGCGCGCCACCTGCGGATATGCGCACAGCGGGCGCGTACGCCCCGCGCCCCACGATGCCGGCACGTCCGCATTCGGCACCGCGTTGGTCGCGTCGCGCGCGGCGGCCACGATCGCGGCGGGTGCGTGCCCCTGCTCGACCCACGCGACGAGCGGCGTCAGCATGTCGAACTGGTCGGCCGCCGGCCCGCCCGAACAATGATTCATCCCGGGCACCGGATAAAAGCGTGCGAAGCTCGACGCATCGCCGCCGTTGGCCTGCGCGAGCCGCCCGTACCAGTCGCTCGTGTCGTTGAACGAGAACACCGGGTCGCCCGTGCCGTGATAGACGAGCAGCTTCGCGCCGCGCGACTTCAGCGCAGTCAGGTTCGTCTCGTCGGGCGGCGTCATGAACGACCACGCGGATTGCGCGTACATGCCGCTCGTCGCGAAGATCGCCGGCGCGTCGTTGTCCATGTCGAAACCGAGCGCGAAGCCGGGCACGTTCGCGAGCACCGCCGCGGTTTTCGGCGGCGACATGAACGTAAACGCCATCGCGACCGGATCGAGCGTGATGGAATTGGACTGCTTCCACGCGGCCCAGCCGCCGCCGGCCACGCCCGGATCGTACGGAAAGCTCGCGTAGAGCGCCGTGCCCGCGCTGTTGCGCGCCCCCGCAAACACGTTCTCGAGCGCGGTTTTCTGCGCGGGCGTCAGGCATGCACCGGTGCGCGTGCCGTTCGCACAGGTCGGGATGTCCGTCTCGACGCTGAAGTGCGCCTGGCACGCGGCAACATCCTGCACCATCCCGTCGGCCGCCCCATCGAGCGCATCGCATTTGTCGAGGATCTTCGCGCCGACGAACCGGCGCTCCGCATCCGTGAAGCCGCTGCGGATGTCCGGCAGCCCGTTCGATCCGGTCGCCGACGCGATCTTCGCGAACTGCTGCGCACCGTACATCTCGCCGATCGCCGCCTTCGGCAGATGGAAACCCGGATCGCCCGCGATGATGCCGTCATAGTCGCCCGCGTTGCGCACGGCCGTGACCATCGCGTGACGGCCGCCGTTCGAGCAGCCGCCGAAGTAACTGCGGTCGGGTGCCTTCCCGTAGGCGAGGCGGATCACCTGCTTCGCCATCGGCGTCAGCGCATCGACGGCGCCGTAGCCGTAGTCGATCCGCGCCTGCGGATCGATGCCGAACAGCGGGTTCTGCGCGGCGCTGTGCCCGGAATCCGAGCTGATCACCGCGAAGCCCTGGTTCAGCGCATCGGACAGCGGCCCGCCGCCGCCGATCTCGCCGGTCGCGGTCATGACGTTGCCGTCGAGCCCGCCGTTCGCCTGGTAGAAGAAGCGGCCGTTCCATGCCTTCGGCAAGCGCATCTCGAAGCCGATCGCATAGGTGTTGCCGTCCACCGCGCTCACACGCTGGTTCATCTTCCCTTCGATCACGCAGTGCTCGGCGATCGGCTGGCCGGCCACCGTCAGCGCGCCAGCGGCCGCGGTCGTCACCGACGTAAACGACGTGCTCGCATACGCGAGCTTCGCGGCGAGCGCGTCGCAGGTCTGCGCCATCGCGGCCGGCGTCGCGGCGCTCAGGTGCGTGGGCACGGCGTTGACCGAATCGTCGCCGCCGCAACCGGCAAGCATCGCGGCGGACAGCGGCGCAATGCAGAGGAATGCAGATTTTCTGTTCAAGATATCTCCCGTTCGTCAGGTTGCCGGATCAGAACATGTGCTTGACGCCGACCATCGCGCCGAGCTGCCCCATCCCCTCACCGGGCGTCGTGCCGGGGCCGCCGCCGCTGACCGCGTAGCGCGCATGCGCGCTGTTCCACAGATACGAGCTTTGCGCGTAGACCGACGTGCGCTTCGTCAGCAGATAGGTCGCGCGCAGCGTCGCCATCGTCGCGCGCGTGTCGTGCGCGCTGTTGACGATCCGGTAGCCTTCGCCGTCGACGATGAAGTCCGGCTTGACCGCATACGACGCACCGACGAAGAACAGATCCGAATGCGCGCCGGGCGCGGCCGGCGAACCGGTCGACACGCGCCGCCCGATCCAGCCCGCGCCGAGCCGCGCGCCCGCGGCCTGCGCATACGCGCTCACGTGCACGCGCGCGTCCTTGCCCGCGCTGCTCGTGAAGGCGACCGGCGCGACGCCGTCGAAGAAGTTCGCGGCCGCGCCCGTGCCGCCGCGCTGCTCCTCGTACGACGCCGCCGCGCCGAAATACGCGCTGTCGTACTTGAGCATCGCCGACCAGTTGCGGCATTCGACCGCGTGGCCCGGCACCTGCCCCGCGCACGTGCCCTGCCCCGGCGAGTTGCCGGTGCCGGCGCTGTCGCGGCCGAACGAATAGGCGGCGCCGAGCGTCACGCCGCGATACATGCCGATGTAGGTCACCGCATTGTCGGCGCGGCCGTTCGGCACGTACGCGTCGAACGAGCCGAGCCCGTAGATATCGGGGCCGATGATGTCCGCGCCCTGCAGCGCGAGGTAGGTCATCGTGTACTGGCGGCCGAATGCGAGCGTGCCGAAGCCGCCCTTCAGCCCGACGAACGCCTGCCGCCCGAACAGCCGCCCGCCCTGGCCGAGATCGCCGCCGCGCACGTTGAAGCCGCTTTCGAGCACGAACACGGCCTGGTAGCCGCCGCCGAGATCCTCGCTACCGCGCAGGCCCCAGCGCGACGGCATCTCGCCGGTCACGGCCGGCATCCGCACCACGTGATCGCCGGCCGCGTTCGCGTGCGACACGAATTCGACGCCGGTGTCGATGATCCCGTACAGCGTCACGCTCGATTGTGCGTGCGCGCTCGTCGCGGCCAGCGCGCATGCGCCGGCCGCCAGCAAGGCTTTGGTGTGCTTCATGGTAAGTGTCTCCAGACCTGCGTCGATATCGCGCTCTGCCGGCGCTCGTGGTTGAAAGTAAACAAACTCAGTCGTGCGCCTGCGGACGCCGGATCAGCACCAGCGCCGCGACGGCGGCGACCAGCGTGACGGGGATGCTCGCGCCGATCACGACCGATGCGCTGCGGCCCATCGCGAGCAACTCGGCGGCCGCGAGCGGGCCGACCACGGAGCCGAGCCGGCCCACCGCGACCGCGGAGCCGACGCCGGTGCCGCGCATCGCGGTCGGGTAGTACATCGCGGCCAGCGCATACAGCACCGACTGGCCGCCCACGACGAACATCCCGGCCGCGAACGCCGCGGCGGACAGCCATACGAGCCCGGGCGCGATCGCGAGCGCGGCAAGCGACAGCACGATCCCCGCGTACATGCCGCCGACGACCCGCGACGGCCGCAGCCGGTCCATCGACATGCCGATACCGAGCACGCCGAGGCCGCTGCCGATGTTGAAGAAGATCTGCACGATCCCGGCCTGGCTGCGCGCGAGCCCCTTCGCCGCCATCAGCGACGGCAGCCAGTTCAGCAGGAAATACAGCACGATCAGCGTGCAGAAATAGCTGAGCCAGAGCGCGAGCGTGGTGCCCGTGCGCGCGCCGCCGAACAGTGTCTGCGCGACGCTCGGGCGCGCGGCGCCCGATGCGCTGACGTCGAGGAACGCACGCGATTCCGGCAGCAGCGCGAGCAGCAGCGGGGCGAGCAGCAGCGGCCCGATGCCGCCGACGTAGAAGATGTGCCGCCACTCGGTATCGCCGGCCAGCAGCACGCCGATCAACGACGCGATCACGCCGCCGAACGGAATGCCGCAGTACATCACGGCGACCGCGCTGCTGCGCGAGCGCGCGTCGGCCGCTTCGGAAGACAGCGCGATCAGGTTCGGCATCGCACCGCCGAGGCCGAGGCCGGTCAGCGCGCGCACGACGACCAGCATCGCGAAGCTCGACACCTGCGCGGTCGCGATCGACAGCAGCCCGAACAGGCAGACCGACGCGATCAGCACGTGCTTGCGACCGATCCGGTCGGCGAGCCACCCGCCGAGCAGCGCGCCCGGCAGAAGCCCGAACGTGCCTGCGCTGAACGCGAGCCCCATCTGCGAAACCGTGAGCCCGAACTCGTGAGCCATGCGCGGCGCGGCGACGCCGACCGACTGCAGGTCGAGCCCCTCGAGCAGCGCGATCGCGAAACACAGACCGAGCGTCGTCGCGACGGCCGGCCTCTCGGCAACGGAAGTGTCCATATCGTCTCCAAACCTTGTACTGCGCGTCATGCCGGGACGCATGCGCGGTGTCTTTATCGTGATCGGACCATGCTTCAGTAATTATCAGGTAGCCTGATTCATTGTCCGAAATAAAATCCGCGCGACCAGCCGGTCGTGCGGACCGTCATCCCATCGAAGGACGGGACGATTTAATAACAGGTAACCTGATATTTCAAGTGCGCAGTGCGCCGGTGTTAACCCGCAACGCGCGCGGAAGCCGGCCCGGCAAGGCCGTGCGGAGCGACGAATGAAGCGAAAGCGCGGTTCAGTCGCGCAGGTTGCGCACGAACAGCTCGAGCGTGCGCTGAACCTGCACGGCGTCGGCGGCGGTGAGGTCGTCGCCGAGCATCCGGCGCTCGAGCGGCCGCAGCACCCGTTCGCATTCGCGCAGGATCGCCGAGCCTTCGTCGGTCAGGCGCAGCAGGATCACGCGGCCGTGATTCGGATCGGCCTCGCGCGTGACGAAACCGCGGCCCGCCATCGCGACCATCACCTCGTTCGCGGATTGCGGCGTGATGAACGAGCGCACCGCGAGCTGCGCATTGGACAGCGCGCCGCGCGCCTCGAGCACCGACAGCGCCGTGTATTGCGCGAGCGTCACGCCGAGCGGTGCGAGCGCATCGCTCATCTGGCGGCGCAGCAGCCGATCGAGATTGCCGATCAGGTAGGTCAGCCGCTGCTGGGCACGCATGGGCGGCCTGGCCTCGGTGGCGCGGGCAGCGCGTTTCGCGCCGGCCGGTTTGACGGGTGTCGAACTCATGAAGGTGTCGGGAGGAATATCGCGGGCCATCTTACCTCACGCGGCCCGCGTGGCGGACACGCTCGCATCGCCTGCATCGCGGCGACCGATGCGCTGTATACAACGCAAATCCCATCCGATGGTTTAGATCGTGGTTTACCCGCTTATTTGTACGATTCAGCTTGATCATGCGGCAGCGATGTATACAATTTTATCAAGTAACCTGATAACACCGCACGCCTGCACCGGCAATGCGGTACAGCCCCCGATATCCGCCATGACCGACCTCGACGCCCCGCCTTCCGACACCCGCACCGCTTCCCCGTCGCAAACCGTCCGCACGCTGCTCGGCCTGCGCGAGCTCATCGTCGGCGGAGAGCTCGCTCCCGGCGCACGCATTTCCGAACTGTGGGTCGTCGAGCGGCTCGGCGTATCGCGCACGCCGGTTCGCGCGGCGCTGATCCGGCTTCAGGAGGAGGGGCTGATCGAGCCGATTTCGACCGGCGGGTTCGCGGTCCGCGCGTTTTCGGCGCGCGAGATCGGCGACGCGATCGAACTGCGCGGCACGCTCGAAGGGCTCGCCGCGCGGTTCGCGGCCGAACGTGGCGTGCCGCCGTCGATGCTGCGCGACCTGCGCGCGTGCGCCGACGAGATCGACGTGCTGCTCGCCGGCCCGCTGACCGACGACACCTTCTCGCGCTACGTCGACGCGAACGCCCGCTTCCACCGGCTGCTCGCGGCCGCAGCCGGCAGCGACGTCGTCGCGCGGCAGATCGACAAGGTCGCGACCTTGCCGTTCGCGTCCGCGAGCGCGTTCGTCGTCGTGCAGTCGCTCGATCCGCGCGCGCACGAAACGCTGATCGTCGCGCAAGCCCAGCATCGCGCCGTGCTCGACGCGATCGAACGCCGCCAGGGCGCGCGCGCGGAAGCGCTGATGCGCGAACACGCGCAGATCGCGCACGACAACCTGCGGCGCGTGCTCGACAACCAGCGCGCGATGACGAAGCTCAAGGGCGGCAACCTGATTCGCCGCGACGCCGGCTGACCGGCACGCGGCACCTTCGCGCGGCGCACGACGCGCCGCTTGTCCAACGATACACACGGCGTGCGCGCACGCCATGGAGGAGACGCATGTTCCTGAAAAACGCGTGGTATGTGGCCTGCACGCCGGACGAATTCGCCGGCAAGCCGCTCGGGCGGCAGATTTGCGGCGAACGCATGGTGTTCTTTCGCGACGCGGACGGCGCAGTCGCCGCGCTCGAGGATTTCTGCCCGCACCGCGGCGCGCCGCTATCGCTCGGCACCGTGCGCGACGGCCGGCTCGTGTGCGGCTATCACGGGCTGACGATGGGCGCGGACGGCAAGTGCACGAGCATGCCGTGCCAGCGCGTCGGCGGCATGCCGGCGATCCGCCGCTATCCGGCCGTCGAGCGGCACGGCTTCGTGTGGGTGTGGCCGGGCGACCCGGCCCAGGCCGATCCGGCGACGATACACCGGCTGCACTGGGCCGACGATCCGGGCTGGGCGTATGGCGGCGGTCTTTATCACATCGACTGCGATTACCGGCTGATGATCGACAACCTGATGGACCTCACGCACGAGACCTACGTGCATGCATCGAGCATCGGGCAGCCGGAGATCGAGGAAGCACCGCCCGCGACGAAGGTGAACGGCGACACGGTCACGACCAGCCGCTTCATGGAAGGCATCGTGCCGCCGCCGTTCTGGGCCGCCGCGCTGCGCGGCAACGGGCTCGCCGACGACGTGCGCTGCGATCGCTGGCAGATCTGCCACTTCACGCCGCCGAGCCACGTGATGATCGAGGTGGGCGTCGCGCATGCGGGCAAGGGCGGCTATCACGCGGACCCGCGCGACAAGGTGTCGAGCATCGTCGTCGATTTCATCACGCCGGAAACCGAGACGTCGATCTGGTACTTCTGGGGAATGGCGCGCAGTTTCGCGGTGGACGACCGCGCGTTGACGGAGACGATCCGCAACGGACAGGGCGCGATCTTCGCCGAGGATCTCGACATGCTCGAAGCGCAGCAGCGCAACCTGCTGCGCTGGCCGGGCCGGCCGCTGCTGAAGCTGAACATCGACGCGGGCGGCGTGCAGTCGCGACGCGTGCTCGACCGGCTGATCGACCAGGAGCGCGCCGCCGCGCTGCCGTGCTGACCGCGTGCCGCACCGCCGCCGCATGGCGGTGCGCCACCCCTACTTCACCATTCCCCATGAAAGTCACGCTCATCCGCAAGCTTCCCGTCGCGACCGACATCTGCGCGTTCGAACTCGCGCCGGCAGACGGCACGGCGCTGCCGCCATTTACGGCCGGCGCGCATATCGACGTTCACGTCGGCGGCTTCGTCCGCCAGTATTCGCTGTGCAACAGCCCGTCGGAGGCCGGCGTCTACCGGCTCGGCGTGCTGCGCGAGCCCGCGTCGCGCGGCGGCTCGCTCGCGATGCACGCATGCGAGCCCGGCACGACGCTCGACATCAGCGCGCCGCGCAACCACTTCCCGCTCGACCCGCGTGCCGCGCACAGCGTGCTGCTCGCCGGCGGCATCGGGATCACGCCGCTGCTCAGCATGGCCGCGCACCTGATCGAGACCGGCCAGTCGTTCGAGCTGCATTACTGCGCGCGCGAGCCGGCGCGCGTCGCGTTCCTCGACCGGCTCGACACGCCCGGGCTCAAGGCCCGCACGCGGCTCTGGTTCGACGACGCGCCGGGCGGCCAGCGCATCGATTTCCCGCGCGTGCTCGCGAAGCCGGATGCGCGCACGCACCTGTACGTGTGCGGCCCCGGCGGGTTCATCGGCGCCGTGCTCGCGGCGGCCGCGCAAGCCGGCTGGGATCCTGCGAATGTGCATCGGGAGTATTTCGGCGCGGCCGGCTTGGGCGCGACCGGCGTGGACGCCGCAACTGCCCCGGGAGAAGACGGAGGCGATCGCACGTTCCAGGTATCGCTCGCGCAATCGGGCCGCGTCGTCGACGTGCCTGCCGGCACGACGATCGTCGAAGCGCTGCGCGGCTGCGGAATCGAGGTGCCGGTGTCGTGCGAGCAGGGCGTGTGCGGCACCTGTCTCACGCGCGTGCTGTCCGGCACGCCCGATCATCGCGATGTCTACCTGACCGACGACGAACGCGCGGCCAACGATCAGATGTTGCCGTGCTGTTCGCGTGCGGTTACGCCGCTGCTGGTGCTGGATCTGTGAAGGTGCGCGCGGCGCGCTCGGCGCGCCGCGCGCCGCCTGTTCACGCCGACAGCCGGCTTTGCGCCGCTGCAGCCGGCAACGACGCCCGGCACCCGGCCTCGACTAGCGCGAGCGCGAGCGGATAGTCGAAGAGGTAAGCGCCGACCGCGCGCTTGTCCGCACGGAACGGATCGTCGCACGGCGCGTCGCCGCCGATGCGCAGCGTGCGCGCCTTATGCGCCACGCGCCGCGCCGGCGACGATCACGCCCGCATCGGCCACATCGGCCGCATCGCGCGCATACATCGCTTCGACCACCGCCGCGCGCTGCGTCAGCACCGCGCGCTGGTTGATCGAACCCTTGTCGGTGATTTCGCCGAGATCGAGCGACGGCGGCGTGTCGAGCAGGCACAGCCGCGTGATGAACGTCGCGCTGCCGGTCGCGTCGCGGTTCAGCCGCGCCAACAGGTCCGTGAAGAACGCGCGCACGGCCGGCGCCTGCAGCACGGTACGCACGCCGGCGTCCGGCCCCGCGCCGGCGAGGCGGCGGCAATCGTCGATGCGCGGGAAGATCATCGCGCCGACGTCGTCGCGGTTCATCCCGGTCACGACCGCGTCCTGCACATACGGCGCGCCGTTCGACACGATCCGCGCGCGCATCGGCCCGACGCTCACGAAGGTCCCCGACGACAGCTTGAAATCCTCGGCGATCCGGCCGTCGAACATCAGCCCGATCTCCGGACGCTGCGGGTCGACGAAGCGCACCGCATCGCCGCTGCGGTAGTAGCCTTCGTCGTCGAATACTTCCCGCGTGTCGTCGCCGCCCGCGCGCCAGTAGCCGGCCATCACGTTCGGCCCGCGAAAGCGCGCCTCGAGCTTGCCGTCGACCGGCACCAGCTTCGCGTCGCAGCCGGGCGCGGGCAGGCCGATGTAGCCGGCGCCCGACATCGGCCCGGTGGTGAACATGCACGACGGCGCGGCCTCGGTCATTCCGAGGCCCGCCATGATCCGGATGCGCTCGCCGCAGTGCGCGAGCGTCACGCGCTCGAGCCGGTCCCACGCGGCCTGCGACAGCCCCGCGCCCGCGAAGAAATACATCTTCACGCGCGAGAAGAAGGTCGCGCGCAGCGCCGCGTCCGTTTCAAGCGCGGCGGTCAGCTCCTCCCAGCCTTTCGGCACATTGAAGTACACCGTCGGCGCGATCTCGCGCAGGTTGCGCAGCGTCTCGTCGAACTTGCCGGCAACCGGCTTGCCGTCGTCGATATACAGCGTGCCGCCGTTGTACAGCGCGATCCCCACGTTGTGGCTGCCGCCGAACGTGTGGTTCCACGGCAGCCAGTCGACCAGCACCGGCGGCTCGATGCCGAATTGCGGAAACGTTTCGAGCAGCATCTGCTGGTTGCTGCACAGCATCCGGTGCGTGGTCGGCACCGCCTTCGGCAGCCGCGTCGAACCGGACGTGAACAGGAATTTCGCGATCGTATCGCCCGTGATCGCATCGTGCGCGGCGTCGACGCTGCCCGGCGCGGTGTCGAGCAGCGACGCGAAGCACGTGACGCCGCGCATCCCGTCCGCCGCCGATACGACCACGCGCTCGACGTCGGCCGGCACCGTCGCATCGAGCGCGGCGCGGAATGCATTGCCGTCGGCGGCAAACACGAGCCCCGGCGTCAGCAGCGCCAGCGCATGGCGCAGCTTGCCGTAGTCGCTCGACACGAGCGAATACGCGGGCGACAGCGGCGCATACGGAATGCCGGCCCACATCGCGCCGAACGCGACCTGCAGATGTTCGAGATCGTTGCCGGACAGGATCGCGACCGGCCGCTCGGCCGACAGCCCGCGATCGAGCAGCGCCTGGCCGATCGCGCGCGCGCGTTCGAGCATCTGCGCGTAGCTGATGCCGATCCACGCGCCGTCGGGGCCGCGCCGCGCGACGAGCCAGCGGTCCGGATGCGCTTGCGCACCGCTGACGAGCCGGTCGGTCAGCCGGCGCGGATACGCGCCGAGCGCGGTCGCTGCGCGCAGGGTCCAGCAGCCGTCGCGTTGCGCGATGTCGGGCGGTGCCGTACCGATCGCAACGGGGCGGTAGCCGGCGGGGGCGGGCTGCGCGGCGGGAATGTCGCGCAGTTGGGTCGGATCCGCATCCAAGGTCTGTCTCCAGTCGGTTCCGCCGGCGCGTTCGCGGCGCGCGGCGGGAACTTCATTGTGTCGTTGTCTTTGCCGCGACGCGGCGGCGCGCTCAGATCGGGTAGTGGCGCGGCGCGGTCTGCACGGTGATCCAGCGCAGGTCGGTGAATTCGGCGATCGACGCCTTGCTGCCGAACCGGCCGTAGCCGCTCGCCTTCACGCCGCCGAACGGCATCTGCGCCTCGTCGTGCACGGTCGGGCCGTTGATGTGGCAGATGCCCGACTCGATCCGTTTCGCGACCTGCATCGCGCGTGCGATGTCGCGGCTGAACACCGCGGCCGACAGCCCGTATTCGCTGTCGTTCGCGGCTGCAAGCGCCGCTTCGTCGCCGTCGACGCGCTGCACGGTCACGACCGGCCCGAACGATTCGTCCGCGTAGAGCTTCATGTCGCGCGTGACGCCGTCGACGATCGTCGGCTGTATCACCGCGCCGTCGACTTCGCAGCCGAGCGGCAACGCCGCGCCGTGTGTGCCCGCGTCGGCGACCAGCGCCGCGATGCGCTGCGCGGCCGCCGCGCTTTCCAGCGTGCCGAGCACGACGCCCGGTGCGGCCGGGTTACCGGCCTTCAGCGTGCGCGCCTTCGCGACGAGCCGCTCGACGAACGCGTCGGCGACTTGCCGGTCGACGATCACGCGCTCGGTCGACATGCAAATCTGGCCCTGGTTGAAGAACGCGCCGAACGCGACCGCGTCGACCGCCGCATCGAGATCCGCGTCGTCGAGCACGAGCACCGGCGCCTTGCCGCCGAGTTCGAGCAGCGCCGGCTTCAGGTGCTGCGCGGCGAGCGTCGCGACGATCCGGCCGACGCGCGTCGACCCGGTGAAATTGACGCGCCGCACCGCCGGGTTCGCGATCAGCCGTTCGACGATCGCGGGTGCGTCCTGCGGCGCATGCGTGATCACGTTGACGACACCATCGCCGAGCCCCGCGTCATGCAGCACGCTGCCGATCAGCCGGTGCACGCCCGGGCAGCCTTCGGACGCCTTCAGCACGACCGTGTTGCCACACGCGAGCGGCATCGCGAGCGCGCGGGTCGCAAGAATCACCGGCGCGTTCCACGGCGCGATGCCGAGCACGACGCCGCACGGCTGGCGCACGGCCATCGCGAGGCTGCCCGGCACATCGGACGGAATGACCGCGCCGTCGATCTGCGTCGTCATCGCGGCGGCCTCGCGCAGCATGTTCGCCGCGAGCATCACGTTGAAGCCGTACCAGTTCGCCATCGCGCCGGTCTCCGCGCGGCCGGTCTCGATGAATTCGCCGGCGCGCGCGTCCATCCGGTCGGCCGCCGCGAGCAGCCGCCGGCGGCGCTCGGTCGGCGCGAGCGCCGCCCACGCGGGAAACGCGCGCGCGGCCGCCGCGACCGCGGCATCCGCATCGGCGAGCGTCGCCGCGGCGGCGCGCGACGCCACCTGTCCCGTCGCCGGATCGATCCGGTCGAACGTGCCGCCGTCCGACGCGCCGCGCGACACGCCGTCGATCAACAAACTCACTTCGTGCATTTCGCTGTCTCCACTCGGTCCGGTTGCGTGCCGCGTCGCGCGTCAGCGCTTGTACGTCTGCAGGCCCGGCTTGATGCTCTTGTCGTCGAGGAACTGCTTGAGCCCCTGCTCGCGGCCGCCTTCCGGATCGCGATAGTTCGCCTGGTCGAGCTTCGCGTACAGGTAGTCCTCGTTCTGCTCCCACGTCAGTTCGCGGCAGCGCTTGAAGCCGTGCTTCGCATTGCGGATCACGACCGGATTCTTGTCCAGCAGCTTCGCGGCGAGCGCGCGCACTTCGTCGCGCAGTTGCGCACGCGGCACGCTCTTGTTGACGAGCCCCATCTTCGCGGCCTGCTGCCCGGTGAAGGTATCGCCGGTCATGATGTAGTACAGCGCCTCGCGATGCCCGACCGTGTCCGCCATCGCCTTGCTGACGAGGTTGCCCGGCGGGATGCCCCAGTTGATCTCCGACAGGCCGAACACGGCTTCGTCGGCCGCGATCGCGAGATCGCACGCGACGAGCGGCGAGAAACCGCCGCCGAAACACCAACCGTTGACCATCGCGATCGTCGGCTTCGCATACATGCGCAGCAGTTGCCACTGCCAGCGGCTCGCGTCGCGGCGGATCTTTTCCTGCAGGATCTCCGGGCCCGCGTCCACTTCGCGGAAATACTCCTTCAGGTCCATCCCGGCCGTCCATGCGTCACCCTCGCCGGTCAGCACGAGCACTTGCGCCTCGGCGTCGAGCTCGACCGCTTCCAGCACGTCGATCATCTCCGTATTCAGCGTCGGGCTCATCGCGTTGCGCTTGTCCGGGCGGTTCAGCGTGACCCATGCAATCCCGCCCTCGACCGCGACCTTCACCGTTTTCCAGCGACCTTCGTAACTCATCTTCGTTCTCCAATGACCGTGCCGCCCTGCGCGACTCGATGCCAATTTACTATCAGGTAACCTGATATGTAAAGTAGAATGGAAGCGGCTCGGGACAAACCCCTAAACGGGCACGAACGCGCGGTTTCGCACCGCGCGGCGCCGGTGCTTCACGACATGAGGAGACACGCTTGGACGTCCGCAACCTGATCGCCATCGACACGCACGTGCATGCCGAAGTGTCGTGCTGCCAGCCGCCCGACCTGTTCGCGAAGGCATTCGACGACGCGGCCGACAAGTACTTCGGCACGGTGCTGAAGCAGGGCCGCCGGCCGACGATTCCGGAGACGATCGCGTATTACCGCGAGCGCCGCATCGGCTTCGTGATGTTCACCGTCGACTGCGAGACGAACATCGGCCGGCGCCGCATTCCGAACGAGGAGATCGCGCAGTTCGCGCAGGACAACGCCGACGTCATGATCGCGTTCGCGAGCATCGACCCGCACAAGGGCCGCCTCGGCGCGCGCGAGGCGCGCCGCCTGATCGACGAACACGGCGTGAAGGGCTTCAAGTTCCACCCAACGATGCAGGGATGCTTTCCGAACGACCGGCTCGCGTATCCGATCTACGAGGTGATCGCCGAATATGGGCTGCCGGCCGTCTTTCACAGCGGGCATTCGGGGATGGGGTCGGGCATGCGCGGCGGCGGCGGGCTGCGTCTGAAGTATTCCGAACCGATTCACCTCGACGACGTCGCGGCCGATTTCCCGGACATGAAGATCGTGATCGCGCACCCGTCGTGGCCGTGGCAGGAGCAGGCGCTGTCGATCGCGCTGCACAAGCCGAACGTCTACATCGACCTGTCGGGATGGTCGCCGAAGTACTTCTCGCCGGAGCTGGTCAAGTATGCGAATACGCTGCTCAGGCACAAGGTGCTGTTCGCATCGGATTTTCCGCTGATCCGGCCGGATCGCTGGCTGGAGGATTTCCACGGCGCCGGGTTCCGGCCCGACGTACATCCGCTGATCCTGAAGGACAACGCAGTGGCGTTGCTGGGGCTGGGGCTCGACGCGCCGCGCGCGTGACACGCCGAGTGGTGAATGTGCCGATCGCCGCGTGGCGGCCGGCGCGGTCGTGCGACGATGCCGCGCCCGCCGGCCGCCGGCCGCGCCGTGGCGTTCAGGTCGCGCGCTTCGGCATGAACCGCGCGGTCGGCAGCCCCGCATGCCGCGTCTGCGCGACGAACACGCCGCCCGCATGCGCATCGCTTGCCAGCGCGTCGTCGCTCAACCCGACGCGCGCGCTCGTCACGTACAGGCGACCTTCGCCGTCGAGCGTTGCGCAGCTCGGCTGTGCGGTCGGCACGTCGACGCGCGCCGTCTCGACGCCGTCCGGCCCGTAGCGCACGACCCGCCTGCCGCCCCACTGCGCGTTCCACAGGCCGCCGTCGCGATCGATCGTCGAGCCGTCCGGGTCGCCGTCCGGGTCGGTCAGGCGCGCGAACGGCCGCACGTTCGCGACGTCGCCGCCCGCACGGTAATCGCAGACGAAAATCTCGCGCGCGAGCGAATCGCAGAAATACATCTTCGAACCGTCCGGCGAGAACGCGATGCTGTTCGCGATCGCCGCCGGCGGCAGCGCGAGCCGTTCGAGCGTGAGATCCGGATTGAGCCGGTAGAATCCGCCGACCGCACGCGGCGGTTCGGCACCTTCGTCCTTCATCCCGAGCACGAACGCGCCGAACGGATCGCAGCGCCCGTCGTTCAGCCGCGTCGGCAGTTCGGGCTCGACGTCGACGATCCGCGTGAACGCGCCGCTGCGCAGGTCGAAGAACGCGAGATGCGTCGCGAGCCCGACGAGCAGCACGTCCGGATCGTCGGTCAGCGCGAAGCACGCGAGCCGCTCGGGCATCGCCCACGGCGTCAGGTCGGAACCGTCCGCGCGGCATCGCCACAACTGCGCGCCTTCGATGTCCGTCCAGTACAGCGCGTGTGTCGCATCGCACCACGTCGCGCCTTCGCCGAGCGTGTTGCGGCTGTCGGCCAGCAGCGTCGCCGACGCGGCCGGATGAGTCTGTTGCATGCCGTCTCCCGATATCTTGTCGCATTCGCGGGCGGCCGCGCTCTCGTCAGATCTTCATCGCGCGCCGCTGATTGCGACGATACTGGTCGAACAGCACCGCGAGCAACAGAATTCCGCCGCGTATCAGATATTGGTAAAACGTCGGTACGTTCAGCAGGCTCATCGCGTCCTGCACCGCGCCCATGATCAGCACGCCGACGAGCACGCCGGAGATCGTCGCGACGCCGCCCGTCAGCGACACGCCGCCGAGCACGCACGCGGAGATCACGCCGAGTTCGAGGCCGACCGACGTCTTCGGATCGCCGAGGCTCATCCGCGACGCGAGCATCACGCCCGCGAAGCCCGTCACGAGCCCCTGCAGCACGAACACCGCGATCTTGATGCGCATCACCGGCAGCCCCGCGAGCAGCGCGGCCTCGCCGTTGCCGCCGACGGCCAGCACGTTCTTGCCGAACACCGTCTTGCGCAGCAGGAAGCCGAACACGACGAAGCCGACGATGTTGCTCCAGATCGGATACGAGATGCCGAGGAACGAGCCGGACCCGAGTTCGAAGAAGCGTTCCTCGGAAATCATCACCGCGTCGCCGTTCGACGTGATGAATGCGAGCCCGCGCACGACTTCCATCATCGCGAGCGTGACGATCAGCGAATTGATCCGGTAGCGCGCGATCAACACGCCGTTGACGAGCCCGACCGCGCCGCCCGCGAGCACGCCGGCCGCGGTACCGAACAGCACGCTGTGCGTCGCGGTGATCAGCGTCGACGCGACGACGCCCGAGAACGCGACGATCGACGCGACCGACAGGTCGACCTCGCCGAGCGCGAGCACGAACATCATCGTCACCGCGATCGAGCCGATCAGCGTGACCGACAGCAGCAGGCCCTGGATGTTGCGCGGCGTGAGGAAGTCCGGCACCGTCAGCGACAGCGTCGCGAACAGCACGAGAAACACCATCACGATGCCGGAGCGGTTGATCAGTTGCCACACGCCGCCGCGCGCTCGCGCGGGCGCGGCGGCGGCATCAGGGGACGGGGAGGTGCGTTGGGGTTGCATTGCCTGGCTCATGTCATTTGCATTCCGGTTGAACAGCAAGCCGCTAGCGCGGCAGCGCGAGCTTGATCAGCGCGTCGGGCGTCGCCTGCGCCTTCGCCACTTCGCCCGCGATCCGTCCTTCCTTCATCACGACGATCCGGTCCGACACGCCGATCACCTCGGCCAGATCGCTCGACACGAGGATCACCGTGCGGCCCGCTTCCGCGAGTTCGTAGAACAGGTTGTAGATTTCCGCGCGCGCGCCGACGTCGATGCCGCGCGTCGGCTCGTCCATCAGGAACACGTCGATGCGCTCGGCCAGCCAGCGCGCCAGCACGACCTTCTGCTGGTTGCCGCCGGACAGCGCGCCGATCGGCGTGTCGCCGTCGCGGGTCTTGATCGCGAGCCGCTCGATGTAGCGTTGCGCGAGTTCGCGTTCGCGCCGCGTGTCGAGCAGCATGCGGGCCGGGCTGAAATGGCGGCGCGCGCTGATGTTCAGGTTGTCGGCCACCGACGCGATCGCGACGATGCCTTCCTGCTTGCGGTCTTCCGGGCACAGCGCGATGCCGGCGCGCACCGCATCGCGCGGGCCGGCAAACGCGACACGCCGCCCACCCAGCTCGACATAGCCAGCGGTCGGGCGCACCGCGCCGTACAGCAGCTTCATCAGCTCCGAGCGACCGGCACCGACGAGCCCGAAGAAGCCGACGATCTCGCCGCGCCGCGCGGTAAACGACACAGGCTCGGCGAGCCCGGGCCCCGTCAGCCCTTTCGCCTCGATCAGCATGTCGCCGGCCGCGCGCGGCCGGTAGCCGTACACGTCCTCGATCGAGCGGCCGACCATGCAGCCGATCAGCCGGTCGCGGTCGAGATCGGCGACCGAATCGAACGTGTCGATCCGGCGGCCGTCGCGAAACACCGTCACGCGGTCGCACAGTTCGTAGACTTCTTCCATCCGGTGCGTGACGTAGACGATCGCGCGCCCTTCCGCGCGCAGCGCGCGGATGATCCGGAACAGCTGCGTGGCCTCGCGCGCGGACAGCGAGCTCGTCGGTTCATCGAACGCGATCACGCGCGCGTCGCGCATCAGCGCCTTGCCGATCTCGATCATCTGGCGCTGGCCGATCGACAGGTACTTCACCGGAATGCCCGGATCGATATGCTCGCCGAGCCGCTCCAGCGCATCGAGCGCGCGCGCGGCGAGCGTGCGCTCGTCGACCACGCCGAGCCGGCTCGGCAACTGCCCGAGCATCAGGTTCTCGGCGACCGTCAGCTCGGGCACCAGATGCAGCTCCTGGTAGATGATCGCGATGCCGGCCTCCAGTGCGGCGCGGGTCGACGCGAAGCGCTGCACCGTGCCGTTCAGCGTCAGCGTGCCGGCCTGCGGCTGGTTCACGCCGGACAGCACCTTCAGCAGCGTCGATTTGCCCGCGCCGTTCTCGCCCATCAGCCCGTGCACTTCGCCCGCGCGCACCGCCAGCGACACGGCGTCGAGCGCGCGCACGCCCGGGAACGTCACCGTGATGCCGTCGAGCGCGAGCAGCGGGCCGTCCGGCGGCCGCGCGCCTGCTTCCGCGGCGTCGCCGAGGGACACGGCCGTCATCGTCTGCATCGTCATCGCGTTCTCGCCCCGGCCGCTCAGATGCCGAGCTCGGTGCGCACGGCCTGCCAGTTGGCGCGCGTCATCAGCTTGCCGCTCGTCTGCGTGTCGGCCGCCGGCGTCTTGCCGTTGCGGATCCAGTCGACGAGATTCTGCGTGCTGTCCTTGCCGTGGTTCGTCGAGCTGACCGCGATCGTCCCGTAGAAGCCGGTCGGCTCCTTCTTCTGGAACTCGGCGAACGCTTCGCCCGCGCCGTTGATGCCGACGCCGATCACGTCGGCCGCCGGGATGTGCAGCTGTTCGGTCGCGCGCACCGCGCCGAGCACGGTTTCCTCGTTCAGCGCGTAGACCACCCATTTCTTCACGTTCGGATGCCGCGCGAGCACCGGCGCGGCCGCGCTGAAGCCGCCTTCGTCGTCGGTCGTCTTCTGCGGCGCGTCGAAGATGTTCTCCTTGCGGAAGCCGTTCGCGAGCAGCGCCTGCGTCGCGCCGTCGGTGCGCAGCTTCGCGGTCGGCAGCTCGTAGTTGGTGATCCGCAGCGCGCCGACTTCCTCGGGCTTCCAGCCGCGCCGCTTCATCTCGTCGGCGATCGCCTGGCCGACCTGGTTGCCGATCTTGGTCGCCGACATCCCGAGGTGCGGCACATTCGCGAGCGGCTTGCCGGTCGAATCGACGAGCTGGTCGTCGACGGTCACGAACTTCATGTTGTAGCGCTTCGCGCGCGCGGCGATCGCCGGGCCGAGGCGCACGTCGGGCGCGCAGATCACGAAACCCTGCGCGCCCTGCGAACCGAGGTTGTCGATCGCGGCCAGCACCTTCTCGCCGTCGGGCGTGCCGATCTTCACAACCGAGAAATTCTCCTTCTGGCCGAGCGCGGACGCCGCGTTCTGTTCGTTGATGAACCACGCCTGCTCGGGCATCTTCACCAGGAAGCCGATCTTCAGCGGCGCGTCGGCGCGCGCGGCGCCCTGCATCCCGAGCGGCGCGATGCAAAGCGCGGCGAGCAGCGCGCGCAACGTGTGTCGGCGAATCGTGCGAGTCGTGCGGTTCATGCGGTGTCTCCTTTCTACTGGCTTGGGTCGTAATGATTCGTCGTGCGCGGTCGCGGCGAAGCGCGCCGGCACGTTCAGCGGCCGAACGCGTCGGTCTGCACGCGCCGGCCGAACAGAAACGCATCGGCGACGAGCCGCAGCGGCCGCGCGTCGACGTCGCTTTCGCCACGCGCGATCAGCGCATGGAAGTGCGCATACAGCGCCGGATACTCGCGTTCGGGCCCGATCTCGACCGGTTCGCCCGCGATCGACAATTGCGCGCCGCCGCGGCTGATCGCGAGCACGCCGTCGGCCGTGTCGACCGCAATCTCCCATTGCTCGACCGGGCCGTGCCGCCAGTCGAATTCCGCGCGCACGGGCACGCCGTCGGTATCCGCGCAATCGAGTTCGGCCGCGATCGGCGTCTGCACGTCGCTCGGCACGTAGAGCGTCGCCTCGCGCAGCACGAGCTCGCGCGGCAGGATTCGCGTGACGATCGACAGCGCGTTGATGCCCGGATCGAACACGCCGAGGCCGCCGGGCTCCCAGATCCACTGCTGCCCCGGATGCCAGCGCCGCACGTCCTCCTTCCAGCGCACCTGCACCGCGCGGATCGCGCGTGTCGCGAGCCACGCGCGGGCGGGCTCCACCGCGCTCGCGCAGCGCGAATGCCAGGTCGCGAACAGCGTGAGGCCGCGCTCGTGCGCGAGCGCCTCCAGCGCGGCCACTTCGCCGAGCGTCGCGCCCGGCGGCTTCTCGAGCATCACGTGCTTGCCGGCTTCGAGCGCGGCGCGCGCCTGCGCGTAGCGCACCTGCGGCGGCACGCACAGCGACACGGCGTCGAGTTCGCGCTCGGCGGCCAGCAGCGCGCGGAGATCCTGATAGTTGCGCACACCGGTGACTTCCGCGTGGCGGCTCGCGCACGCGGTCAACGCGAAGCCCGGTTCGGCGGCGATCGCCGGAAGATGCTGGTCGCGCGCGATCTTGCCGATCCCGACGACACCCAGCGAAACCCGATCATTCATCGTGCACTCCTCCTTCGCGTATCGCTCAGTGCGCCCAGCGCAGCACGAGCGGATCGAGCCGGCGCGCGATCGCGAGCAGCTCCGCGCGCGTGTCCGGATGCAGTTCCGGCATCGGATGCCGCGGCCGCTCGCACGCGATCACGCCGCCTTCGCGCATCAGCGCCTTCGCGGCGAGGATCCCGGACTGGCGGTTCTCGTGATTGATCAGCGGCAGCCACGCCTGGTAGCGCGCGTACGCGTCGTCGTGGCGCCCCTCGCGCCACGCTTCGAGGATCGGCCGGATGCCGTCCGGATACGCGCCGCCCGTCATCGCGCCGGTCGCGCCCGCATGGAGGTCGGCGAGCAGCGTGATCGCCTCCTCGCCGTCCCACGGCCCCTCGATCGCATCGCCGCCGAGCCGGATCAGCTCGCGCAGCTTGTTCGCGGCACCGGGCGTCTCGATCTTGAAGTACGCGACCTGCTCGATCTCGCGCGCCATCCGCGCGAGGAACGGCGCGGCGAGCGCGGTGCCGCTCGCGGGCGCGTCCTGGATCATGATCGGGATGTCGATCGCGTCGGACACGCGCGCATAGAAATCGAAGATTTGCGCCTCCGGCACGCGGAACGTCGCGCCGTGATACGGCGGCATCGCCATCACCATCGCCGCGCCGAGCTGCTGCGCGCGCAGGCTGCGCGCCGCGCATACCTGCGTGCCGTAGTGCGACGTCGTGACGATCACCGGCACGCGGCCGGCGACGTGTTCGAGGATCGTGCGCGTGAGCACGTCGCGCTCGTCGTCGGCGATCGCGAACTGCTCGGAGAAGTTCGCGAGGATGCACAGCCCGTCCGAGCCCGCGTCGATCATGAAATCGACCGCGCGTTTCTGGCTCGCGAGGTCGAGCTCGCCGGTGTCGGTGAAGGTCGTCGGGACGACCGGGAAGATGCCGCGATAGCGCGGCGTGCTGCTCGATGTCATGGCTCGGTCCTGCGTCGGTCGAATCGGCGTTCAGCCGGAAAACAAAGCGTTCACGATTCGCGGGCGAGCGTGCCCGCGGCCGGCTGCGGCGCGCGCAGCGTCGCGCGGACCACGAACGTGATCAGCACCGCGAACAGCAGCGTCGCCGCGAGGAAATACAGGCCGGCCGCGAGGCTGCCGGTCGCCTGCTTGATCAGGCCGATGCCGTACGGCCCGACATAGCCGCCGAGATTCGCGAGCGAATTGATCGCGGCGATGCCGACCGCCGCGCTCGTCCCGGTCAGGAATTCGCCGGGCAGCGTCCATACGACGGCCTGGATCGAGTAAAGCGAGAACGCCGTGAGGCAGATGAACAGGAACTGCAGCGCGGGCTGCCGCGCCCATGCGCTCGCGGCCATCGTCAGCGCCGCGGCGGCCGACACGACGACGATGTGCCAGTAGCGTTCGCGCGTGCGATCCGAGTGACGCGGCACGACCAGCAGCCCGACCACCGCGAACAGGTACGGCACGGCGGACAGCAGGCCGGTGGCCGCGTCGCCCGCGCCGAACGCGTGAATGATCGTCGGCAGCCACAGCGACAGCCCGTAGATGCACAGCGGGAACGGCAGGAACAGCGCCGCGAGCAGCAGCACGCGCCGGTCGGCCAGCGTGGCGAGCGGATTGCGGTGCGCATCGGGGCGGTATGTGTCGCGATCGGCGGCGAGCTGGCGCGCGATCCAGCGCCGTTCGTCATCGTTCAGCCAGCGCGCCCGCGCCGGCGATTCGGGCAGCAGCCGCAGCGTCGGCCACGCGAGCAGCACGGCAGGCAGGCCGCTGACGACGAACAGCGTCTGCCAGTTCGACAGCCCGAACAGCCCGTGCGTGGACAGCAGCAGCCCCGCGAGCGGGCCCGTCACGATGCCGGCGAGCGGCTGCGCGAGCACGAGCAACCCGATCACGCGGGCGCGGTCGCGCATCGGGAACCATTGCGTGAGGAAGTAGAGGATGCCGGGATACAGGCCGGCTTCGGCCGCGCCGAGCAGGAAACGCAGCACGTAGAAGCTGGTCGGCCCCTGCACCAGCGCCGTCGCCATCGTGATCGCGCCCCACGTCGCGAGGATCCGCGCGAACCACACGCGCGCGCCGAAGCGTTCGAGCGCAAGATTGCTCGGCACCTCGCACAGGAAATAGCCGATGAAGAACAGGCCCGCGCCGAGCCCGTACGCGGCGTCGCCCAGGCCGATCGCCGCGTTCATGTGCAGCTTCGCGAAGCCGACGACGGTACGGTCGACGTACGCGACCACGTAGATCAGCGCGAGAAACGGCACGAGCTTGCGCGTGAGCAGCCGGGTCAGTTGCCGTTCGTTGACGGCGGTCGGCGAGTCCGGCTGTCCCGCCGCCGGTTGCGCGGGCGTGTACTGCGTCGTCATCCTGTCTCCTGTTCGCCCACGTCGGCACTTGTTGCGTGGGTTCCCTGCTTCGCTGTCGGCATACGCCGGCGCGTCAGCGCGTGCGTACGCCCCCTGCCCTGCGATCGGCCGCAGCCGACGCTGCGCGGTTTTCCGTCCGGCCCCGTGGCTGTCGATTGCCGTCCGCGACCGCGGGCCGCAGCCCGCCGCTCAATGCGAATGGCTCGGCACGTCCGCGCCGCGCGTGCCGACCAGGAAGTCGAGGTCGCACCCCTCGTCGGCCTGCAGCACGTGATCGATATACAGCCGCGCATAACCGCCCTTGCCGAGCTGGCCGGCCACGCCCGGCGCCGCGGTCGGATCGACGTCCGACAGGCGGCGCTGCAGTTCGTCATCCGTAATGTCGAGATGCAGCGAGCCGGCCTCGCAGTCGAGCTCGATCCAGTCGCCGTCGCGCACGGCCGCGAGCGGCCCGCCGGCGGCGGCTTCCGGCGCGACGTGCAGCACGACCGTGCCGTACGCGGTGCCGCTCATCCGCGCATCGGAAATCCGCACCATGTCCTTCACGCCCTGGCGCAGCAGCTTCGGCGGCAGCCCCATGTTGCCGACCTCCGCCATCCCCGGATAACCGCGCGGCCCGCAGTTCTTCAGCACGAGCACGGAACTCGCGTCGACGTCGAGCGCTTCGTCGTTGATCGTGGCCTTGTAGTGATCGAGGTTCTCGAACACCACCGCGCGGCCGCGATGCTTCAGCAACTCGGGGCTCGCCGCCGACGGCTTCAGCACCGCGCCGCGCGGCGCGAGATTGCCGCGCAGGATGCGGATGCCGCCGTCCGCGATCAGCGGCCGGTCGAGCGGGCGGATCACTTCGTCGTCGTAGTTCGGCGCTTCGCGCACGTTGTCCCACAGCGACCTGCCGTTCACCGTCAGCGCATCGGGGTTCGGCAGCAGCCCGCCTTCGCCGAGCCGGCGCAGCACGGCCGGCAGCCCGCCCGCGTAATAGAACTCCTCCATCAGGAAGCGCCCCGACGGCATCAGGTCGACGATCGTCGGCGTGTCGCGGCCGATGCGCATCCAGTCCTCGAGTTCGAGCGGCACGCCGATGCGGCCCGCGATCGCCTTCAGGTGGATCACCGCATTGGTCGAGCCGCCGATCGCCGCGTTCGCGCGGATCGCGTTCTCGAACGCCGCGCGCGTCAGGATCTTCGACAGCACGAGCCCTTCGAGCGCCATCTCGACGATGCGGATGCCCGACATGTGCGCGAGTACGTAGCGGCGAGAATCGACGGCCGGAATCGCCGCGTTGTGCGGCAGCGCGACGCCGAGCGCCTCGGCCATGCACGCCATCGTCGACGCGGTGCCCATCGTGTTGCAGGTGCCGGCCGAACGCGACATCCCGGCTTCGGCCGACAGGAAGTGATGCAGGTCGATCTCGCCGGCCTTCAGCGCTTCATGAAGTTGCCACACGGCCGTGCCGGAGCCGATGTTCTTCCCTTCGAGCTTGCCGTTCAGCATCGGGCCGCCCGACACGACGATCGCCGGCACGTCGCAGCTCGCCGCGCCCATCAGCAGCGCGGGCGTCGTCTTGTCGCAGCCGGCGAGCAGCACGACCGCGTCGATCGGGTTGCCGCGAATCGCCTCCTCGACGTCCATCGACGCCAGGTTGCGCGTGAGCATCGCCGACGGCCGCAGGTTCGATTCGCCGTTCGAGAACACCGGGAACTCGACCGGGAAGCCGCCCGCCTCGGAGATCCCGCGCTTCACGTACTCGGCGAGCTTGCGGAAGTGCGCGTTGCACGGCGTCAGTTCGGACCACGTGTTGCAGATGCCGACGATCGGCCGGCCGTCGAACTCGTGATCGGGGATGCCCTGGTTCTTCATCCAGCTCCGGTACATGAAGCCGTTCTTGTCGTTCGTGCCGAACCATTGGGCGGAGCGCAGCCTGGGTTTTGTTGCCGACATCGTCAGTCCTGTGGTGACGGGATACCGGCGCAGTCTAGGCAGATTTTTGATAACTCGCTAATGACGTTTTAGGCGATTACGATATCGATTCCGATATCGATATAAACCCGTACGATGCCCGATGCCAGCCCGTGGGGAAACCGCAGCCGCCTGAAGACCCGCCAGCTCCTGCTGGTCGTCGCGCTCGCCGACGAAGGCAGCATTCATCGCGCGGCGGCCGCGCTGAACATGACGCAGCCGGCCGCGTCGAAGCTGCTGCGCGAACTCGAGGAATCGATCGGCGCGGTGCTGTTCGAGCGCCTGCCGCGCGGGATGCGGCCGACGCTGTACGGCGACGCGCTGATCCGCCACGCGCGCGCGGCGCTCGGCAGCCTCGACCAGGCGCACGAGGAACTGGCCGCGCTGAAGGCCGGCCATCTCGGGCATGTGGCGGTGGGCGCGATCACGTCGCCCGGCCTGCGGCTCGTGCCGCCGGCCGTGGCCGCCGTGAAGGGCACGCATGCGGGCCTGCACGTGTCGGTCGAGATCGACACCAGCAACGTACTGCTGGAACATCTCGCGCAGGACAAGATCGACATCGTGCTCGGCCGGCTCTCCGCCGAACACGACAAGCTGCGCCTGCGCTACGAGCCGCTGACCGGCGAGTCGGTGGCCGCGGTCGTGCGGCCCGGCCATCCGCTGCTCGCGCAGGCGCCGCTGTCGCTCGCGGACGTGCAGCGCGCCGCATGGGTCGTGCCGCCGGCCGGCAGCGTGCTGCGCCATCGCTTCGAACTCGTGTTCCAGCGCGCGAGCCTCGCGCCGCCCGCGAACCTCGTCGAGACGTCCGCGCTGCTGTTCATCACGCAACTGCTCGAACAGAGCGACATGATCGCGGTGCTCGCGGAGGACGTCGCGCGCTACTACGCGCGACACGGGATCGTCACGGTGCTGCCGCTGGAGATGGATTGCCGGATGGACGATTTCGGGATCATCACGCGCACCGACCGGCTGCATTCGCCGGCCGTCACGGTGATGGCCGACGCGATCCGGGCGGCTGCGCGGGAGGTGTACGGGATCGGGTTGTGAGGCGCGTGCCGGATGACGTTCGGAAGACCGCGACCACGCGCCAAACCGGAGGCGCCGCGCGCCCTTCGGTTTCCGGCACTCGCGGCACGCGTCACGCGGCCGCGACCTCGATCACCGGTTCACACCGGATCGGGAAGTTCACCGAGTTCGCCACATAGCACTTCGCATGCGCGTCGTGATGCAGCCGCTCGGCGAGCGCACGATCGTCGCCCGCACGGATCGTCACGTGCGGATGCAGCACGATTTCCGTGAAGCGGCCCGCTTCGGCGCTGTCGACCATCGTCCCTTCCGCATCGTCGACATACGCAAGCACCCGGATCCCCGCATCGGAACACAGATGCAGATACCAGAGCTTATGGCACGCCGAGGCCGACGCGAGCAGCAAATCCTCCGGATTCCAGCGCGCCGCGTCGCCGCGGAACGCTGCGTCCGACGAGCCCGGAAGGTCCGGCTTCGAACCCGCGCGGATCACGTGATCGCGACCGTAATCGCGATACCCCGACGTGCCCGTTCCCCGGTTGCCGGTCCACTCCACCGTCACGCGGTACTTATGTTCGCCATGGGCCATCTCGCTCTCCTTCGATATCGGAACGTGAGGCGGTCATTGTGGCACCGGAATGCCATTTGGTATACCATTATTCCAAAATGAGGAACCCGACGGGATGGAAGCCAGACTCGATTCGACGGCGGACGCGGTGGCCGCATCGCTGCGGGAAATGATTATCAACGGCGAGCTGCACGGCGGCGAGCGGCTCGTCGAACGCGACCTCGCCGAGCGTTTCGGGATCAGCCGGATTCCGATGCGCGAAGCGATCCAGCGGCTGGAGCGCGAAGGGCTGCTGGACATCTTCCGCAATCGCGGCGCGGTCGTGCGGATGCTGGGCGCGTCCGACGTGCAGGAGATCTACGACATGCGCGCGCTGCTCGAAGGCGACGCGATCTATCGCAGCGTGAAGCGGCTCGACGACGAGACGCTCGCGCGCGCCGAACTCGTGCATCGGCTGCTCGGCGAATCGAACGTGCCGCGCCGGCAAGGCGAGCTGAACCGCGAATTCCATGCGCGGCTGTATTCGTGCTGCGGCAACGAGCGGCAGTTGAAGGCGATCGCGGAGCTGCGCAGCCAGGTCGAACGATATGAGCGCCTGCAAGCCACGCTGCTCGCGGACACACCGTCGTTCCAGGTCGAGCACGAGGAGATCCTGCAAGCGTGCCGCGAACGCAATGCACGCGGCGCCCGCGCGATGACCGTCGCGCATCTCGATTCGGCTCGGCGCATCGTGTTGCGGCTCGTCGAAGGCGGGTGACGCCGGCACGTGTCCGGCCACGGTTATGCGAGCAGTCAGCTGACCGGCCCGTGCGGCCCGGGTCTTCGCACTTCCGGGACGTTCTGCGCCCGTAGAACGGCGCAGCGCGCTTATCCACCGCTGCCGTGAACCGCGCAGGTCGGTGAGCCGTCATTCGGCTTTTCGCGCACCCTTCCCGAATTCGCACGGCATGGACAATACCCGCCGGCAACTCCCCCGAACCCGAACGCGCCTCGTCCGGTGCTCCCCGGCAAATCCGACCGCGCCGCCCGTTCTCCCGCACGCCTTTTCGTCTAAACGCAACAAGGTCAACTTACGATTGAGAATAGCTCTCATTTGCATTAAATTTCGGCTCGCAAATGTACTGTTTGGAACACGGTTGCCGGCGCGAGACGGCCCGCGGTGCCCGAACGCGGACCAATCTTTGAAGGACGGGGTATGAGCAGGAAGAAATGGGCGGCCGCACCGATGGCCATCGTCGTCGGCACGGCCGGGCTGAACGCCGCCGATGCTCAGGAGCTGTCGCTGCCCGCGATCGAAATCTCCGGACAGCGCACGAAGGCACCGTTTCGCGCGCCCGAATCGACGAGCGCGACGCACACCGAGACGGACGTGATGGAGATTCCGTTCGCGGTCAGCAGCGTCGATACGAAACTGATCCAGACCGTGGCCGCCA
Organism: Burkholderia pyrrocinia; assembly: GCF_018417535.1. Lineage (NCBI taxonomy): Bacteria > Pseudomonadati > Pseudomonadota > Betaproteobacteria > Burkholderiales > Burkholderiaceae > Burkholderia > Burkholderia pyrrocinia. Next base: position 2,243,438 of record NZ_CP070978.1, on the reverse strand, counting down.
CGCGCGGTGACGACCTGTACGACTGGGTTGCCGGCGTCGCGCGGCAAAACAACTTCGGCGGCCTGTGGGACAACTACGCGGTGCGCGGCTTTGCCGGCGACGGCAGCACGTCAGGCACCGACTACCTCGTCAACGGCTTCTCGTGGAATCGCGGCATGAGCGTGCCGCGCGATACCGCGACGCTCGAGCGCATGGAAGTCCTCAAGGGCCCCGCGTCCGCGCTGTACGGCCGCGGCGACCCGGGCGGGCTCATCAGCTACACGACGAAGCAGCCGCAGTTCGCGCGCTCGAACACGATCGGCGTGTCTGCCGGCAGCTACGGCGCGCTGCGCGAGACGCTCGATTCGACCGGCCCCGTCACGAAGTCGCTCGCGTACCGCTTCATCGCGATGAACGAGGACAACGGCAGCTTCCGCGATACGGTGTCGAGCAAGCGCTACCTGTTCGCGCCGTCGTTCACGTGGGATATCGGCACGGACACGACGCTCCACTACGAATTCGAGACCGCACGCCAGCGCGCGCCGCTCGATCGCGGCGTGGTCGCGGTCAACGGGCAGCTCGGTGCGGTGCCGGCGTCGAGGTTCATGGGCGAGCCGCGCGACGGCGATTACGACGTGCGCAACTCCGGGCACCAGTTCACGCTCGAACATCGCTTCAATGCCGACTGGTCGGTCAACGCCGGCTTCGCGCAGCGCGACACCGACCTGTCCGGCCGCTCGTCCGAGGCGTTCTCGCTGCAGCCGGACGGCCGCACGCTGTGGCGCCGCTACCGGCAGGTCGCGTTTCACTCTAACGACGTGCAGGGGCGTGTCGAAGTGGCCGGCAAGACTCGCACCGCCGGCATCGGCCATTCGTTCGTAATGGGCGTCGACGCGTACCGCTTCAACTACGACCAGTTCGTCTCGCGCTCGACGCCGACGGCCGCCGCGCCGTATGCGATCGACATCTTCGATCCGGTCTACGGCCAGCCGGCGCCCGTGCCGCGCACCGCGACGAACCTGCTGGAGCGTGACGACGGCCAGGGCCTGTACGCGCAGGACACGCTCGCGTTCGGGCCGCACTGGAAAGTGCTCGCCGGGTTGCGCTGGGACCGCTTTCATCAGTCGGTCGAGAATCGCCTGAAGGGCGTGACGACGAGCCAGCTGCAAACGGCGCTGAGCCCGCGGCTCGGCATCGTGTACGAGGCCAGCCCCGCGCTGTCGCTGTACGCGAACACCGCGTATTCGTTCCGGCCGAACAACGGCGCCGACGTGAACGGCCGCGCGTTCGATCCGGAGAAAGGGCACGGCTACGAAGCCGGCGTGAAATGGGCTGGCACGCGCTGGCTCGCGACCGTCGCTGCGTTCTACGTGAACAAGCGCAACGTGCTGACCGCCGATCCGGCGAATGCCGGGTTCTCGCGCGCGGCCGGCGAAGTGCGCAGCCGCGGCGTCGAATTCGAATGGAACGGCGAACTGGGTCACGGATTGCGCGGCATCGTCAACCTCGCGTACGTCGATGCGCAGGTCACGCACGACAGCGTGCTGACGCCGGGCGCACGCCTCGTCGACATTCCGCGCCTGAGCGGCAGCGCGCTGCTGATGTACGAAACCGCGCTGCCGCTCGTCGACAAGGCCGGCGCGGGCGCGGGCGTGATCTACGTCGGGCGCCGCGCGGGCAACACCGCGAACACGCAGGACGGCTTCGACCTGCCGGCTTACGCAACCGTGCAGCTCAACGGCTATGTGCAGGTCAACAAGCATCTGCGTGCGTCGGTCGTGCTGAACAACCTGTTCAACCGCACGTACTACGTCAGCTCGTACAACAGCCTGTGGGTCACGCCGGGCGCGCCGCGCAGCCTGTTCGCGTCGCTCGCGTACTCGTTCTAGAACGGCTGCCGCTACGGCGCGGCGCGCGGACGCAAAAACGCCACCGACCGCGGGGCACTTCCATCCATTGCCCGCAACAGGCATATGCGACGCGCGTCGGCCCGCCGCTACGTGGCCGTGCGCCGCCGCGGCGCCGCGCCCGTCGTCCGCCGCACCACCAGCCGCGGCGCCGACGCCGTCCGCACGCGCGACGCATCGTCGATCTGCCCGCCTGCCTCGCGCAACGCGTTGAGCAATTCAACCGCGAGTCCGGCCGCCTCGCCGGTCGGAATGGCGACCGTCGTCAACGTAGGCCGCGTATCGCTCGCCAGATGAATATCGGTGATGCCGACGATCGACAGGTCGTCGGGCACGCGCCGGCCGCGATCGGCCGCTGCGTGCAGCGCGCCGATCGCGGGCAGGTCGTTGGTCGCGACGAGCGCGGTCAGCGCGGGGTGCGCGTCCAGCAGCTGCCCCGCCGCGCGCACGCCGCCTTCGATCGAATCGTGCCCGGCGCCGACGCGCGACGCGTCCAGCCCGGCTTCGCGCATCACGTCGACGAAGCCGTCGTAGCGCGCGGCCTGCACGCCATTTGCCGACCCGCCGACGATCACGCCGATCTCGCGATGGCCGAGCTCGACCAGATGCCGCGTCGCGATCCGCCCCGCCTCGCGGAAATCCACCGCGACGCACGGCAAGCCTTCCGGCGGCGCATCGGGCCGCTCCCACAGACACAGCACGACCGGCACGCCGCGCCGTGCGACGTCGACGAGATCCGGCAGGTGCAGGTTCGCGTTCGTCACGAGAATGCCTTCGGAAATCGTGCCGGCGATCTGGTCGAGATACGCTCGCCCCTGCAATGGATCTTCGTTGGTATTGCAGACGATCAGGAATTGCCCGTTGCGGCGCACCGCACGTTCGACCGCCAGCGCGAACTCCGGATAGAACGGGTTCGCGATGCTCGACACCATCAGCGCGACCGTCGGCGCGCGTCCTTCCGCCAGCGCCCGCGCGGCGAGATGCGGCCGATAGCCGAGCGCCTGCACCGCTTCGAGCACCCGCGCACGCGTGGCTTCGCCGACCCGGCCGCGGTTGCGCAGCACGTTCGAAACCGTCGCTGCCGTCACGCCGGCGCGACGGGCAACTTCATCCAGTGTCGCCATCGTTTGCTCACTATATGAGACGTCGATCCAGTATTTGCTTCGCTTACCGAAGCGGCGCACTATCGCCGCACACCTTGCCGCCCGACCGACGGGCGCGACTCGGCCGCGATCGCTTCGCATCTTTTTTTGATCGCGATGATTAAGCGCTTAATCAAGCATGATGGCGCATTAGAACATGGAGCGGAGACAATGGCGAGCATCTCGATGCGACGCGTGCAGAAAGCCTATGGCGATCACGCGCCGGTCATTCGCGACGTCGATCTGGAGATCGGCGCGCACGAGTTCTGCGTGTTCCTCGGGCCGTCCGGATGCGGCAAGTCGACGCTGCTGCGCATGATCGCCGGGCTCGAGGATCTCAGCGCGGGCGAGCTGTCGATCGACGGCCGCCGCGTCGACGACGTGCCGGCCGCCGAGCGCGGCGTCGCGATGGTGTTCCAGAGCTACGCGCTGTTTCCGCACATGACGGTCTACGAGAACATGGCGTTCGGGCTGAAGCTCGCGCGCGTGCCGAAAGCCGAGATCGACCGGAAGGTGCGCGATGCCGCGCGCATCCTGCAGCTCGACACGCTGCTCGAGCGCAAGCCGAAGGCGCTGTCGGGCGGCCAGCGGCAGCGCGTCGCGATCGGCCGCGCGATCGTGCGCGAGCCCGGCGTGTTCCTGTTCGACGAACCGCTGTCGAATCTCGACGCGGCGCTGCGCGGCCAGACCCGCATCGAGATCGCGCGGCTGCACCGGCAGTTCGAACGCGCGAGCGTCGTCTATGTGACGCACGACCAGACCGAAGCGATGACGCTCGCCGACAGGATCGTGCTGCTGCACGCCGGCGCGGATACCGCGCAGCACGGCAGCATCGCGCAGGTCGGCGCACCGCTCGACCTCTACCACCATCCGGCCAGCCGCTTCGTCGCCGGCTTCATCGGTTCGCCGCGCATGAACTTCCTGCCGGCCGTCGTCACCGCATCCGATGCCCGCCGCACGACCGTCACCGTCGCGCCGTCCGGCGAAACCTTCACGCTGCTGCGCGACGGCGCCGCGCTCGATGCCGGCGCAACCGTGACGCTCGGCATTCGCCCGGAGCACCTGACGCTCGGCGCCGCACACGACGCGACGACGCTCGTGCGCGACGTCGCGCTCGTCGAACGCCTCGGCGAGCAGACCTACGTGCACCTCGACCAGCCCGGCCAGCCCAACGCTACGCCGCTGATCGCGAAGGTGCCCGGCGACGCGCAGGTGCGCAGCGGCGAACGCGTGCACGTGCATGCGCCGGCCGCGGCCTGCCACCTCTTCACCGAAGACGGCCGCGCGGTGTCCGCGTGCGCCGACGTCCACGTCCATCACTACGCTTAAGGATCGCGTATGCGCCTCGGAGTCTGTTACTACCCGGAACACTGGCCGGAATCGATGTGGGCCGACGACGCCCGCCGGATGAAAGCGCTCGGCATCGAGCAGGTGCGGATCGCCGAATTCGCGTGGAGCCGCATCGAGCCGTCGCCGGGCGAATACGACTGGGGCTGGCTCGACCGCGCGGTCGACGTGCTCGGCGCGGCCGGCCTCGAGATCGTGTTGTGCACGCCGACCGCAACGCCGCCGAAATGGCTGGTCGACCGCCATCCCGACATCCTCGCGATCGGCGCGGACGGCCGGCCGCGCGCGTTCGGTTCGCGCCGCCACTACGATTTCTCGTCGCCGACCTACCTCGAAGCGTCGCGCCGGATCTGCACCTCGGTCGCCGAACGCTACGGCCGCCACCCGGCCGTGCGCTACTGGCAGACCGACAACGAGCTGGGTTGCCACCAGACCGTCGTCAGCTACTCGCCGGCCGCGCTCGTGCGCTTTCGTGCCTGGCTGAAGGCGCGCTACGGCACGATCGACACGCTGAACCGCGCATGGGGCACCGTGTTCTGGAGCATGGAGTATCGCCATTTCGACGAGGTCGACGCGCCCGTCGGCACCGTGACCGAGGCCCATCCGTCGCATCGCCTCGACTACCGGCGCTTCGCGTCCGACGAGGTCGCGCGTTATCACCGGATGCAGGTCGACGTGATCCGCGCGCACTCGCCGGGCCGCCCCGTCGCGCACAACTTCATGCAGCTGTTCACCGAGTTCGACCACTACGAGGTGGCACGCGACCTCGACATCGCGACGTGGGACAGCTACCCGCTCGGCGCGCTCGAGGAGCAATGGTTCGCGCCCGACGTGAAGGCGCGCTGGCTGCGCACCGGGCATCCCGATTTCGCGTCGTTCAATCACGACGTGTATCGCGGCATGTCGAAGCTGCCGTTCTGGGTGATGGAGCAGCAGCCGGGGCCCGTGAACTGGGCGCAGTGGAACCCCGCGCCGCTACCGGGCATGGTGCGCCTGTGGAGCTGGGAGGCGTTCGCGCACGGCGCCGGCTGCGTGTCGTACTTCCGCTGGCGGCAGGCGCCGTTCGCGCAGGAGCAGATGCATGCGGGCCTGAACACGCCGGACAACAAGCTCGACGAAGGCGGCCGCGAGGCGCAACGCGTCGCGCGCGAGATCGCGGCCGTGCATGACGCCGGTGCGGAGGCGGACGACGCAGTACGTGCATCCGTCGCGCTGGTCTTCGACTACGAGGCGAAGTGGCTGTTCGAGGTGCAGCCGCAGGGCGCCGATTTCCACTACCCGCGCTTCGCGTTCGAGTACTACTCGGCGCTGCGCTCGCTCGGCTTCGACGTCGACGTGATCTCCGTGCATGCGCCGCTCGACGGCTACCGGCTCGTGGTCGTGCCGCCGCTGCCGATCGTGCCGGACGATTTCGCGGCACGGCTCGCCGCATCGGGCGCACATGCCGTGTTCGGGCCGCGCACCGGCTCGAAGACCGTCGACCTGCAGATTCCGCCGACGCTGCCGCCCGGCCCGCTCGCATCGAGCCTGCCGGTTCGTGTGTGGCGCGTCGAATCGCTGCGGCCGAACGTGACCGAGCGGATCGACGGCACGCTGCGCGACGGCGCGCCGCTCGCGGGCAATGCGCGCCACTGGCGCGACTTCGTCGAGCTGCACGACGACACGCGCAGCGTCGTGCGCGCGCGCTTCGCCGACGGTCATCCGGCCTGCGTGTCGCATGGCGCGCTGCACTATTGGGCCGCGCTGTTCGACGACGCGACCACCGCGCGGCTGTTCGACGATGTCGCGGCCGAAGCGGGCCTTGCCCCGACGCCGCTCGCCGACGGCGTGCGCGTGAGCCGGCGCGGCGGGCTGACCTACGTGTTCAACTATGGCGACACGCCGCACACGATCGATGCGGTGCCGCCATCGGCGTTCGTGCTCGGCGCCGCGCAGGTCGGGCCGCAAGACGTGGCCGTATATCGAAGCCGTTCGTAGCACCCGCCACCGGCGCCACGACGCGCCGGTCACGCACAACGACACCCAGGAATGGAGACAACCATGACACATCGCCCCCTTCGCGCCGCCGCCCGGCTCGCCGCGGCCGCCGCCGTCGCGTTCGCTTCGTTCGTCGCCGCCGCGCCGGCGAGCGCAGGCACGCTGACGATCAACATCGCGTTCAAGGGCGCCAGCCAGCGCGCGGTCTGGCAGTCGACGCTCGACGCATTCCACAAGGCCCATCCCGACATCGACGTGAAGGCGACCTTCGTCGACGAGGAGGCGTACAAGGTGCAGCTCCCCGCGTGGCTCACGACCGTCGCGCCTGACGTCGTGAACTGGCACGCCGGCGAGCGGATGGCGTACTACGCGAAGCGCGGGCTGTTCGAGGACCTGAGCGGCGACTGGGCGAAGAACGGCTGGGGCGCGATGTATGCGTCGACGCGCGACGCATCGTCGTACAACGGCAAGCAGTACGCGGCGCCGACCGTTTACTACTCGTGGGGGCTGTTCTACCGCAAGGACCTGTTCCGCAAGGTCGGCATCGCCGACGAGCCGAAGACGTGGGACCAGTTTCTCGACGCGTGCAAAAAGCTGAAGGCGGCCGGCATCACGCCGGTCGCGATCGGCGGCCGCGACGCGTGGACGCTCGCCGGCTGGTTCGACTATCTCGACCTGCGCGTGAACGGCAACGTGTTCCACCAGCAGTTGATGGCCGGCGACGTGCCGTACACCGACCCGCGCGTGAAGAAGGTCTACACGACGTGGAAGTCGCTGATCGATGCCGGCTACTTCATCGACAACGCGCTGTCCTACGATCTCGACGGCGCGCAGCCGTTCCTGTTCCAGGGCAAGGCCGCGATGATGCTGATGGGCACCTTCATCGCGGCGGGGTTTCCGCCGAACGTGAAGCAGGAAATGGGCTACTACCGCTTCCCGATCATCGACCCGAAGGTGCCGACCGCCGAGGACGGCCCGGTCGAATCGCTGCACATCCCGACGAAGGCGAAGAACAAGGCCGACGCGCACACGTTCCTCGCGTTCGTGGAAACACCCGAGATGGGCGCGAAGCTCGCGGAAGGCCTCGGTTCGCTGTCGGCCAACAGCAAGTCGCCCGAGCCGGCCGATCCGATCTCGCGCATCGGCTTCCGGATCCTCGCCGATACGAAGGGCGGCGTCGCGCAGTTCTACGACCGCGACATGACGAAGGAAATGGCCGACGAGGGGATGAAGGGCATGCAGCAGTTCCTGGCCAATCCCGCGCAGCTCGATACCGTGCTCGCGCAGCTCGAACAGACCCGCAAGCGGATCTACAAGAAGTGACCGCGTGACCCAACCGGCGGCACCGCGCCGCCGCGTCAGTACAGGAGGCTTGCCGTGTCCAGTCCGATCACGTCCACCCCGCCCGCCGGCACCGCGCCGCCGCCGCGCGGGACATCCGCCGCCGCCGTGCCCGCGCGCCGCCCGTCGCCCGCCGTGCGGCGGCAACGACGCGCCGCGTGGCTCTTTCTCGCGCCGGCCTGCGCGATGGTTGCCGTCTATGTGATCTGGCCGATCCTGTCGACGCTGTGGCTGAGCTTGTACAACTGGGACGGGATGACCGAGCGCACCTTCGTCGGCCTCGCGAACTACGCCGAACTGCTGCACGCGCCGACGTTCTACACGGCGCTGCGCAACAACGTGATCTGGCTCGCGCTCTTCATGCTCGCGCCGCCGCTCGGCCTCGCGCTCGCGTTGTACCTGAACCAGGCGGTTGCCGGCATCCGGCTCGTGAAATCGCTGTTCTTCGCGCCGTTCGTGCTGTCCGGCGTGGTCGTCGGCCTGATCTTCTCGTGGTTCTACGATCCGACGTTCGGGCTGCTCGCGCTGATCGCCGGGCACGGCATCCCGGTACTCGGCGACGCGCGCTATGCGACGCTCGGCGTCGTATTCGCCGCGCTGTGGCCGCAAACGGCGTACTGCATGATCCTGTACCTGACCGGCCTCACGTCGGTCAATCCGGAGCAGATCGAGGCGGCGCGGATGGAAGGCGCGCGCGGCTTCGCGCTGCTGTGGCACGTCGTGCTGCCGCAACTGCGGCCGACCACGTTCATGGCGATCGTCGTCACGGTGATCGGCGCGCTGCGCAGCTTCGACCTGATCTCGGTGATGACGGGCGGCGGCCCGTTCGAGAGTTCGACCGTGCTTGCGTATTACATGTACGACCAGGCGATCAAGTACTACCGGCTCGGCTATTCCGCGTCGATCGCGGTCGTGCTGTTCGCGATCATGCTCGTCTACATCGTGTTCCAGTTGCGCCGCATGCTGCGCAACGAGCAGTGACTACCGGGGAATCCTCATGTTTCCGACTCCCGTTGCCCAATGGAAGCCCGTCTCGCGCCAGCTCTACAAGCTGTCGCTGCCCGTCGCGCTTCTGATCTGGCTGCTGCCGATGATCGCGGTGTTCGTCACGTCGGTGCGCTCGACCGAGGAACTGGTCGAAGGGCACTACTGGGGCTGGCCGCGACACTTCGCGATGGTCGAGAACTATCGCGACGCGCTGACGACGTCGCCGATGCTGCATTACTTCTGGAACAGCGTGCAGATCACCGTGCCGTCCGTGCTCGGCTCGATCGCGCTGGCGGCGATGGCCGGCTTCGCGCTCGCGACCTACCGGTTTCGCGGCAATTCCGCACTGTTCGGCACGTTCGTCGCCGGCAACTTCGTGCCGGTGCAGGTGCTGATGATCCCGGTGCGCGACCTGTCGCTCAGGCTCGGCGTGTTCAATACCGTCGAAGCGCTGATCCTGTTCCACGTCGCGTTCCAGACCGGCTTCTGCACGCTGTTCCTGCGCAACTTCATCAAGCAGTTGCCGTTCGAGCTGATCGAGGCCGCGCGCATCGAGGGCGCGGGCGAATGGACGGTGTTCTGGCGGATCGTGCTGCCGCTGATCCGGCCCGCGCTCGCGGCCCTCGCGATCCTCGTGTTCACGTTCGTCTGGAACGACTACTTCTGGGCGCTGTGCCTCACGCAAGGCGACGAAGCCGCGCCGATCACGGCGGGGGTCGCGGCGCTGAAGGGGCAATGGACGACGTCTTGGAACCTGGTGTCGGCGGGTTCGATTCTTGCCGCGCTGCCGTCGGTTGCGATGTTCTTCGCGATGCAGAAGCATTTCGTCGCGGGGCTTACGTTCGGCGCGACGAAAGGCTGAACGCGCGCCGCCTGCACACTCGCATCTCCCCCTCCGCATCGTGAGGTTGCCCGCTTTGGCGGGTTTTTTTTCGTTCGGTGCGGATCTTCATATCCGCCCGTAGACGACACGGGCGGATTCAGCCCGGTTCGTCGCCGGACGGCTCCCATGCGATCACCAGTTGCAGGAGTCCCGGAAATCGCGAATCGAGATCCTCGGTTCGCACGCGGCTGCGTCGCTCGAGCCCGTATTGACGCTGGCGAATCACGCCCGCTTCACGCAGCGCCTTGAAGTGATGGGTCAATGACGATTTCGCACGATTGAAACCGAACCAGCTGCACGGATGGTCGTACGCCTCGGATTCCAGCAACAACCGGCGGACGATCGTCAGGCGCAGCGGGTCGGCCAATGCGCCGAAGATCGCGTCCAGGCGCAAATCGGATACGGCCGGTTCCGGCAGCGGATCGGGAAGGTTGGCGGGGACTGCGGCGGCCGGGTCGTGGTGGGGAGTGCGTTTCATGTTCACGACTATATCACTGTACGAGTTTTTTCGAACTAAGCTATAGTACGACAAAACTCGTACAAGGAAGGTTGCCGTGTCCAACACTGCCGCAGTGCAATCCACCCGCGCGTCCGCGCGCATTTCCCCCGACATGTGGCGCGCCGCATGGACGGTCACGTCGGTGTTCATGCTGTCCAATTCCCCGACGCCGCTGTATGTGGTCTGGCAGCGTACGCTCGGTTTTTCATCCGGCACGCTGACGGTCATCTTCGCCCTTTACATCCTCGGGCTACTGGGCACGCTGTCGGTCGCCGGACAGTTATCGGATCGTTACGGCCGCAAGCCGGTTCTTCTGCCGGGGATCCTCGTGGCGCTGGTCGCGTGTGCGTTGTTCGCCAGCGCAACGTCCATTGCAACGCTTGCCGTTGCCCGGCTGCTGACGGGTATCTCGGTCGGCGTCATCGTGTCGGCAGGAATGGCGTCCGTGGCGGACCTCGGCGGCAGCGAGCGTCGACGTCAGGCAGCCCTGCTCGCATCGGTGGCGATGGTTCTCGGCGCGGGCCTCGGGCCGTTACTGGCCGGCGGCGCTGCGCAAGCGGTCGCGCATCCGATAGCGCCGGTTTTCGGTATCGAATTTCTCGTGTTGCTGAGTGCGCTCATCATCGCGTGGCGGTTGCCCCTTGGCCGGCCAGCACGGGCAAGCGGCCATGGCGAGCGTCTGCATTTGCCGTCGGTCCCGGCGATGAATCGACGCCACGTCGCAGCCGGTATCGGCGTGTTCGGGCCCGGCATTACCGCAACATCGTTCGTGCTTGCGTTGGGGCCTTCGTTACTCGCCCGTCTGCTCGACGTTCGCAGTCCGTTGCTCGCCGGCGGCATGGCGTGCGCGATGTTTCTCGCTGCAACGGGCGTTCAGTTCGCCGTGCGGCAGTGGTCGGTACGTGCGTTGTTCGCGGCGGGTACGACGGCAACCGTACTGTCGATGGGTGCGCTGTGCGCCGCGGTGCATATGTTGTCGGCATCCGTTCTGGTGGCCGCTGCGTTGTTCGCGGGGATGGCGCAGGGTCTCGGGCAATTGGGCGGCCTGACGCTCATCGGCCTGCATGTGCCGGACACGCGCAGGGCCGAAGCCATTGCCGTCATGAATATCGGCGGCTATCTGCCGGCGGGGCTGCTGCCCGTCATGACCGGCTACGCGATCGACTTCCTTGGCCTGGCGGCCGGTGCCACTGCATTTGCCATCGCACTGGCGCTGATTGCGCTTGGGGCCGGCTGCATGGTTTTCCGATCGCTGAAACGCGGCGGCGACCGACCGTAGGCGCGCGTCAGCTACGCAGCGATCACGCGGTTCCGCCCCTGATGCTTGGCCTCATACAAGCGCTCGTCGGCCTTGCGCAGAATCGCGTCGATCGTCTCCCCGTCACTGCCAAACTCCGATATGCCGACGCTCACCGTGAGTTCGATCGGTTTGCCATCGCCATTCTCGAATGGCGTGCCGGCAATCGCCGCGCGAATGCGCTCGCCGACCGAGCGGGCAGTATCCAGCGCGGCCCGCGGCAACAAGACCATGAATTCCTCGCCGCCCACCCGCGCCACGCCGTCGTACGGGCGGATCGCGTCGAGGCATTTCTTGACGAAGCGTTGCAGGACCTGGTCGCCCGTCTGATGCCCGTAGCTATCGTTGATGACCTTGAAGTGGTCGAGGTCGAGTGCCAGCAGCGAGAACGGTGCACCGTCGCGTCTCGCACGGGCAATTTCCGCCTCGACGCTTTCAATGAACCGTCGCCGGTTGGCCGCGCCGGTCAGCGGATCGGTTGCAGCCATGTATTCGAGTTTCTCGTTGGTTCGCCGCAGCTCCTGCAACGCACGTTCCGTGCGCGCCATCGCTTCGCGCAAGCGCGCAAACAGCTCTTCCTGGCTATAGATGGTCGAGAACGAGCGCGTGGTGTGAAATGCCTGCACGACACCGTAACTCAGCAGGAAAAAACCTCCGGCGAAGATCACATGCGCGAGCCACCACATGTGGTTCCACGGGCGGCCGAGGATGAACGCAAGCGACGACAGCGCGAACGACGACACCGAGATGCCGTAGATCAGCATGAGCGGGGTGCGGATGCGCCGCACCACCAGCGCGATGACGTTGATGGTCGAAAAGGCGAGTGTACCGCCTTCCATCGACAGGCGAACCCACGGACTGCCGGCAAATGGCGAGTACGCGACCCAGGCCACCAGCACATCGATCAGCAGGAACACGACGATCCATGTCGCCCACGCCCGACGATTGACGCGGACCGCCTCGCTGTCCGCCGACCGACTGTACGAGAGTTGTCCGACGAAGATCAAAATGGACATGACGAGGCGCGAGGCCGGCCCATACAGCAGAAAGAGCCAGATATTGTGATGCGCCATGCCGGTGAAGGCACCGTGCAATGCGTAGACGAGCGAAAAGCCCAGAAAACCGAGCGTCAGCCAACGCAGCAGCGGCTCTCCCGACAAGCGATAACAACGCCAGCACACGTAGGTGACGAACACACCTTCGAGCGTCGCGGCTGCGATCGCCAGCTCGTGGAAAGCGTGATTCTCGAATTTCAGCGAGGGGTTCTGAAAGAAATAGAGGTACGCGATCAGAAATGCCGGCACCAAAGCGAAGCCGGCGAGCAGCAGCCTGGCGTAGACCTTGGTGATGAACTGGATGGCGGCGGCCGGCTCGTTTGCGGATGCGGCGATGCTCATCGTCTCCCCTCCGGATTTCATCGGATGAATCCAGTATATGCGTAGCGATTTGCATTTGATACGGGCCGGACACCATAGAATCGCGCGCAGTAAATAGATCGTCGAATTGAATCGAAACCGGTTCTTACGATCGTAATCCGGGTGTTGCGGATGACGGGAATGGTCGGTGAAGCAGCGTTCGTCTTCGCCAATCGAACGTCTGTTTACAGGACGGACCGGATGTCGGAGTGATTACGCGGCGCGCTTGGCGAGTGACCCTTCGTGGCCGGCCGCCGGCCCTTTTGCCCCGCGTTCCCGCAATGCTGCGAAACACCTGTTTTCGTGCGCCCGCCGCTACCCGCGGCCCGACCCTCCATCGCGCAACCGCGCATCCACCGCGCCGATGTTCTTCTCGTGCGCAACCAGCATCAGCGACAGCGCGTGATGGATGTCCGGTTCCGCGAGCGTCGGCAGCAGCGTCTGCAGTTTGCGGACGACCCAGCGCTGGCCACGGTTCAGGAACGCCATGCGCGCCGCCAGATCGTCGATCGCCATCGCCTTTTCGTAGAACGCGCCGGTCGCGCGCGTCGGAACGGCGTCGAGCGACCGGATCGCGTCGACGAGCACGCTGCACCAGTGCGCTTCGTCCTGGCGAATGTCCGCGACAAGCCTGTGCAACTCGGGATCGGTGATCTCGGCCGCCGTCTCCGACGTCACGCGCGCATCGGCGGGCCCGTCGTCGCCGGTCAGGTTCGACATGGAATGTCCTCCGTTTCGGGATGGGCGACGCACCGCTACGTCCGACGCGGACCCGTCACGCACTGCGCGCACAACCGATCCACGCATCACGTGGAAGGCAGCGGACCGCGCGAGGAATGGATCCCAGCGTGACACGTCAATGTGACTCGCGCCGCCGTACGACTCGCTGCGCGTGATGCGCGTCAAGTCACGCCGAACAACCTCAGGTCCACCCTTCGAGCCGCAACGTCGAGCGCACGAGCCGCTGTTCCTCCTGCTCGATCTCGCGCAGATAGTCGACGCACTGGCGGATATGTTCGCTCGCGGCCTTGCGCGCCTGGTCGGGCAGCCGCCCCGTGACCGCGTTGTAGAGCCGCGCATGCTGGCGGTCGATCTGCTTCTTCAGCGGCTCGCGGTGATAGAGGTTGTTCACCGACGCGAACACCGAGCTGAGCAGCAGGTCGGTCAGCGACTGCAGCGTGTTGACGAGCACGGGGTTGTGCGACGCCTCGCAGATCGCGAGATGGAACGCGTGGTCGAGCTTCGCGCGCGCGGCGGGGTCGAGATCCTGCGCGTCGGCTGCCGTCATTTCATCGTAGCGGCGCTTGATCAGGATGAAGTCCGCCGGCGTGCCGCGCAGCGCGGCGAGCCGCGCGGCCTCGGCCTCGAGCATCCCGCGCACCTCGAACAGGTCGTACAGCGTGCGCGGCTGCGAGCCGAGCAGATGCATCATCGGCGTGATCTCGCGCTGCGGGGTCAGGCTCGCGACGAACGAACCCTTGCCGTGCGTCGTGTCGATGATCCCGCGCGCGTGCAGCAGCTTCATCCCTTCGCGCACGGCCGTGCGCGACACGCCGAGCTTCTCGGTCAGCCGCCGCTCGGACGGCAGCGCCTGCCCGGCCTTCAGCACGCCGTCGACGATCAGCTTCTCGATCCGCTCGGCGACGACGTCGGCCACGCGCCGCGCCGGCCCCTCTCGATCCTGCATTTCCATACTGGTATGACCACTTTGGGCGGATATCGTCGATTTTCGCACAAACCCTTGTACTGATTCGGTTTTCTGGTTCTCCATACAGCGGCTTCCTGGTGCCCGCTCAAAAACTGGTATGACCACACGGAAGACGTCTGGACACGCAAGCGCGGCCCGCCAAGAATCCCGTCCATCCGGCGTGTCGCGCATCGTGCGGCCGCCCGCATGGTGGAGACGGAGACAGACGATGAGTTTCATCTACGACGAACGGATCGACGGCCCGCTGGCAACCGTCGACCGCGACACGCTCGTCGCCGCGCTGCACGCGGCGGCGCCCGGCCTCGACGTGTTGCACGAACGCGAGGCGCTCAAGCCGTTCGAATGCGACGGCCTCGCCGCGTACCGCACGGTGCCGCTCGCGGTCGTGCTGCCCGACACGGTCGAGCAGGTGCGCGCGGTGCTGCGCGTCGCGGCCGCGCACCGCGTGCCGGTGGTCGCGCGCGGCGCCGGCACGGGGCTGTCGGGCGGCGCGATGCCGCTCGAAAAAGGCATCCTGCTCGTGATGGCGAAGTTCAACCGGATTCTCGACCTCGACCCCGATGCCGGCATCGCGCGCGTGCAGCCCGGCGTGCGCAACCTCGCGATCTCGCAGGCGGCCGCGCCGCACGGCCTCTACTACGCGCCCGATCCGTCGTCGCAGATCGCATGCTCGATCGGCGGCAACGTCGCCGAAAACGCCGGCGGCGTGCACTGCCTGAAATACGGGCTCACGGTGCACAACATCCTGAAGGTCGAGATCCTGACGATCGCCGGCGACACGCTCACGCTCGGCGCCGATGCGCTCGATGCGCCCGGCTTCGACCTGCTCGCGCTGTTCACGGGCTCCGAAGGCATGCTCGGCATCGTCACCGAAGTCACCGTGAAGCTGCGGCCGTTGCCGCCGTGCGTGAAGGTGCTGATGGCGAGCTTCGACGACGTTGCCAAGGCCGGCGCCGCGGTCGCGCGAATCATCGGCGCGGGCGTGATTCCCGGCGGCCTCGAGATGATGGACAACCTCGCGATCCGCGCGGCCGAGGATTTCATCCACGCGGGCTACCCGGTCGACGCGCAGGCGATCCTGCTGTGCGAGCTCGACGGCGCGGCAAGCGACGTCGACGAGGACGCCGAACGCGTCGCGGCGCTGCTGCGCGACGCGGGCGCGACCGAGATCCGCGTCGCGCGCGACGAGGCCGAGCGCCAGCGCTTCTGGGCCGGCCGCAAGAATGCGTTTCCCGCGGTCGGCCGCATGTCGCCCGACTACTACTGCATGGACGGCACGATCCCGCGCCGCGAGCTGCCGCGCGTGCTCGAAGGGATCGCCGCGTTGTCCGCCGAATACGGGCTGCCCGTCGCGAACGTGTTCCATGCGGGCGACGGCAACATGCACCCGCTGATCCTGTTCGACGCGAACCGGCCGGGCGAGCTCGACCGCGCGGAAGCGCTCGGCGGCCGGATCCTCGAGCTGTGCGTCGCGGCGGGCGGCAGCATCACCGGCGAGCACGGCGTCGGGCGCGAGAAGATCAACCAGATGTGCGTGCAGTTCAACGCCGACGAAATCACGTTCTTCCACGCGGTGAAGGCCGCATTCGATCCGCACGGGCTGCTCAATCCCGGCAAGAACATCCCGACGCTGCACCGCTGTGCCGAATTCGGCGCGATGCACGTCCATCACGGCAAGCTGCCGTTTCCCGAACTGGAGCGCTTCTGATGCGACGCGACATCGAATCGATCGACGACAGCGCAGCGCTCGTCGCCCAGGTCGGCGCCGCGATCCACGACCGCCAGCCGCTGCACATCCGCGGCGCCGGCACGAAGGCCTTCCTCGGCCGCCCCGTCGAAGGCCGCACGCTCGACGTGCGTACGCACCGCGGCGTCGTCGCGTACGACCCGACCGAACTCGTCGTCACCGCACGCGCGGGCACGCCGCTCGCCGATCTCGAAGCGATGCTCGACACGGCCGGCCAGATGCTGCCGTGCGAGCCGCCGTCGTTCGGCGGCGCGGCGACGGTCGGCGGGATGTTCGCGGCGGCGCTGTCCGGGCCGCGCCGCCCGTGGGCCGGCGCGGTGCGCGACTTCGTGCTCGGCTGCCGCGTGATCACCGGCCATGCGAAACACCTGCGCTTCGGCGGCGAGGTGATGAAGAACGTCGCGGGCTACGACGTGTCGCGACTGCTCGCCGGCAGCTTCGGCTGTCTCGGCGTCGTGACCGAGGTATCGCTGAAGGTGCTGCCGAAGCCGCGCGTGACGGGCGATCTCGCATTGACGCTCGCGGCCGGCGAAGCCGTGCAGCGCGTCGCCGCGTGGCGGCGCGCGGGGCTGCCGCTCGCGGGCGCGTGCCACGCGGACGGCGTGCTGCGCGTGCGGATCGAAGGCGGCGAGGGCTCGGTGCAGGCCGCGCGCGCCACGATCGGCGGCGACCGGATGGACGACGCCAACGACGCGTTCTGGGCACGGCTGCGCGATCTCGTGCTGCCGTTCTTCGACGATCCGCGCCCGCTGTGGCGCGTGTCGGTACCGGCCGCCGCGCCGCTCGACGCATTGCCCGGCGCGCTGCTCGTCGACTGGGGCGGCGCACAGCGCTGGCTGAAGAGCGATGTCGCGCCGGCCGACGTGCAGCGGCTCGCCGCGCAATGGGGCGGCCACGCGACCTGCTTCACGCCGGGCACGACGCACGAGCCGTTCCAGCCGCTGCCGCCCGCACTGTTGCGCGTGCATCGGCAACTCAAGACGCAACTCGACCCGCACGCGATTTTCAATCCCGGGCGCTTGTACGCCGACCTCTGACCTTCGAAGCGACCCGCCGATGCAAACCAATCTCAGCGAAGCAAGCAAGGCCCTCGCCCGGGCCGACGAAGCGGAAGCGATCCTGCGCGCGTGCGTGCACTGCGGCTTCTGCAATGCGACCTGCCCGACCTACCAGGTGCTCGGCAACGAGCTCGACGGGCCGCGCGGCCGCATCTACCTGATCAAGCAGTTGCTCGAAGGCGAACCGTGCGGCGAACGCACGCAGCAGCATCTCGACCGCTGCCTGACCTGCCGCAACTGCGAGACGACCTGCCCGTCCGGCGTGCGCTATCACACGCTGCTCGACATCGGCCGCGCGGAAGCCGAGAAGCGCGCGCAACGGCCCGCGCGCGAGCGCCTGCTGCGCGCGGGGCTGCGTCACGTCGTACCGCGCCCGGCGGCGTTCGCCGCGTTGCTGAAGGCCGGCCGCGCGCTGCGCCCGCTGCTGCCCGGCACGCTGCAGGACAAGATCCCGGCCGCCGTTCCCGCGGCCGCGCCGCGCCCGGCCGTGCGCCACGCGCGGCGCGTGCTGATGCTGGAAGGCTGCGTGCAGCCGTCGCTGTCGCCGAACACCAATGCGGCCGCCGCGCGCGTGCTCGACCGGCTCGGCATCGGCGTGAGCCCGGCGCGCGAAGCCGGCTGCTGCGGCGCGACCGAATATCACCTGAACGCGCAGGACGCGGGCCTCGCCCGCGCACGCCGCAACATCGACGCGTGGTGGCCCGCGATCGAAGCCGGCGCGGAAGCGATCGTGCTGACGGCGAGCGGCTGCGGCGCGTTCGTCAAGGAATACGGCGACCTGCTGCGCTCCGACCCCGTCTATGCGGAGAAGGCGCGGCGTGTCAGCGCGCTCGCGCGCGATCTCGCCGAGGTGATCGCGGCCGAACCGCTCGACGCGCTGGCCGATTCGACACAACGCCGCGTCGCGGTCCACTGCCCGTGCACGCTGCAGCACGCGCAGCGCCTCGGCGGCGCGGTCGAAAGCATCCTGACGCGGCTCGGCTTCGATCTGGCGAATGTCGCCGACGGCCATCTGTGCTGCGGCTCGGCCGGCACGTATTCGCTGACGCAGCCCGAACTCGCGACGAAACTGCGCGACAACCGACTCGATGCGCTCGAAGCCGCGCGGCCGGACCTGATTGTCACGGCCAACGTCGGCTGCCAGACTCACCTGAATGGCGCGGGCCGCACGCCCGTGCGCCACTGGATCGAGCTCGTCGACAACCGGCTCGTCAACTGACCTGGTTCCGGAGGACATCCATGCAAACGAAACCCGAACTCGAACTCGCCGATGCCGACCGCATGCTCGCCGCCGCCCGCGCGGAAGCGGAGGGCCACGGTTGGGCCGTGTCGATCGCCGTCGTCGACGACGGCGGCCACCTGCTCGCGTTCGCACGGCTGAACGGCGCATCGCCGGCGAGCTCGTATATCGCGCAGGACAAGGCCCGCGCGGCGGCGCTCGGCCGCCGCGAGACGAAGGCGTATGAGGATATGATCAACGGTGGCCGCACCGCGTTTCTCAGCGTGCCGCTGACGGGGTTGCTCGAAGGCGGCGTGCCGGTCACGGTCGGCGGCCGGATTGCGGGCGCGATCGGCGTGTCTGGCGTAAAGTCGGAGCAGGACGCGCAGATCGCCCGCGCCGGCACACAAAGCGTCGCGACATAGGAGGGCCTGTTCACGCTAATAACGGGCTTGCGCTGGCCACCAGAAGGGCCGAGCGCAAGGATTGCGACGAAGCGAATACTCGACGTATTCGCAAGGAGCATGACGCAGCGATCGGCCCTTCTGGTGGCCAGCCCCACAAATGATTTTTTCCGATCAGGGGAACGAGCCTTGCCGGCCGCATTGCGGCGTCGCGCGTCGCTTGTTTGGCTCGGCCAAACGGCGCTCCTTGCTCCTTGCACTACGGCCGGCAAGGCTCGTTCGCAAGCCCGTTATTAGCGTGAACAGGCCCTCTAGCCGCGCGCGTATTTTTCCCCGGGAGGATAACGATGATCGACCAAGCAGGACTGCAAGTCGCGCCAGCGCTGAGCCAGTTCATTGAAAACGAAGCGCTGCCGGGCACCGGCATCGACAAGGCCGCGTTCTGGAGCGGTTTCTCGGCCCTGGTGCACGACCTGGCGCCGCGCAACCGCGAACTGCTCGCGGAACGCGACCGCCTGCAGCAGGAACTCGACACCTGGCACCGCGCGCACCCCGGCCCCGTGCGCGACCACGCCGCGTATCGCGCATTCCTCGAAAGGATCGGCTACCTCGTGCCGGTCCCGTCGAACGTCGCGGCAGCCACCGCGAACGTCGACAGCGAGATCGCCGCGCAGGCCGGCCCGCAGCTCGTCGTGCCGCTGTCGAACGCGCGCTACGCGCTGAACGCCGCGAACGCCCGCTGGGGCAGCCTGTACGACGCGCTGTACGGCACCGACGCGCTGCCGGAAGACGGCGGCGCCGAACGCACCGCGACCTACAACCCGACGCGCGGCCAGCGCGTGATCGACTACGCGCGCAACGTGCTCGACAACGCGGCGCCGCTCGAGAGCGGCTCGCACCGCGACGCGCTGCACTACCGCGTGCAGGACGGCCAGCTCGCCGTCGAAACCGGCAAGGGTGTCGTGCATCTCGCGCAGCCGGCGCAGTTCGTCGGCTACCAGGGCGCGGCCGACGCACCGTCCGCGATCCTGCTGAAGCACAACGGCCTGCACCTCGAGATCCAGATCGATGCGTCGACGCCGATCGGCCGTGCCGATCTCGCGAACGTGAAGGACGTCGTGCTCGAAGCCGCGGTCAGCACGATCATCGACTGCGAGGATTCGGTCGCGGCGGTCGACGCCGACGACAAGGTCCAGCTCTACCGCAACTGGCTCGGCCTGATGCAGGGTACGCTGGTCGAGGAAGTCGCGAAGGGCGGCAAAAGCTTCACGCGCCGCCTGAACGCCGACCGCGACTACACGACGCCCGACGGCGGCACGCTGTCGCTGCACGGCCGCTCGCTGCTGTTCGTGCGCAACGTCGGCCACCTGATGACCAACGGCGCGGTGCTCGACCGCGACGGCAACGAGATTCCGGAAGGTATCCTCGACGGTGTCGTCACGACGCTGTGCGCGCTGCACGACCTGAAGGCGAAGCGCAATTCGCGCACGGGTTCGATCTACATCGTGAAGCCGAAGATGCACGGCCCGGTCGAAGTCGCGTTCGCCGATACGCTGTTCGCACGCATCGAGGATCTGTACGGCCTGCCGCGCAACACGCTGAAGATGGGCATCATGGACGAGGAGCGCCGCACCAGCGTGAACCTCGCCGCGTGCATCGCGGCCGCCGCCGCGCGTGTCGCGTTCATCAACACCGGCTTCCTCGACCGCACCGGCGACGAGATGCACACCGCGATGGAAGCCGGCCCGATGATCCGCAAGGGCGACATGAAGTCGTCGGCCTGGATCACGTCGTACGAGCGCAACAACGTGCTCGCGGGCCTGTCGGCCGGCCTGCGCGGCCGCGCGCAGATCGGCAAGGGCATGTGGGCGATGCCGGACCTGATGCACGCGATGCTCGAGCAGAAGATCGCGCATCCGCGCGCGGGTGCGAACACCGCGTGGGTGCCGTCGCCGACCGCCGCGACGCTGCACGCGCTGCACTACCATCTCGTCGACGTGCAGGCCGTCCAGCAGGAACTCGAAAAGACGCCGTACGCGAGCGAGCGCGACGTGCTGCTCGAAGGCCTGCTCACCGTGCCGGTCGTCGAACGTGCCGAATGGAGCGAAGACGAGATCCTGAGCGAGGTCGAGAACAACGCGCAGGGCATCCTCGGCTACGTCGTGCGCTGGGTCGAACAGGGCGTCGGCTGCTCGAAGGTGCCCGACATCCACGACGTCGGCCTGATGGAGGATCGCGCGACGCTGCGCATTTCGAGCCAGCACATCGCGAACTGGCTGCGCCACGGCGTGATCACCGAGGCGTTCGTGCTCGACGTGTTCAAGCGGATGGCGCGCGTCGTCGACCAGCAGAACGCCGGCGACCCGAACTATCGCCCGATGGCGCCCGGCTACGACCAGTCGACCGCGTTCAAGGCTGCGTGCGCGCTCGCGCTGCAGGGCACGTCGCAGCCGAGCGGCTATACCGAGCCGCTGCTGCACCGGTTCCGGCTCGCGTACAAGGCACAACCGCACGGCGCTTGAGCATGCGCATGCGGGCCGGTCCCGCATGCCGGCCCCACGAAACGGGCGGCCTTCATGGCCGCCCGTTTTCATTTTCGCGTTCGCGCGGCCGTTGAAACCGATAATCGGAACATATCGCGCACTTTCGAGTTTCGCATGCGCCGGCCGTTAATCCACCTGAATCGGCGGCCGTACGCGGCGCGCTTGCACCCGCCATGCGGCAAAGCCTTGCGCCATAACGATCTACCCGATATTTGCAAGCCCGGGATTTCACCGAAATTTGATCCGGATCAACGGGCCGCAACATTTTCCGCGCACGCGAACGCGCGCGTTATACTCCGTTGAATCCGCGCCGCCCGATTCGTCGGATCGTCGAATCGCGGCAGATGTCGCCGATGAATATAAGATTTACTGGTTAATCCGGCCGCGATTTCCGATAATCGGTGTCCATTTTCTCCGCCGAGCGGGAAGAAGGCGCCGGAAGGGCCGCGCACCGGATCGCTGCCGACACGTCATACGAACAATCGCATCGGCCCGCCGCCTGGCGACGATGCCCATCGATCCTCGGACCATGGCAGAAACCGACTACGCAATGCCCAGCGAATCCGGCCTGACGCGCCGTGTCGCCGCTCATCTGCGCCGGTTCCTGCTGCCGCACCTGATCTTCTATACGGGGCTGCTGATCGCGCTGCTCCTGCTGCTCCTGTGCGGGGTCCTGCTGTACGAAGGCCGCATCGACGCGCGCGACCGCTCGCGCACGATGCAGCAGAACCTCGCGCTGATGGCGTCGTGGGACATCGAGCGCAACATCGAGATCTATTCGCTGTCGCTGCAGGCCGTCGTCGAAGGCGAGAACGACCCCGCGGTCGTCGCGCTGCCGATGTCGCTGCGCCGCCAGGTGCTGTTCGACCGCGCGACGACGGCCAAGTACCTCGGCGGCATCTACGTGCTCGACACAAAAGGCGACATCAAGGTCGACGGCAAGGGCGACGTGCCGCGCAAGGCCAACTTCGGCAACGAACCGTACTTCACCGTCCACCGCGACCACCCCGACGTCGGCCTGTACGTCAGCAACCCATACCATTCGCGGCTGCGCGGCGGCTCGCCCAGCATCGCGCTCAGCCGGCGGATCACGAGGCCCGACGGCTCGTTCGGCGGCGTCGCGGTAATGTCGATCCGGCTCGAATATTTCCAGAACCTGTTCTCGCGCCTGTCGCTCGGCGATCGCGGCTCGGTCGCGCTGATCAACACGAGCGGCCTGATGCTCGCGCGCGAACCGTACGACCCGAAGATCGTCGGCCGCGACATCAGCCGCGCCAGCACGTTCCGGCATTTCATGACCGCCAGCGAAGGCAGCTTCGCCGACACCGCGTCGATCGACGGCGTGCGGCGCCTGTACGTGTTCCGGCACCTCGGCCGCCTGCCGCTCATCATCATGGTCGCGCGGTCGGAAGCGGACACCTACGCCGCGTGGTACGACCGCGCGATTCCGATCGGCTCCGCGATGGGCGTGCTCGCGATCGGCTTCGTCGGCCTGTCGCTGCTGCTCGACGTGCAGTTGCGCAAGCGCCACCGCGCGGAAACCGAACTGCAGGCACTTGCGCGCACCGACGGCCTCACGGGCCTCGACAACCGCCGGATGCTCGACGTCACGCTCGCGCGCGAATGGCGCCGCGCCGCGCGCTCGCAGCTTGCGCTGTCGCTGCTGTTCATCGACGTCGATTACTTCAAGCGCTACAACGACACGCAGGGCCACCAGGCCGGCGACGACGCGCTCGCCGCGGTCGGCCATTGCATCGCCGGCTGCCTGCGCCGCCCGGCCGACTATGCGGCGCGCTACGGCGGCGAGGAGTTCGTCGTGGTGCTGCCCGACGTCGACACGGACGGTGCGGTGACGATCGCAGAGACGATCCGCACGGGCATCCTCGATCTCGGCATCCGGCACGACGCCGGCACGGTCGGCCGCCTGACGGTGAGCGTCGGCGTGACGACGAGCTATCCCGCACTGGACGACGACATTCAGGCCGCGCTGAAGCTCGCCGACGATGCGCTGTATCGCGCGAAGGAAGCCGGGCGCAACCGCATCGTCGTGCAGGCGGCCGCGTCGCCCGACGATTTCGAGTCGCGACGGGCCTGAGCGCCCGGGCACCTGAGCGGCGGCGGGGCCGCCGCGTCCAAAATCGCCGACAATGTCGGCTCGATACGCCACCGCGCCGCCGTGCGGCCGACGCACCCGGTCGGCCCGCGCCTCGCCGGCCGCACCGGTTCACGGCCGCTTCGCACCACCATGAGACTCAAGGCAAAGATCTTCCTTCTGGCCATCGTGCCGTTCCTGCTCGCGATCGCCGGCATCGGCTTCGGCGTGCGCCAGCAGGCGACGTCGCTCGCGCGCACGCAGCACGCGACGATCCAGGCCGCGTACCTGTCGAGCAAGGAAGTCGAGCTGAAGCACTACGTCGAGCTCGCGACGAGCGCGATCATGCCGCTCTACGACGCGAGCGGCCGCAACGCGCGCGACGACGCGATGCTGCGCACGCAGGCGCTCGCGATGCTGCAGAAGATGGATTTCGGGCCCGACGGCTACTTCTTCGTGTACGACCTGCACGGCAATTCGCTGATGCACCCGCGCGAGCCCGAGCGCGTCGGTCACAACTTCTGGTCGATGCGCGACCCGAACGGCGCGCTGACGATCCAGACGCTGATCGGCGCGGCGTCGCGCGGCGGCGGCTACGTGCGCTATGCGTGGCAGCGGCCGTCGACGGGCCGTGTCGCGCCGAAGCTCGGCTACGTCGTCGCGCTCGAACGCTGGGGCTGGATGGTCGGCACGGGCATCTATCTCGACGACGTCGACACCGCGCTGCAGCGCATCGACGCGCGCGCATCCGCGAACATCGAGCGCACGATGAGCTGGCTCACCGCGATCGCGCTCACGGGCGCAGCGGCGATCGCCGTGTGCGCGCTGGTGCTGAACGTCAGCGAGTCGCGCAGCGCCGACGCGAAGCTCAAGCTGCTCGCGCAGCGCGTTGTCGAGTCGCAGGAGCAGGAGCGCGCGCGGTTGTCGCGCGAACTGCATGACGGGATCAGCCAGATGATGGTGTCCGCGAAGCTGATGCTCGAATCCGCGCTCGCGCGTTTCGAACGCGGCACGTCGCGCGTGCCCGAGGCCGAGCAGGCGCTCGTGTCGGGCGTCGGGCGCCTCGGCGACACGCTGCGCGAAGTGCGGCGCATCTCGCATGCGCTGCGTCCTTCCATGCTCGACGATCTCGGCCTCGCGGCCGCGCTCGAGCAGCTCGTCCGCGAGCTCGGCGCCGAAAGCGGCATCGACATCGGCTACACGCAGGTCGCGCACAGCGGCACGCGGCCGCTGCCCGAGGCCGTCAACACCGCGCTGTTCCGGATCGCGCAGGAAGCGCTCAGCAACATCGTGCATCATGCGCAGGCGACGCGCGCAGCGGTCACGCTCGACATCGGCGCGCAATCCGTCACGCTGACGATCGCCGACAACGGCTGCGGCTTCGACGCCGAACGCTCGCAGGCCGACGCGCGTCACGGCATCGGCCTGCGCAACATGCGCGAGCGCCTCGACGCGCTCGGCGGCATGCTGACGATCACGTCGCAGGTCGGCCACACGATCGTCGTCGCGCGCGTGCCGCTGCACAGCGCCGCGTGACGACACGCCCCATGACAGGAGACCTTTCACGCATGAGCGCCCCCGATACCGCCCGGCCCGCCGCCCGACTGCTGCTCGTCGACGATCACCCGCTCGTGCGCGACGGCCTGCGGATGCGGCTCGAAGCGGCCGACCTGTCCGTGGTCGGCGAAGCTGACAACGCCGACGAAGCGCTCGCGCTCGCCGCGTCGCTCGAACCCGATCTCGCGCTGATGGATATCGGCATGAACGGGATGAACGGCATCACGCTCGCGGGCATGTTCCACGAGCGTTTTCCCGGCATTCGCGTGCTGATGCTGTCGATGCACGACAACATCGAATACGTGACGCAGGCCGTGCGTGCCGGCGCGAGCGGCTACCTGCTGAAGGATTCGCCCGCGAGCGAGATCGTCCGCGCGATCGGCGCGGTGCTGGCCGGGCAGACGTTCTTCAGCGAAGGGCTCGCCGCGCGGATGATCCACGCGAGCGCGACCGCGTCGCCGCTCGATCGCCTGACGCCGCGCGAACGCGACATCCTCGACGCGCTGGCCGAGGGGTTGTCGAGCAAGCAGATCGCGCAGCAGACGGCGCTGTCGGTGCGCACGGTTGAAACGCACCGGCTCAATTTGAAGCGCAAGCTCGAGATCGAAGGGCAGGCCGAGCTGATCAAGTTCGCGGTCGAGCATCGGCGGCGGTAGGGCAGCGCGGCGCCGCGAGCCGCAACGAAAAAGGGCGCCCGTGGCGCCCTTCATGCATCCGGACTGCGAGCCGCGCGGCGGCCGTCAGTTCGTCCGCGAATTGTGCTTCTGCAGATACGCGATCAGGCCATCGATCCCGCCCGACGCGAGCTGGCTCTTGAACTGGCCCTGGTAGACCTGGATCAGCCACGCACCCGACATGTCGATGTCGTAGATCTTCCAGTCGTTGCCGACCTTGCCGAGACGATAACCGACCGACTGGCTGTCGCCCGGCGTCGTCACCGTCGACTGCACGAGCGCGTCGGCGCCCGACGCGCCGCCGGCCTTGAACGAGAACTTCGCGTCCTGGCTGCCGAGCTGCGCGAGCGACGCGGCGTAGGTACGCGTCATCAGCAGCCTGAACTGCTTGTACAGCTCCTGCTGCTGTTGCGGCGTCGCCTGCTTCCACGCGTCGCCGACGGCGATGCGGGTCGTGCGCTCGAAGTTGGTCGCGGGCAGGAAGCGCTGCTCGACGACCTGCGTGACCTTCGCCATGTCGCCGCCGCGTGCCGACGGATCGGCCTTCATCGCGGTGACGGTGCCTTCGACCGCATTGCGGACGATGTCGACCGGCGCGCTCTGCGCGAAAGCGGAAACCGACACGGCGGCGGCCGCGACGAAAGCAAACAGATGACGTTTCATACGATATCGCACTCGATGAGAAAAAACGGCCGGCTCTTTGCGTCGGCCGGTGTGGCAACAAAGTATACCGAGCCTGACGCCCGGTTGCCGCGCCGTGACCGACTGTTACCTTTCAGTTCCATTTGTCACAGGCACGGGCGGCGGCACGGCGAGGCAGCGCGGCGCCGATTATGTAAACATGCCCTTACATGGCAGCCGGCCGCCGGCATCGATTCCGTCGCCGCGAACAAATCTCCTTCCCGCCCCGAAACCCGCAACGTCACGTCCGTCGCCACGCCGCGCCGGTATACTTGGCTACTTTGCCCTTGCCAGCCGCTCCCCACCGCCACATGGTGACATCTCTCATCGTCCGACTCGTTGCGTGGTCGGTGCGCCGTCCCGTCTGGGTCGTCGTCCTGTCGCTCGTCATCGCTGCCCTCAGCGGTGTCTACGTCGCGCAGCATTTCAAGATCAACACCGACATCAGCAAGCTCGTCGATGCGGAACCGCAATGGGCCGCACTCGGCCAGGCCGTCGACAAAGCGTTCCCGCAACGCAACGGCACGATCCTCGCGGTCGTCGAAGCGCCCGCGCCCGAATTCGCGAATGCCGCCGCGCATGCGCTGACCGAGGCGCTGCAGAAGCAGGCGGATGCCGGCCGCATCGGCCAGGTCGCCGAGCCCGGCGGCGGGCCGTTCTTCGAGCACAACGGGCTGCTGTTCCTGTCGCCGCAGGAAGTCGCCGATACGACGTCGCAGCTCGCGAGCGCGCGCCCGCTCGTCAACGAACTCGCGAAGAACCCGAGCCTGACCGGGCTCGCGACGACGCTGGCCACCACGCTCGGCCAGCCGCTCCTGACCGGCCAGGTGAAACTGCCCGCGATGGCGAAGCTGCTCGCGCGCAGCGCCGCGACGGTCGACGACGTGCTGGCCGGCAAGCCGGCCGCGTTCTCGTGGCGCGCGCTGGTCGACAGCGACGCCGCGCGCCAGCCCGCGCGCGCGTTCGTCACCGTGCAGCCCGTGGTCAACTACGGCGCACTGAAGGCCGGCGCGGAAACCAGCCAGGTGATCCGCGACGCTGCCCGTTCGCTCGACCTCGAAAAGCGCTACGGCGCGGCCGTGCGCCTGACCGGCGAACAGCCGCTCGCCGACGACGAATTCGCGTCGGTCGAGGACGGCGCGGCGCTCAACGGCGCCCTCACGCTGCTCGCCGTGCTCGTCATCCTGTGGCTCGCGCTGCGCTCGAAGCGGATGATCGGCTCGGTGCTCGTCACGCTGTTCGTCGGCCTCGTCGTGACCGCCGCGCTCGGCCTCGCGATGGTCGGCTCGCTGAACATGATCTCGGTCGCGTTCATGGTGCTGTTCGTCGGCCTCGGCGTCGACTTCTCGATCCAGTACGGCGTGAAGTACCGCGAGGAACGCTTCCGCGATTCGCGCATCGATCACGCGCTGATCGGCGCCGCGCACTCGATGGGCATGCCGCTCGCGCTGGCCACCGCGGCCGTCGCGGCGAGCTTCTTCTCGTTCATCCCCACCGCCTATCGCGGCGTGTCCGAGCTCGGCCTGATCGCGGGCGTCGGGATGTTCGTCGCACTGCTGACCACGCTCACGCTGCTGCCCGCGCTGCTGCGCCTGTTCGCGCCGCCGGGCGAATCGAAGACGCCGGGCTTCCCGTGGCTCGCACCGGTCGACGATTTCCTCGATCGCCATCGCAAGCCGATCCTGATCGGCACGCTCGTGGTCGTGATCGGCGCGCTGCCGCTGCTCGCGTTCCTGCACTTCGACTTCAACCCGCTGCACCTGAAGGATCCGAACAGCGAATCGATGGCGACGCTGCTCGCGCTGAAGGATTCGCCCGAAGCGGCCGTCAACGACGTCACGCTGCTCGCACCGTCGCTCGCCGACGCCGACGCGGCCGCGAAGCGCCTCGACGCGCTGCCCGAAGTCGGCCGCACGACCACCCTGTCGACCTTCATCCCCGCCGACCAGCCGGCCAAGCGCGCGGCGATCGCCGCGGCCGCGAGCGACCTGCTGCCCGCGCTGACGCAGCCGGCCGCGCCGCCCGCGACCGACGCGCAGCGCGTCGCCGCGCTCAAGCGCGTGTCGGACCTGCTCGGCTACGCGGCGGAAGATCACCCGGGCCCGGGCGCGGCCGCCGCGCAACACCTGTCCGCGTCGCTCGCGAAGCTCGCCGCCGCCGACAGCGCGACGCGCGACCGCGCCGAGCGCGCGTTCTCCGAGACGCTGCGCATCGCGCTCAACCAGCTCGCGGCGCTGCTGCAGCCGCAGGACATCACGCGCGAATCGCTGCCGCCGCAAGTCGTGCGCGACTGGGTCGCGCCGGACGGCCAGGCGCTCGTGCAGATCTCGCCGAAGGTGCCGAAGGGCGTCGACCCGAACGACGACACGATGCTGCGCCGCTTCGCGCAGACCGTGAAGGCCGCGGAACCGGGCACGACCGGTGGGCCGATCTCGATCCTGCATTCGGCCGACACGATCATCAACGCGTTCCTGCACGCGGCACTGTGGTCGATCATGTCGATCACGATCCTGCTGTGGGTCACGCTGCGCCGCTTCGGCGACGTGCTGCGCACGCTGGTTCCGCTGCTCGTGTCGGGCGTCGTGACGCTCGAGATGTGCGTCGTGCTCGGCATGCCGCTCAACTTCGCGAACATCATCGCGCTGCCGCTGATGCTCGGCGTCGGCGTCGCGTTCAAGGTGTATTTCGTGATGGCGTGGCGCGCGGGGCAGACGGGGTTGCTGCATTCGAGCCTCACGCATGCGGTGCTGTTCAGCGCCGCGACGACGGCGACCGCATTCGGCAGCCTGTGGCTGTCGCACCACCCGGGCACGTCGAGCATGGGCAAGCTGCTCGCGCTGGCACTGACCTGCACGCTGATCGGCGCCGTGGTGTTCCAGCCCGTCCTGATGGGCAAACCGCGCGTCAAACGCGCCAAGAACCAATTGCAAGGAATCAATGAATAAGGTGCGAATCATTGCGGCGACCGTCGCCGCCAGCGCGATGCTGACCGGCTGCGCGACGGGGCCGAACCGCAATCCCGACGACCCGCTCGAGCCGATGAACCGGACGATGTACAAGATCAACGACGCCGTCGATTCGAACATCGCGGTGCCGATCGCGAAGGGTTACCAGAAGGTCACGCCGACGCCCGTGCGCACCGCGATCAGCAACTTCTTCTCGAACCTCGGCGATCTCGGCAACATGGCGAACAACCTGCTGCAGTTGCGCATCACCGATGCGACGCAGGATCTGATGCGCGTGGCGATGAACTCGCTGTTCGGCGTCGCCGGCCTGATCGACATCGCGACGCCGGCCGGGCTGCCGAAGCATCACCAGGATTTCGGCCTGACGCTCGCGCGCTGGGGCGTGCCGTCCGGCCCGTACCTCGTGCTGCCCGTGTTCGGGCCGAGCACGATCCGCGACGGCGTCGGCCGCGCGGTGGACGTGCGCTTCAACCTGCTCAACTACATCGAGCCGGCCGCGCGCAACCCGATGTACATCGGGCAATTCATCAGCGCGCGTTCGGACCTGCTCGGCGCGACCGACCTGCTGAAGCAGGCCGCGCTCGATCCGTATTCGTTCGTGCGCGACGCGTACCTGCAGCAGCGCAAGTCGCTGACGTATCGCAGCCAGTCGTCGTCGACCGCGCTGCCGAACTACAGCGAGCCGGGCGAATCGGGTGCCGCGCCGGCCGCGACGCCGGCCGTACCGGGGCTGCCGAACTACGAGGATCCGGGCGAGTCGGGCGGCGCATCGGGTACCGCGCCGAACAACGCACCGGCCGCGCCGGGGTTGCCGCAGTACGACGATCCGGGTGCGGACAATGCGATGCCCGCGAGTGCGCCTGCTGCGGTACCGGCACCGGCATCGTCGGGCTCGGCGTCAGCGCCGGCCGCCGGCGGTGCACCGGCCGCGCCTGCAATGCCCGCGAGCAGTCCGGCCGCGCAGTAACGCTGCAACGGCGACCGCCGCAAAGACAAAGAGCGCTGCATGATGCAGCGCTCTTTTTTTGCTCGCGAAAAACGGGGAGAGGAAGGGAAGAGAAACGCGGCGCGTGCCGCTCAGACGATCCGCATCGCGCCCGTACGCTCGAACGCGTGCCGTGCCTGGATCAGCGTCGTGCGCGCCGCACGCGCATCGCTCGCGACCTGCAGCAGCGGGCCGAGTTGCGACGGCTGCTTCAGCAATTCGCGCAGGATCGGCAGGATCGCCGTGCTGCCGTCATCGCGCAGGCCGGCCGTCGCCGCGCGCGGCAGCGTGCGCCACGCCGGATCGACGATCGCGCGGCACACCGCGAACGGCACGCCGCGCGCGGCCGCGAAGGCCGCCGCGATATGCGACTCCATGTCGACGGCGAGCGCGCCCTTCGCGTGGTGCAGCGACGCCTTGTCCTGTTCGCTGATGACCGGCGCGCCGACGGCCGCGATCGTGCCGCGCGTGACGCGCGCCCATACCGGCGTGTCGTGCAGCGCCGCGACGAGCCGCGCGCTCCAGCCCGCATCGGTCTCGACGCGGCCGAACGGCCCGTCGATCGCATTCGCGATCACGAGCGCGCCGGGCGCCAGATCGGGCGCGAGCCCGCCCGCCGTGCCGAAGCTCACGATGCCCGCGCAACCGCGCGCGGTCGCGTCGGCCAGCGCGCGCTCGAGCCGGTCGGCCCGCGCGGCGAATACGGCCTCGACGCCGTCGCCGCGCGCGATGCGCGCCTCGAACGCCATCCCCGTCACCGCGATGACGGGCAATGCGCCGTTGTGCCGTGATGCGCCCACGCGTTACATCCCGACCGTGACGCGCGTCGCGTTGTCGCGCTTCAGGTTGCGGTAGCGCGCGAGCGCCCACAGCGGGAAGAACTTGCGATAACCGTGGTAGCGCAGGTAGAACACGCGCGGGAAGCCCGTCGCCGTGAAGCGCGTCTCGTCCCACAGACCCTCTTCGTTCTGCTCGGCGATCAGGTAGTCGACGCCGCGCGCAACGGCCGGGTTGTTCACCTCGCCGGCCGCCATCAGGCCGAGCAGCGCCCAGGCCGTCTGCGACGCCGTGCTGGGCGCCTGCTCGAAACCGCGGTAGTTCAGCTTGTAGCTGTCGCCGTCCTCGCCCCAGCCGCCGTCCTTGTTCTGGATCGACAGCAGCCACTGCGCGCCGCGCTTCACGCGCGGATCGTCCGGCCCGAGGCCGGCCGCGTTCAGCGAGCACAGCGCGGTCCACGTGCCGTACACGTAGTTCATCCCCCAGCGGCCGTACCAGCTGCCGTCCGGCTCCTGCTCCTTCAGCATGTAGTCGAGCGCGCGACGGGCCGGCTCGCTGTTCGCGGCCGTCTCGCCGAGCTGCGACAGCATCGACAGGCAGCGGCCCGACACGTCGGACGTCGGCGGATCGAGCAGCGCGCCGTGATCGGAGAACGGGATGTTGTTCAGGTAGTACTGCGTGTTTTCCGGCTCGAACGCGCCCCAGCCGCCGTCGCTGCTCTGCATGCCGACGACCCATTCGCGCGCGCGCGCCATCGAATCGCGATACGCGTCCGACTGCCTGAGCTTCTGCGCGCGGTCCATCGCCATCACGACCACGGCCGTATCGTCGACGTCCGGGTAGTGCGCATTCGCGTACTGGAACGCCCAGCCGCCGGGCCGCACGTTCGGGCGGCGCGAGATCCAGTCGCCGCGCACGTCGAGGATCTGCAGCGGGCGCAGCCAGTCGAGGCCGCGCAATACGGCTTCCTCGGCGCGCGCATCGCCGGTTTCGAGCAACGCGTGTGCCGCGAGCGACGTGTCCCACACCGGCGACAGGCACGGCTGGCAATACGCTTCGTCCTCCTGCACGACGAGCAGCTTCTCGAGCGCCTTGCGCGCGATCGCGCGGTTCGGATGATCTTCCGCGTAGCCGAGTACGTCGTACATCATCACCGCATTGGCCATCGCCGGATAGATCGCGCCGAGACCGTCCTCGCCGTTCAGGCGCTCGTCGACGAACGACACGGCCTGGCGGATCGCGCGTTCGCGCGAGTAGCTCGGGAACAGGCCGTCGACCGCGCGCAGCGCATGGTCGACCACACGGAAGAACGCGAACCAGCCGGCGCTCTGGTGGCCCTGGCGCGGCAGCAGCCCGGCGTTGACGGGCGGATCGACGAACAGCTCGTCGATGCGCACGCCGCGCGGGTTCTTCGCGAGCGGGCGCTTCGCGTTCAGCACGAGCAGCGGCACGATCACGGTACGCGCCCAGTACGACACCTTCGACAGGTGGAACGGGAACCACTGCGGCAGCAGCATGATCTCGACCGGCATCATCGGCACCGCGCGCCACGGAATCGCGCCGTACAGCGCGAGCTGGATGCGCGTGAACACGTTCGACATCTCGGCGCCGCCCATCGCGTGGATCGCACGGCGCGCGCGCTGCATGTGCTCGGCGTTCTCGTCGTCGCCGATCACCTTCAGCGCGAAATACGCCTTCACGCTCGCGCTGATGTTCGGCGCGCCGTCGGTGAACAGCGGCCAGCCGCCGTCCGCCTGCTGGATGCGGCGCAGATACCGGCCGATCTTCTGTTCGAGCTCGAGGTTCGGCGTCTCGCCGAGATAGTGGACGAGCAGCACGTATTCGGCGGGAATCGTCGAATCGGCTTCGAGTTCGTAGACCCAGTGTCCGTCCGCTTTCTGCGCGGCCAGCAGCGCGTCGGTCGCACGCGCGACGGCCGCGTCGACGCCGGCCGGCGCGGTGCCGGCGGACAGGGTAGCCATTTCGGTGAGATCGTTCATCGGTCCCTCTTTATTGTGTCTGGAGCACGTCCGCGGCCAGTTGGCCGGAACGGATCGCGCCCTCGATCGTGGCGGGCAAGCCGGTGGCAATCCAGTCGCCCGCCAGCACGAGATTGGTCCAGCGCGTACGCACGGCCGGACGCTTCATTTCCTGCGACGGCACCGCCGCAAAGCCCGCGCGCGGCTCGACGACGAGCTGCCACGCGGGGATGGTTTCCGGGTTCGCGCCGGTCACGCGCGCGACGTCTTCCCAGATCTGCCGCGCGAGCGTGTCGCGCGGCGTATCGAGCCAGCGGCCCGCATCGCGGATCGTCGCCGCGAGCTGGCCGCCGCCGGCGCGCACCGCATCGACGACGCCGTTGACGACAGTCGTCTGCAGCGGGCTGCCGACCGGCGGCTCGACCGCGAAATACGCGGTCACGACCGCGCTGAATGTATCCGGCGCGGTGAGTTCGGGTACCAGCGGCTGCGCGACCTCGGGCGGCACGGCCAGCACGGCCGCGTCACCCGGCGCGAGATCGATGCGCCCGCCGCCGATCGCAACCGCATCGACTGCATTGCCGTGCGCGCCGAATTCGAACGCGTCGAGCCGCGAATTCAGCCGGATCTGCGCGCCGCCGTGTTGCAGCATCCGCAGCGCCGGTTCGACGAATGCGCTGCCGAGCCCGTGGCGCGCGACGAGCGGACGGCAGCCGGGGCCGCCCGCGGCAAACGTGCTGCACAGCACCGCGCGCGCGAGCTCGGCACTCGCGTGGCGCGGCTCGACATTCAGCACCCCGAGCCAATACGGCCGCAGCCAACGATCCCACAGCACGCCGTCGCATCGCATCGTCTGCGCGAGTGAGCGGCCCGTGCGCGCGAACGCGAGCGGGGCGAGCGCGAGGTAGTCGAGCGGCGTCGTGCCCGGCGCGCGCGACGCGGCATCGAACAGCCACGACGGCCAGCGCCCGTTGCCGAAACGCAGCGTCCAGCGCTGCTGCGACGCGACGTCGACCACCGGAAATTCAGGCAGCGCGGGCCCAACTAGCTGATCGGCCGCGCCGATCGCGCGCAGGTAGCGCTGGGTTGCGGCCTGTCCCGCGAAGACCGCATGCAGCCCGCTGTCGAGCGTCGTGTTCAGCGTCCCGTCGAACCACGAGCGGCAGCGGCCGCCCGCATGCGCATGCGCGTCGTGCAGCACGATGTGCCGCCCGCGGCGTTGCAGCTCGACCGCGGCTGACAGGCCCGCGAGTCCGGCACCGATCACGTGGACGGTTCTGGGCATCGACTCGGTCGACTCAGAACAGCGCGTAGCGCGCGGCGATCATCAGCATGCGCGCTTTCGGCTTGCGCAGCGGGGCGCGCGGGGCGGCGAAGCCGCGTGCGATCGCGGCGTCGAGAATGCAGCGATATGCGCCCGACATGATGCGCGGCGCCTTCACCTGCGCACGCGGGCAGGTATCCATCACCGCGTCGGCCTGCCGGAAGTGCTCGAGCGCGCGCTCGACGAGCGTCGCGCACACGCGCGGCAGCGCCGGATTGCGGACGATCGTCGCCGGATCGGTGATCGCGATGCCTTCGCGTGCGAGCAGCTCGCGCGGCAGATAGCAGCGGTTGATCGCCGCGTCGTCGTCGATGTCGCGCAGGATGTTCGTCAGTTGCAGCGCGCGGCCGAGGTGGTGCGACAGCTTGATCCCTTCGGCTTCCGGCATCCCGAAAATCCTCACCGACAGCCGGCCGGCCGCGCTCGCCACGCGATCGCAGAAGAGGTCGAGCGTCGGCTCGTCGGGCGCGCAGATGTCTTCCACCGCGTCCATCGCCATCCCGTCGATCATCGCGTGGAAATCGTCGCGCTGCAGGTTGAATGCGCGGATCTCGCGATCCAGCGCGGCCAGATGGCGCGGCGGGCGGCCCGCGAAGCACGCGTCGATGTCCGCGCGCCAGCGATCGAGGCCCGCGTTGCGCTCGGCGCGCGGCAGGTCGCTGTCGGCGATATCGTCGACAGCGCGGCAGAACGCATAGACCTGGAACATCGCATCGCGCTGCACCGCCGGCAGGATGCGCATCGCAAGATAGAAAGAACTGCCCGATGTGACGGCAGCGGCGTCGGTTTCTTGTTCGTCCACGACGGAATTGGAAACGGCCAAGACAAGCTCCACGGAGACACCCACGCGGGGCGATTGAAGAAGCCATGCCCGGCTGGGATGGTCAGGGTGTCAAATGCGTGCGAGATATGCGAACGATCGACGCAGACAGGCACAAATTACCGGCCGGATGCCGGAATTGGGCGAAAGTATAGCAATCTTTGAAGTTCGATGGCGGACACGCGCCACGCCCGGCGGGACGCCGGGAGCCGCTGGCACGCCGGCGCGGCCGGCCTCGGCGGGAACCGGCGCCGCGCGGCGCCGGCGGCTCGTCAGCCGTAAACGACATCGCGCTGCAGGTCGAGCGCAATGAGCCCCATTTCGCGGGTGAGCTGCAGCATCGAGCGGCGTTCCAGGCGCGAACCCATGAAGCTCGTCACGCGGCCGTCGGGCTCCGCGGTGAACTGGAATACCGCGCCGCCCGTGCCGAACCACGCGCCCGGCACGTCGGGCGATTCCTGCCAGTCGATCTGCTCGAACACGCGCGCGATGGCCGCGCGCACCAGGTCGCCCGGGCCGATCGGCGGCGCGATGTCACCCAGGTCGTCGAGCGAATAGGGGCCGGGTTTGTCCGGCTTCCGGTAGAAGAGATAGTCGACGTTCATGGGGCGCAATCGCGGGCAAAGCAACAAATTAGCGCGCTTCGGCTCAAATTCATATCGGATCCGGACGAAATGTGGCCTGTGCGAGACAAGCAGGACGGATCGCAGCACGCCGTGCAATCGAGCCGTGCGTTCGCGCTTGGATGCGCACGGGTTCGTCTAAGATGACACCTTTCTCGAAAAAACACGAATGCCATGGAGACGACCGTAACCGCCCCCCCGCAGTCCGACCATCCCGTATTCGTGCTCGTGCACGGCGCCTGGCACGGCGCGTGGTGCTACGCGCACGTCGCGGCCGCGCTGGCCGCGCGCGGCTACCTGTCGATCGCGCGCGACCTGCCCGCGCACGGCATCAACGCCCGCTTTCCCGCGTCTTATCTCGAACGGCCGCTCGACAAGGACGCGTTCGGCGCCGAGCCGTCGCCGGTCGCGAACACGACGCTCGACGATTACGCGTCACAGGTGATGCAGGCGGTCGACGACGCGTATGCGCTCGGCCGCGGCAAGGTCGTGCTGGTCGGGCACAGCATGGGCGGCCTCGCGATCACGGCGGCCGCCGAGCGCGCACCGGACAAGATCGCGAAGATCGTCTATCTCGCGGCCTTCATGCCCGCGTCGGGCGTGCCGGGCCTCGACTACGTGCGTGCGCCGGAAAACAACGGCGAGATGCTCGGCCCGCTGATGCTCGCGAGCCCGCGCGTGGCCGGTGCGCTGCGCATCGATCCGCGCAGCGGCGACGCCGCGTATCGCGAGCTGGCGAAGCGCGCGCTGTATGACGACGTGCCGCAAGCCGACTTCGAGGCCGTCGCGAACCTGATGACCTGCGACGTGCCGGCCGCGCCGTTCGCGACCGCGATCCCGACGACCGCCGCTCGCTGGGGCGCGATCGACCGCCACTACATCAAGTGCCTGCAGGACCGCGTGATCCTGCCCGCGCTGCAGCAGCGCTTCATCGACGAAGCCGACGTGTTCGTGCCCGGCAATCCGACCCACGTGCACCAGCTCGACAGCAGCCATTCGCCGTTCGTGTCGCAGCCGGCCGTGCTGGCGGGCGTGCTGGCCGACATCGCGAAAAGCTGAACGCGGCACGCGCGGGGCGAAGCCGCTTCGCGCGAGGCGGGGCGGGCGCGCCTACGCGTAGGCAACCGAGCGGTCGCGCCCGAGCCGCTTCGCGCGATAGAGCGCGGCGTCGGCCTCGTTCACGAGCACGTCGCTGGTCGGCGCGCCCGTCTTCGCGCACGCGCCGCCGACGCTCGCTGTCACCGGCACGCTGACGCCTTCCGCATCGACCGGCATGCTGCCGATCGCGTCGCGCACCTTGTCGGCCACCCGCATCGCCTCGTCGAGACTCGTGCACGGCAGCAGCAGCGCGAATTCCTCGCCGCCGAAACGACCGAACGTATCCTGCGCACGCACGATCGACGCGACGCGACGCGCCGTCTCGCGCAGCACGGCGTCGCCGGCCGCATGCCCGAAGCGGTCGTTGATCGTCTTGAAGTGGTCGAGGTCGAACAGCAGCACCGACATGTCGCCGCCGTAGCGCTGCCAGCGCGCGAATTCGTCGCCGAGCCGCGCTTCGAAGAAACGCCGGTTCGCGATGCCGGTCAGGCCGTCGCGATTCGCGTGTTCGCGCAGCTTCGCGACCGCTTCCTCGCGCTCGCGCTGCATCACGCTCACATGCGTGACGTCGGAGATCGTCACGCACACGGCCTCGACATCGCGGCCGCGCGTGAGCGGCATGAACGTACAGTCCTGCTGCATGTAGTCGATGCCGCCGGTAATCGGCCGGTCGTGCTCGAAGCGGAACAGGTAGGGGCGCTGTTCCCACGAGCTGAATGCGAAGCTGCCGAGCTGGAACACGCTCTCGACCTTGCGCGACAGCCACGCATGCGGCAGCTCCGGAAAGCAGTCGAACAGGTTGCGGCCGATTACGTCGGCGGCCGGGATGCCGCTGTGGTCCTGCATGAAGCGATTCCACATCAGCACGGTCATCGAACGGTCGAGCACGAACAGGCCGAAGCCCACCCGCTCGATCACGAGGTCGCTCAGCGACTGTGCGGCGGCCGTCATAGCGCGGACAGCAACGCGTCGAGCGCGTCGCCCATCAGCCGGATCGAATCCTCGGCCATCAGCATCACGAAGTGGGCACGGAACGAGTGATCCTCGAGCCCGAAGTTCACCTCGAGCAGCAGCGCGACGCTCCACGCGAGCGCGGTCGGCTGGAATACGTCGTCGAACGACACGTTCGCGCCGAGCAGCCCCGGCGGAAAGAACACGGGTTTGCGGCCGAGTTCGTCGAGGATCGACGCAACGCATGCGCCCATCAGCACGTTCGCGACATCGAACACGAGTTCGTCCGGCGTCGCCATCCCGCCGGACACGCCTTCGCCGAACGTGCGGTCGACGATCGACATGAGCCGCGCGACGCCCGCGCTGCGGCACAGCACGATCGCCTCGCCCTTGATGTCGGAACGGAAGCCCTGGCGCACGGCGGTCACGTTGTCGTGAATGCCCGTCATCTCGCGCAGCGCGTCGCCCGCGTCGGCCGCTTTCACGACGCGCACGCGCGGCACCGACAGCTCGATGAAACGCCCGAGCAACAACGCCAGCCGCGCGGCGGCGCGGCCCATTGCAAGGTTGGCGATCTCCTGCAACGCGTCGCGTTGCTCCGCCGTGAACACCGATTCAGGCATACAACCCATACTCCTTGAGAATGGGCAGCAATGCCTCCGACGTCACGGGCTTGGCAACGAATGCGATCGCGCCCAGTTCACGCACGCGTGCTTGCGCCTGCGGCTGGATATCGGCGGATACCACGATCACGAACGTGTTCAGATCTTCGTGGCGCAGTGTTTCCAACACCTGATATCCGCTCATGTCGGGCATCGTCAGGTCCAGAAACATCACGGAAGCTTTGCCGTCACGATAGAGCGCCAAGGCCTCGCGACCATTCGCTGCATACGCGACGTCAACGTCCCAGTCTCCCGGCAGCGCCTTTGTCAGAAGTTTGCGAGCGAGCAGCGAATCGTCGGCAATTACAATTGGCAAAGGCATGGAGCGAAGCGGTATACGGAATGGTCTCTCTCGCGTTAACGACCGCGCGGCGCGCTTCTTGAGGCGCCATGCGTTTCGGGCGCGGGCAACCGCCTTGCGGCCGCGCGCGGGCGCCGCGAGCAGGTGCGCGCGACGCTCCGCGCGGCGAGCGCCGGCGGGCACATATATCTGTCATAGGGAAAGCAAGGCGCGATTCTCGGAGTAAACCGGGGGCGATGCAACTCGCCATATTCACCATTTCGAACAGATTCGGTCCGATCGCGCGCCATTCCGAAAACAGCCGCGACCATTTTCGAGATATGTACGCAAAATTTTTCCTTGTGTACGTTTGCGCTGCCGGATTCGTCGCGTTTTCAATTTGACAATTTCACCCTGTCGGATTCGACAGGATCGCGTGCGTACGGGGCCGCGCGGCGGGCCGTCGCAACTCGTTTATGATGGCAGGCACCTCCGCCTCACCCGCTTTTCCAATGACGTCCGAACGGCCTGCCGACTCCCACGCCCCCGCCTCCACGCCCGCCGACGACTGGCAGGACGGCGGCAACTACTCGGCCGGCGCACCCGAGCACGATTTCGCGGTCCGCCGCGTGACGCTGATCGTGCTGCTCGTCGCGGCGATCGTGCTGCCGTGCATCTACGTGGTGGTGATGGCGTACAACGACCTGCAGGCGCGCGAGTCCGCGGCGAGCGACGTGACGATGCGCACCGTGCGGGTCGCAGAGGAGCACGCGCTCAAGGTGTTCGACCTGAGCGAAACGCTCGATGCGCGCATCGTCGACCTCGTGCAGGACATGGACGACGCGACCGTGCGCAACAGGGAATCCGACATCCACGAAGCGCTGAACACGATCGGCGGCGGCTATCCGCAAGTGGCCGCCGTGTCGATCTTCGGCGCGAGCGGGATGCTGCTCGCCAACAGCCTCTACTATCCGGCGCCCTATGCGTCGATCGCGAACCGCGACGATTTCGCCGGCATCCGCGACGGCAAGGTCATCGAACACATCTCGCGGCTGATGATGGGGCCGCTCAAGCTCGAGAACATTCCGGTGTTCAACACGGGCGTCGCGCGGCGCCATAGCGACGGTTCGTTCGCCGGGATGGTGTCGATCGCGCTGAAGTCGTCGTATTTCAACGCGTTCTACCGCGACCTGCTCGGCGGCGCGAGCACGCCGATGACGATGGCGCTCGCGCGCTCGGACGGCGCGGTGATCGCGTCGTATCCGCCGCCGCCGTCGCTCGCGCACACCGATCGCTCGGTCACGTTCGGCGACGCGCGCAACGATCCGCGCGCGGGCGTCGTGCGCGTACGCCACGACGGCTCGAGCAGCGAGATCGTCGCGTACCGCCAGGTCGGCAGTTATCCCGTCTACGTCACGTGCGCGTACCGCACGTCGGCGATCTGGCATGAATGGTACGAACACCTGAGCGTGCTGTTCATCTCGATGTTCGCGCCGTCGATCGCGCTGTGGTCCGTGATCTGGCTGTCGCTCAAGCGGCTGAAAGCGGAAGAGGAGGCGTGGGACCGCTGGCAGGCCGAAGCATCGATGCGGCGCTCGATCGAATCGGCATACCGGCAGTCGCGCAAGATGCAGGCGCTCGGCAACCTCGTCGGCAGCGTCGCGCACGACTTCAACAACCTGCTGATGATCATCTCGAGCAACGTGCAGATCGCGCGGCGGCGCGGCGTCCAGGATCTCGACAAGGAACTCGGCGCGATCGAACGCGCGCTGAAGAACGGGCAGTCGCTCACGCGCCAGCTCCTCGGCGTCGCGCGCAAGCAGCCGCTGCACAGCGAGACGATCGACGTCGGGCAATGGGTCGGTACGTGCCGCGAACTGCTGAAGACGTCGCTCGGTTCGAAATCGTCGCTGGTCGTCGCGATCGAGCCCGGCGTCTGGCCGATCCGCGTCGACGTCGCGGAGCTCGAGCTCGCGGTGATCAACCTCGCGGTCAACGCGCGCGACGCGATGGCGACCGGCGGCCGCTTCACGGTCGGCGCGCGCAACGTGACGCTGCGCCGCGAGGACGGCTTTCCGCTCACCGGCGATTTCGTGCAGATCTCGCTCGACGATACGGGTTCGGGCATGGCGCCCGACGTGCTCGCGCGCGCGTTCGAACCGCTGTTCACGACGAAGGCGCAAGGGATGGGGACGGGGCTCGGCCTGCCGCAGGTGTTCGCGTTCTGCGAACGCTCGGGCGGCCTCGCGACGATCGACAGCGCGGTCGGCGCCGGCACGTCGGTGCGCCTCTACCTGCCGCGCGCGCGCGCCGAGGACGTCGTCGCGCGGCCGCAGGCCGTCGTGCACGACACGGGCGCGCTCGCCGGGCTGCACGTGCTGCTCGTCGAGGACAACGGCGAAGTCGCGGCCGGCACCGAAGCACTGCTTTCGCTGCTCGGGCACCGCGTGACCTATGCGCCCACCGCCGACGACGCATTGCGCCTGATCGAGGGCGCGGCCGCGAACGACGCGTTCGACCTCGTGATTTCGGATATCCACATGCCGGGCAGCCTGAACGGCATCGATCTCGCCGAAGCGGTCGAGAAGCGGCCGGGGAAGCTGCCCGTGATTCTCGTCACGGGTTACGCAGAGGAGCTCGACCGCACGCGCACTGTCAACGTCCGCGTGCTGTCGAAGCCGTTCGACATCGCGCTGCTCGACGAGATTCTGCTGGGCATCCGCGAAGCGCGCGACGCGCGGCACGCCGGCGCGTGACCCGCCAAGTGCGGGCCGGCGCCAGCGCCATGAACGGCCGTGGTGGCCAGGCCGAAGTTGTCAGGCCGACTTCAGCACGCGCACCCAGCCCGCGTAGCGATCGACGAAGCCCTGCAGGAACTTGCGGGTGTCCTCGCTGACGATCTGGCCGTGCTCGTCGATGCGCGCCGGGTCGTGCTTGATGAACATCTCGGGCTGCCCGAGCGTCTTCACGTCGAGGTACGCCAGCACGTTGCGCAGGTGCTGCTGGGCGAGCGCAGTACCCGTCGCGCCCGGCGACGTGCCGAGCACCGCGCCAGGCTTGCCCGCCCACGAGTTGGAACCCCACGGCCGCGAACCCCAGTCGAGCGCATTCTTCAGCACGCCCGGCATCGACCGGTTGTACTCGGGTGTGACGAACAGCAGCGCGTCGGCGGCTTCGATCGACTGCTTGAAGCGCTTCGCGACTTCCGGGAAATCCGCGTCGTAGTCCTGGCTGTACAGCGGCAGCTCGCCGATCTCGACGAACTCGAACGAAAAATCGGCGGGGGCGAGCGAGATCACGGCGTGCGCGAGTGCGCGGTTCGACGAAGCGCGGCGCAGGCTGCCGACGACGACCGCAATACGATAGGACATGGCGTTCTCCTTCCGGTGAGTGAGGAATCGGATCGATTGCTTCCGAACAGGCGACAAAGGTCTGTTTATAGGCAAGCCAGCCCGCGAACCGCCCGACGGGGCCGTCCGGCCGACTTTCCACAAGGTTTTCCACAGAAATTGTGGATAACTCGACCGTTATGTTCTGACGTTACAAACTGCCCGCCGCGCGGCGCCGTCGACACGCGACACGGGTTTCGGCAAGCATAGCGCAGCGCGCCGGCCGGTTTCGTGAATTCGTGACGGAACAGACGTTGCAGGCCGGCACCGCGCCCAGTAAGCTGCTCGCACCGCGATGTGCCCGCCCGGTGGCGCAAGCGCAATCGCCTCGAGACACTGCTACCCAGACATGCCGTCCGCGTACGACGACCCCGTTTATCTCGCGCAACTGCGGCGCGACCTGCTGCGCTTCGCGCGACTCCAGCTCCGCGATGCCGACGCGGCCGAAGACGCCGTGCAGGAAGCACTGGCCGCCGCATGGTCGCACGCGGGCGATTTCGCGGGGCTGTCGGCCCACAAGACCTGGGTATTCGGCATCCTGCGCAACAAGCTGATCGACGTGCTGCGTGCGCGGCAGCGGACTGTGAGCCTGTCCGCGCTCGATGCCGAGCTCGACGGCGAATCCATGCTCGATCGCGAGCTGTTCAAGGAAAACGGCCACTGGGCCCCGCATGCGAAGCCGCGGCCGTGGCCGCGCCCCGAAACGCTGTTGCAGCAACAGCAGTTCTGGACGCTGTTCCAGGCCTGCCTCGATCACCTTCCCGAGCAGATCGGGCGCGTGTTCATGATGCGCGAATTCCTCGATGTCGAGATGACGGACATCTGCAGCGAATTGACGCTGACGACGAATCATTGCAGCGTGTTGCTGTATCGGGCGCGCACGCGCCTGCGAACCTGCCTGAGCGAAAAAGGACTGACGACCGAAGATGCTGCCGGGGAAATGTACTGACGTGACGCGACTGCTGTCGGATGCGCTCGACCGGCATCTGACCTTGCATGAGCGTGTGCAGGTGCGCATACACCTGCCGACCTGCAGTGGCTGCAGAGCCTATCGCGGGCAGATCGCACTGCTGCGGACGGCCGCGAAAGCGGCGGCGGGGCGGGAACCGGTTGATGGCGACACGTCGTCCGGCGAAGGCTAGACCCGGTCCGCGTTGCCGCTATCGTCCGGCGGTGGGAGGTATGCTGCCCGGCGATCGCACCGACTTCGATTGCCGGTGGGTACGCCGGGCTGATGCAATAAGAAAAATACGCCGGGCAAGAATTATTCGAACAGCGCTTGCACCGATTCGGGCGGC
Organism: Burkholderia pyrrocinia; assembly: GCF_018417535.1. NCBI lineage: Bacteria > Pseudomonadati > Pseudomonadota > Betaproteobacteria > Burkholderiales > Burkholderiaceae > Burkholderia > Burkholderia pyrrocinia. Next base: position 2,199,829 of record NZ_CP070978.1, on the reverse strand, counting down.
CGACCGATGGCCGCCTTGCCGCGATAGACGACGATCGGACGCTGCAGCAAAACCGGATGAGCGGCAATCGCGTCATAGGCTTGCGCATCGGTCAGATCCGCGCGGGCCAGATTCAGCGTCTTGTACGGCTCCTCGCCGTCGCGCAGCATGTCGCGAACCGGGCGGCCGAGCTGCCGGTGCAGCGCTTCCAGTTCCTCGACCGTCGGCGGCGTCTTCAGGTACTCGACGACGTTCAGCGGCGTGCCGGCGGTATTCAGCGCCTCGACCAACGCAAGCGTCTCGCGCGACTTCGAGCATCGGGGGTTGTGGTAGATCGTGATCATCATTCGGGCCTGGATGGGAGAGGGCTGTATTGTAGCCAGTCTGCATCGGAGGTTTCGGTGCGGGCCGCCGTGGGGTAGCCGGGTGCGGATTCGATGCTTTGGTGAGGCTGGTTGGCGAGAAGGTGCCGCCAGAAACACCAGCCTCGGGCGGGGTGATGCATCGGCGATGTGCTTTAACGGATCGCTTTGTTTATGCGCATAAAGTTGTGCGGCCCGCTATCGCGCTGCAAGGATAAGGATTCGCGAGCCTGCGCATCGTGACGGGTGTCTCGGGTGGCGATGGACGCAGGCGATAGCGTGGTACGTCGATTGGTTTATGCGCATAAAGCCTGCGATCGCTGGACAGAGCATCTGGCGATTCATCGCGCCGACGAGCGTCGACGCGTCACGGCACCGAAGCGATCGTCGCATCGATGCGCTGCGTCGTCAGCGCATCCCCGCGTGCCGAATTCACGCGGGGTCGGCACGTGATCGCCCGGTACTCGCCATCCATCGACCGCGGTTTATGCGCATAAACGTAGCGGCTCGGTATGGCGCGATGCCGATGCATACCGGCTAATGGCACACCGCCCAGGCTGCATATCTGCCAACGTGCATAAGATCACACCCGCGCTCAGGAATGCCCGACTGTCCTGTCGCACGGTTGGCCGCCCCGGTCGCCGCAGAGTTTATGCGCACAAACTCACCCGTCTGCCGGTACGACCCTCCACCACCATCAAGCGAAAGGGCAGCGCAATCCGATATCGCCAGCAACCCGCTGCGCGTGCCGACGACGCGCGTCGTGATAGCGTCATCATCGCGAGGTTCGTCGACGCGTCCGCAGACATCAACCACGCCGTCCGATCACGCCGCCGATCACCGCCGGTTCGTTTATGCGCATAAACCGATAGCCCGAATGGCTAACGTGTAGTTGTCGAACGACAATTTCATTGAAATATAAATATCGTCCTGTAGAATTCCAACGACCAAAATAGGAGTGAAAATTGGCCGCGGAAATCATTGCAGTCACTCAACAAAAAGGTGGCGTCGGCAAAAGCACGATTGCCATGCACCTCGGCGCCGCGTTCCATGAAAAAGGGAAGCGCATCCTCGTCATCGACGCAGACCGTCAAAACACACTGGTTCACTGGTCGAGCGCATCCGGCGACAGCGACACCGGCATCCCGTTTCCGGTCGTCAACCTTGCTGAAGCCGACGGCCAGATCCATCGCGAGATCAAGAAGTTCATCAACGACTACGACATCATCGTCGTGGACTGCCCGCCGTCGATCACCGAGAAGGTATCCGGCGTCGTCCTGCTGGCGGCATCGATTGCCGTGATCCCGACTTCGTCGTCGCCGGCCGACTACTGGTCGAGCGTCGGGCTGGTCAAGCTGATCCAGCAGGCGCAGGTCATGAACGAAGACCTCCGCGCGGTATTCCTGCTGAACAAGACCGAAGAGAAGCGCATGCTGACCCGCGAGCTCAAGCGCGCGCTCGAAGAGCTCGGCTTCCCGCTGCTGAAGACGCAGATCCCGACCCGGGAAGCGTACAAGCAGGCGATGGCGCTCGGTCAGACCGTGCTGCAGATGAACGATCGTGGCGGCAAGCTGGCCGCCGCTGAAATTCGCGCATGTGCCGACGAAATCGTCGCCATGCTGCCCTGACTTTATGCGCACAAAGGAGTCACATGAAACCCTCCCAATTTGCAAAAGGATTCCAAGCGCGCCCGGATATCACGACGAGCGAGAAGCGCACGGCACTCGACCGGCTCAATGCGATTGACGGCATCGTCAAGTCCGAGACGCCCGCCGCGGCACCGACCAAATCGGCGAAGAAAGACATCGCACCGCCGCCCGCTCCGGAGTTCACGCTCGATCCGTCGATCGACGAATCGCCGCAATACCGCGCGTGGCGTCTCGAGAACCGCTATGCACCCGGGCAGGTGATCGAGCTGTCGCTGAAGGCGATCAAGCATAGCCCGTTCAACCCGCGGCACTTCTATCTAAAGTCGTCGATTGCCGAACTCGCGGTCAACCTTGCGAAGCAGGGGCAGCAGCAGGCGATCCACGTGATTCCGGATTACGACAATCCGGGTACGTATTTCGTCAGCGACGGCGGCCGTCGCGTGCGAGCGCTGAAGGAAGCGAACAAGGAATCGGTCAAGGCGATCGTGATCGACGTGCCGATCGGTATCCAGAGCTACAAGCTCGGCTACGACCTGAACGTCCAGCGCGATTCGCAGACGGTGTTCGACAACGCCGTCGTGTGGCGCCGCTTCCTCGACGACCAACATTTCCAGAGCCAGAAGGAGCTTTCCGAGCATCTCGGCCTCGACGAGTCGACGGTGGCCGTCGCGCTGTCGATCGGCAAGTTGCCGGAAGCGATCATGCAGGAAATGGTCGCGCGTCCCGATCGCTTCGGCTCGAACATGGCGTATCAGGTCGGGCGCTATCACAACGCGCGCGGCACCGAGGCCACGCTGCGGCTGATCAACAAGATCGTGTCGGACGATCTCAGCACGCGCCAGGTGTCGGACATCGTCAAGGGCCGCGTCGCTGCGCAGGAGACGCCGAAGGCCGCGGGCCGTCAGCGCTACGCGCAGCGTCTCGAGATCAAGCTCGGTGGCAAGTCGGTCGGCGACCTGAAGTCGTATGGCGAAGACCGCATCGAATTGCGCCTGCGCGGCCTCCCGAAGGACAAGCGTGACGCGATCCTCGAGCAGCTCGAGCGGATGCTGTTGTCGGAGTGATGGAAGCGGCCGGCAGGGCCTGGTGAGGACGCCGGCCCGCCCGATTGAGCGGGCGGCCCGCGGCGGCCCGTCAGCGGGCCTGAGCGGGCCTCACGCGGCCCGCGACTGATTCAGCGTGAACGACAGCAGGTCGCCGTCCGTCGGCTCGCCCCAGGTCTTCTGGGCCAGCCAGTCGAAGAAGGCCGTCTCGGCCAGCTTGGAATCGAGGCCGCGCTTGCGCCAGTCGTCGCGCAGATGCGTGCCCATCGTCGGCAGCGCCTCCGACTCGAACGACTCGCGCGCCACTTCGCGCTCGGCGTCGCCCTGCTCCTCGTACAGCACCTTCGCTTCCTTGCGGCGGAACGCCGCGAACTCGCTCATCAGGCGTGCCTTCAGATCATCCGGCTGCGCGGCTGCGATCTTCGCGGACGGCGTGCCGGCAGGCAGCGCGTCGACCGACTCGACCGGCGGCGCATAACCCTTCTTCAGCGCATCCTTGAACAGCGCCGGCGCGCTGCGCACCGGCGGCAGCGTCGTGCTGCGCATCCGCTGCTCGGTCATCTGCAACGCGGCGCGAATGCGATTCTCCTCGCTGTCCGCATAGAGCGTCTGCGCCTCCTTCAGCGGGATTCCGAGCTTCACCATCCGGTCGACCAGCGTGCTGTCGAACACGTTCGGGTGTTCGTCAAGCGCCAGCATCGGCTGCTTGCGCTCGGTCACGCGGAACTGGATCTCCGCAACCCGGCGCCCTTCACGGTGCTCGATCAGCTCGACGAAGATATTGGTGACCGCGTTGACTTCCGCGATCGCGGGGCGCAGATAGTCGCGCTTGAAGTACTTGTACTCGCGCTTCGCCTCGTCGCCGGCTTCCGTGTCAGGCGTGCCCGACAGGATCGGCCGCCACCATTCCCACGGCTCGCGCATCGTCAGGTGGCTCGGGTTCGTCAGATAGCGCACGCAGATTTCGTACAGCGCCAGGCCGGCGCTGCTGCGCAACTGGCTCTGGAACTGCAGGCTCAGACGCGCATACTGGACCGGGTCGAGCAGCTTCTTCTTGATCTTCGGCGCGAACGAGAATTCGACCCATACGCGACGGGTCGTCGGATCCTCGAGAATTTCCGCGTCGGCGATCAGCGTCGAGATCCCCCACTTGCGGCCCGGCTTCTGGCTCGACGTCCCCGTGCTCCATTCGACCTGCACCGACACCATGCGGCGCAGGTGTTCCTTCACCAGTGCGGTGTCGTTCGAATCGAAAGCGGAGTTGGCGACGATGTCCGACAGCAGCGCGCGATACGTATCGCCCGAGTCGTCGGCCTGCTGCGCGACGGCCAGCAGCACGTTGAACAGCTTGCGGGTCAGGAGTGTGATCTTGCCGCTCTTCGGCTGAATGGCGATCGCCTCGACGGCCTTGCGCAATTCGGCTGAACTGGCACTCACCACATCCACATCGGTTTTCTTGGCGCGCTTCGTCGTGGCCATACGTCGGGTCGGAGGAGAAGTTTTCCGGAAGGATAGCGCCTGCGGTGATGTGCGTCCAGAACGACATGCTCACCATAGCCGGTGAAGCGCGCGTGCAAAACGGCACTCACCCCAACCACTCCCGAAAACACTCACCGGTCCTGAATTGCAGCGTTCCGGACTCTTCCAGACGTGCCGCGGGATGCGCCGATTCACAGAATTTCCCCTGTGCATGACACGTGCGAAACTTGCTCCCGTATCGACTCACCTTTCGATTTGTCGTAATTTTGCGACTGCACAGCCGTGAGTTCGGCACAGGGTCGCGATCGCACCTCACAGTGCCCTCCCGATCGCGCCGCATCGGGCTGTATGCATGTACAGGCACGGCTCGCCGGGAAATCATGATCGCGTCCGGCATCCGGAAAAGCGCCGTCGAAACCGGCCCGCGCCACCTGATCGGACCTGCTTTCCCGGCCCGGGCGCGCATTGTACAGCGCACAAACCGTATCGGGTCCCGAAAATACTCACCTTGAGCACAGCTTGTTCTTTCGTCCGGATGCCACCGAATCCCCGGCACGCGCGGGATTGACCGCCAGAGCATCCCGAAAACGCTCACCTTATTGAAAAAATACGGCACGGCAACGGGCACGGAAACGGCTCCCGAAAAATCTCACCGTAACTGTTGCGGTATCAAAAAACCCAATGCCTTCCGATACTTATGCACAGAAGGCATTTGGCTGTGCCCGGCAGGCATCCCCCGAAAAACCTCACCTTTCGACCGAAAACCTTCATACGACAACCGTATGTCGGCCCCCGAAAAATCTCACCTGTGCCAAAAAGGGGCACAGCAAAAACGAGATTTCTTCCAGTCCTGGCGGGCTTTTCGGCGAATCCGGCCGCTCACGGGTCCCGAAAAGCCTCACCTTTGACCATTTTTCGAGCAAATACCGTTCCCGAAAATACTCACCTGTGACCGCGATCACAGCCTGTGATTCATGCCCCGAAAAAGCTCACCTCAGCGAGATCGGGGCAGGAAAACCCGGATTTCCCTCCCGAAAAGCCTCACCTTTAGTGCATCACAGGCCCGGAAAGCACTTTTGCTGTGCAAAATGGCGTTCGTTTCCCGGAAATCCTCACACCAAATTCCCGTGGAGTCCCGTGAAACCTCACCTTTCGCCAAAACTGCCTAAAAGATGGGCAGAATCGGGGCGCGAAGAGGGTCCCGCAAATTCTCACCTGTGTCTGCACAGGCAGAAAACTGTGCAGTCAGGCACAGCGCGGGTTCTGTGGCTGTGAGGCCCCGAAAACCCTCACCTTTGGGAAATCTCGTGTTTCACTGTGATCCCGAATCCGCTCACGACCTTTCCTGCAACGGCTCACGCTGCTCCCCGAACCCCATCACGTCAGCTCCCGCAGAAGATCACCTTGGCTCCCGTAAAACTTCACCTTGCCGGCCGGAGAGCCTTGCTACATAAGGCTGTGCCGTGGCGTTAACGTTTTTAACTAAGGGTTCAAGGGTGTTTACTTCTAATACTCTCAAGACATCGGCTGACGAGTTTTCCACAGAGACCCCAAACCCTGAACACCCACCGGGAATCGGATCATCCGTCATGTGAAACAAATGCCGATTTTCGGGATCTGCTGAAAATTGCTTGCATTACAAAGACTTGGCTGACTTTCTTCGCTTTGTTTCACGGAATTCCGGACCACGCTCGTCCGGAATGGCTCACAGGCCCGCTTTTTGTGGAAAGCGACGTAAATCCGCAACGTCAGCCCGAAACAGGTATCAATAAATACGTATTTCGTTATGATTTCCACATTTCAATGTCTGTGAGCTCTGCCATGACCCTGGACGAGATGCGCCAAGTCATTCGGGACGAACTGGAATCGCTGCGTGCAAGCGGTGCGCGGCGCCAGGAATTGTCATTGCACGCGTGCAAGCGCCTGTTCTTCGATCTTGGCATCCGGCCGTCGGCCGCCAACGTCCGCGATCTCACCCAAACCGGCAGCGCCAGCGACATCCCGAAAGACATCGATCATTTCTGGGAGCGCATCCGTTCCGCGTCCAAGATCAGGCTCGACGGTGCGGCAATTCCGAAAGCCGTCGAGGAAAAGGCCGGTGCGCTGCTCGGCGCACTCTATGAAGAAGCGTTGAAAGCGGCGCGCGACAGTCTCGATGGCGACCGCGAGCAGGTTCGCGCTGGCGTTGCCGACGCCGAACAGCGGTTGCGCGATGCAACCGTCCGTCATGAGACGCTCGAAAGCGCGCTCGCCCGCGGTGAAGTCCGAAACGAGCAATTGCAGGCGCGCGTGACCGAACTCGAGGTTCAGCTCGCGTCGCAGACGACGCACGGTTCGGCAAGCGAAGCCACGTTGCTCACCACCGTCGCCCGACTGGAGAAGGAACTGGCCGCGGCGGCCGGCCGCGTCGACGCCGAGCAGGCGCAAAACGCCACGCTGCGCGACCGCATCGATGCGCTGCAAGCCGAATTGCAGCAGCGCACCGAGCACTACGCGCAGCAAATCAAGGACGCGGTGGCCGAAGCCGAACGCCGCGTCAAGCCGATGCTGGTCGAGCTGGACTCGCTGCGCAGCATGGCGTCGACCTACCAGAGCGGTTTGCGCGACGTCCAGCGCAAGGAATTCGATTTCCTTCAGCAACTGAGCTCGGCCAAGGCGCGCGCCGACCGGCTTGAAGAACAGTTGCGCAGCCAGAGTGATGAACTGGAACGGGCGACGCGCGATGTGAGTTCGCTGCGCGCGAGCCGCGGGATGAATCCGGAGATTGTCGCGCTGATCCGGCGCCTGGCCGATGCCGGGCAACTGGATGCGGAAGCGTTTGCCGCGATCGGCACCTCGCTGGATCAAGAGATTCCGGTGCCGGCTCAGTGCCCGCGTTGCGACGGCGAACCGGAGCTGTCGCACGGCGAGGAGGGTTTTGAAGTGGCGTGCCCGGATTGCGAGCACGCTTCGGGCGCATGGCCGTCCCGATTCGAAGCCGTCGCGCACTTTACGCATACCTGACCCGAAGATCGGCCGCACCTGCACAGGTGAGACGATTCGGGACGCTTGAGGTGAGGTTTTTCGGGAGCTGTGAAACGGTGAGGCTGCGCCACGCAAGGCTGCTCACGGATCGTGTCGCGTGAGCAGCTGATTCCCGATCAGTGAGTTTCGTCGCCGTCGGATGCGTCACCGTTGCTGTCGGCCAGACCATCGCGCCAGTTTTTCCATGCGCGATGCAGGCGGTTCGACGAGATCGGCCGCATGAAGCCCAGCCATTTGCCGACCCGCTCGGGCGGCACGTCGTTTTCGAACAGTTCGGCCGCATAGGTATTGCGCAGCGTCTGCGGGCTCGCGCGCGCGGTGCGCGACGACGTGAGCCCGGCCGATTCGACGATCGCGTCGATCGCGCGCAGCATCGTCGCCTTGTGCATCGGCCGCCCGGCATGCGATGCCGGGAACACGAGCTCGCCTGGGATTTCCTGGCGCTTGCGTTCCGTGAGCCACGCTTCGAGCAGCGCGATCGCGAATGAGGCGAGATGGGTTTCGCGCGCGTAATTCGGGTGCGCCGACTGGATCTGCAGCGACGTTCCGCTCATATTGATGCAACTAATCGTAAGCGCACGCGCTTCGCCGGTTTTAATGCCGGCGCCGAGAAACGCGGCCACGAGTGCGCGGTCGCGCCGCTCTTTCCAGTACGCCGAACCGGATACGCCGATCGGCGAAAACAGATACGCGAGCAACGTCGCGCGTTCGGCCGGCGTGAGGAAACCGGTCGGCTCGTTGTCGCGCGCCTTGCGCCAGTTCGCTTCGCCATCCTGAGCAATGAAACGGGCCGGGTTGGTCGACGCGTACTCGGTGCGCCGGATGTGGTCGAGCACACGTTCGATCAGCCGCAGATAGCGCATGCGCTGCGTTTTCCGGATCGGTAACTCGCCGACGAAGTTTGCGATCGTTGGCGTATCGACCGTTGCCAGGTTTTTCTGCTGCGCGCGCATCCACGTGAGAAACGCGCCCCATTGCGCGCGATAGACGTCGGCCGACGAGCGGCGATAGTCCTGCATGGCCAGCCACGCGTCGAATGCGGCTTCGGGCGACACGATCCAGTCGGATGCGCCGCGGTCGAACAGATCCTTCTCTTCCGGGCGGGCCGGGGTGTCGGGAGAGGCGGGAAGGGACATGTTATTTATTCCGTTAGTTGCGTATATGGTAGCCCTTTCCGCAACGTCTCGGGCAGCAAGAGGCTGGACAGGCCGCCATGCGCGGCGGCTCGGGCTGGCAGTCAGTCGCCCCACGCCTTGGACAGGCGATGAGCGCGCTCGCGGGGCACCGCGTCATGCGACGTTGCCGCCGCTTCGTAGGCCAGAACCGCGAACGAAAAGACGGCGGGCAGCGCATTCGAGCGCCCGAAGTCGATCGGATCGTCCGTTTCGGGAAACGTCATGTCCGACGGCCGTTCGAACAATTGACGCATGCCGGCGTCGTGCCGGCTGGCAAAGCCGAGATCGGCGAGCGCCTCGGCTTCGATCGCGTGCAGCAGGCGCCACGTCAGCGGGACGCGCTGACGGATATAGCGCCCGGCAATATGGCGAACGATCAGCTCGAGGTCGTGCGCGGCAGCCTTGAAGCTGAGCGCGGCCAAATCTTGTTCTTCTGTCATCGCAGGCTCCTGTCGACCGGGGCGGGCGCCTCGGTGCGCCGGCTCCGGCCCATGCATGGCGGAATGTCCGTATACTGTACAAACATACAGTGTTTTCCGCAACTGGCGCTTTGGCCAGCCATACGCGCCGTCAGCGGTGTATCACGATCAGCAGTGCCCGCGCTTCGGCCTTGCCGGGATTGCGGATCGCATGCGGCTCGTCGGCCGGGTAGCGTGCGGTGTCGCCGGCCTTCAGGCGCCGGCTGGCCGCAGCGGCTTCGATCTCCATCGCACCCTGCAACACGGTGAGGTGCTCGCGCGTGCCGGGTTCGTGCGCGTTCGAAACGAGTGCGCCGCCACCCGGCAGCGTCAGCTCGTACCACTCGAACTTGCCGGCGAGGTCGATCGGGCCCCATACACGAAGCTGGTACCGGCCGTCGTGGCCGGCGAGCGTCGGAATGTCGTGCGGGCCGTCCACACGAATCGTCTCCGGCGCCTTCGGCTGCGAGAACAGTTCGTCGAGCGTGATGCCGAGCGCGTTCGTCAGCCGCCAGGCGACGGCGATCGTCGGGTTGGCCTTGTCGCGTTCGATCTCGGAGAGCATCGATTTCGATACGCCGGCCGCGCGCGACAGGTCGTCGAGTGTCAGCTTGCGCTCGTTGCGCAGCCGCTGGATCTGCTCGCCGACACGCGGCGGCGTGGCGGCCGGCGGCGGCGGTGCGGCGCCGGCAGGCGTGCGCCGCGATCCGGAGGAACTTGCCATTTGGATTCCGTTCGCTTAGAGTTGTTCGGTATTTCGAATTCTAGTTCGGAATATCGGATAAATGCGGTCAACCGAACGACCGACTATAACAGTAGCAGGCCGTTGAGCCGCCGCCACGAGCGGCACGCTGCGGAATGCGAATCCCTGTCAGGAGCTTTGTGATGCGTGATGCCTTTCTCGCCCAGGTACGCGGGACGCTCGACCAGATCCGCGCGGACGGTTTTTACAAGACCGAGCGCGAGATCGCGAGTCCCCAGGCGGCGGCCGTGCGGCTCGCCGGCGGTGCCGGCGTGCTCAATTTCTGCGCGAACAACTATCTGGGTCTGGCGAACGATCCGCGCCTGATCGATGCGGCGAAGGCCGGCCTCGACCAGGACGGCTTCGGCATGGCATCGGTGCGTTTCATCTGCGGCACGCAAACCGTGCACAAGCAACTGGAAAGCGCGCTGGCCGCGTTTCTCGGCACCGAGGACAGCATCCTCTACTCGAGCTGCTTCGATGCGAACGGCGGGCTGTTCGAGACGCTGCTCGACGAGAACGACGCGGTGATCAGCGACGAGCTGAACCACGCGAGCATCATCGACGGCATCCGCCTGTGCAAGGCGAAGCGCTTTCGCTACCGGAACAACGACCTGTCCGACCTCGAGGCGAAGCTCAAGGAAGCCGATGCAGCGGGCGCACGCCACAAGCTGATCGCGACCGACGGCGTGTTCTCGATGGACGGCATCATCGCCGACCTGAAAGGCATCTGCGATCTCGCCGATCATTACGGCGCGCTCGTGATGGTCGACGATTCGCACGCGGTCGGCTTCATCGGCGCGAACGGTCGCGGCACGCCCGAGCACTGCGGCGTCGAAGGCCGCGTCGACATCATCACGGGCACGCTCGGCAAGGCGCTCGGCGGCGCATCGGGCGGCTACGTCGCCGCGCGCCGCGAGGTCGTCGAACTGCTGCGCCAGCGCTCGCGCCCGTACCTGTTCTCGAACACGCTCACGCCGAGCATTGCCGCGGCATCGCTGAAGGTGCTGGAGCTGCTCGGCAGCGACGAAGGCGCGAAGCTGCGCGAGCGCGTGCGCGAGAACGGCGTGCGTTTCCGCGAGCAGATGACCGAAGCGGGCTTCACGCTCGTGCCCGGCGCGCATCCGATCATCCCGGTGATGCTCGGCGACGCGCAGCTCGCGACGAACATGGCCGACAAGCTGCTCGGCGAAGGCGTCTACGTGATCGGCTTCTCGTTCCCCGTCGTGCCGCGCGGCCGCGCGCGCATCCGCACGCAGATGAGCGCCGCGCATACGCCCGAGCAGATCGACCAGACGGTCGCCGCGTTCGTGCGCGTCGGCAAGTCGCTCGGCATCGTTTGACGGAGGCGCCACCATGAAAGCACTGGCAAAGCTCGAACGCGGCCCCGGCCTCACGCTCACGCGCGTGAAGCGTCCCGAAGTCGGCCACAACGACGTGCTGATCAAGATCCGCCGTACGGCGATCTGCGGCACCGACATCCATATCTGGAAGTGGGACGACTGGGCGCAGAAGACGATCCCCGTGCCGATGCACGTCGGTCACGAATATGTCGGCGAGATCGTCGAGATGGGGCAGGAAGTGCGCGGCTTCGCGATCGGCGATCGCGTGTCCGGCGAAGGCCACATCACGTGCGGCTTCTGTCGCAACTGTCGCGCGGGGCGCCGGCATCTGTGCCGCAATACGGTCGGCGTCGGCGTGAACCGCGAAGGTGCGTTCGCCGAGTACCTGGCGATCCCGGCGTTCAACGCATTCAAGATCCCGCCCGAGATCTCCGACGACCTCGCGTCGATCTTCGATCCGTTCGGCAACGCGACGCACACGGCGCTGTCGTTCAACCTCGTCGGCGAGGACGTCCTGATCACCGGCGCGGGCCCGATCGGCATCATGGCCGTCGCGATCGCGAAGCACGTCGGCGCGCGCAACGTCGTCATCACCGACATCAACGACTACCGGCTGGAACTCGCGCGCAAGATGGGCGCGACGCGCGCGGTCAACGTCGCACGCGAGTCGCTGCGCGACGTGATGGCCGACCTGCACATGACCGAAGGCTTCGACGTCGGTCTCGAGATGTCGGGCGTGCCGAGCGCGTTCACGAGCATGCTCGAGGCGATGAACCACGGCGGCAAGGTCGCGCTGCTCGGCATTCCGCCCGCGCAGACGGCGATCGACTGGAACCAGGTGATCTTCAAGGGGCTCGAGATCAAGGGCATCTACGGCCGCGAGATGTTCGAGACCTGGTACAAGATGGTCGCGATGCTGCAGAGCGGCCTCGACCTGTCGCCGATCATCACGCATCGCTTTGCGGCCGACGATTACGAGCAAGGTTTCGCCGCGATGCTGTCCGGCGAAAGCGGCAAGGTGATTCTCGACTGGACGGCCTGAGTGCCGAAGGGGCAGCGCGGCGCGTCTGCCGCCTGCCCCGCGTTCGTTTGCGCGCGCTTCGTCGAGGTCCGAACGCGCGAATCCGGGCTTGAGGTGAGATTATTCGGGAGCTGTGTTTGCGCGCCGATTCGCGACGCGATCGCGCATCGGTGACTTGCAATCGAACGTTCACTTCACCTGTCGACCCTCGCCTCGCTTCCCCCATCACGCCATTCGGCGCCTGTTCTTCCTCTGCCATACGCTTGCCTGCTTTGCTTGTCGGGCGGTCGCGTGCCATGCACCGCATGCGATGCCGTGCCGAATCGGGACGTCAATCGTGAGCTCGCGAGCCTTGTCGCGACTCACTCATGCGCGGCGCAATAGACATCGACCGGTGCGCAGGCCGCTACTTGTTCTGTTCACCCTTCAACCATCGCGGTTCGAGCTGGAGATTCAACACGACGAGCCAGCGCTTCGGGCACTGCGGTGCAACGTCGATCGGATCGCCGTGCGTGCCGGAACCCGTGACGAACCCGTGCTGCGCTGCATACCGATACGCGCGTAACGCATCGGCTTGCAGCCAGAAGCTGACGAGCGCGCAGGTCACGAAGCGGAACAGCAGCAACGTCGCGGCTTCCGGCGCAAAACCGGCTGCGACCAGCAGGCCTTCGAACGCGAACGTCAGCGCATGCGCGACCGCGATCGTGACGATCGTCAGCTTCATCACGCCGCGCAGCCGCAGCGCCGCACGCACGCGTGCTTGCCGGACGGCGAGCTGCGCGTGATCGTCGTCGCCATCGTGCTCCGGCACATCGTGTTTCATGACGCCGCACCGGCTTGCCGCGCAACGTCGATCTGCGCCGTGTCGCAGGCACGCACGCGTTCGCGCGTTGCCGCTGCCGGCTGATCGACGCACGGGCAGTTGAAGCCCAGCGCGCCGAGCGGCGCGTAGGCGCGATGCAGCAGCACGGTCAGCGCGTCGTACGAATCGCTGCGCGGGTCGAAACGCCGCACGACGACGCGGCCGTCGAGCCGCTTGGCATAAGCCGCATAGGCGCGCGCGGGGCGCGCGGATTCCGGTCGCTGCATGATGTCCTTTCGCCCAGACAGGGTGACCGAAGTGTAGTGAGCGTCGCGTATCCGCTTCAAGAAAAAATGTCGTAAACGCGGCGGGCCGCGTCGCGTGGCGGCCGCGCGCCAGGCCGCGATTCAGCCCTCTCGTCGACATGGCTTTTCAAACGGGTGTTGACGACGGAGAACGATCGTTCTACCGTAAACGCATGAACACACATCACGACCCCTCCGGCGAACCGGGCGTTCGCGACCGGCTGCTCGACGCGGCCGAAGCGCTGATTTATTCGGGCGGTATCCATGCAACGGGTGTCGACGCGATCGTGAAACGGTCCGGCGCGGCACGAAAGAGCTTTTATTCGCAGTTCGAATCGAAAGAGGCGCTGGTGGTCGCCGCGCTCGAACGCCGCGACGAGCGCTGGATGCGCTGGTTCGTCGACGCAACCCATGCGCGCGGCAAGGCGCCGCGCGCGCAGTTGCTCGGCATGTTCGACGTGCTGCGTGACTGGTTCGGGCAGCCCGACTTTCATGGCTGCGCGTTTTTGAACGCGTCGGGCGAGATTCCCGACGCGGACGATCCCGTGCGCGTCGTCGCGCGTATGCACAAGGCGCGCCTGCTGGCGTTCGTGCGCGAGCGGTTCGATGCGTATGCCGACGCAACGGGAATCGAGCGCCGCGGGCTTGCACGCATCGCGCGCCAGTGGCTCGTGCTGATCGACGGCGCGATCGGCGTGGCGCTCGTCAGCGGCGACGCAAACGCCGCGCGCGATGCGCGCGCGACGGCCGAACTGCTGCTCGACACCGTTTCGCGGTAGTCGACGCAGCGAATCCGAACCGGCCGCGATCGTCCGCGGCCAGAACCCTGAACAGGAGCAACCCATGTCCGCTTCCCCCGAAGTCCGTCCGCCCGTTCCGCCCTTTACGCTCGAATCGGCACGCCAGAAGGTGCGTGCCGCCGAGGACGCGTGGAATACGCGCGACCCGCAGCGCGTGTCGCTCGCCTATACGCCGCAAAGCCGATGGCGCAATCGAGCGGAATTCGTGACCGGCCGCGACGAGATCGTCGGGTTGCTGCAGCGGAAATGGACGCGCGAGCTCGACTACCGGTTGATCAAGGAGCTGTGGGCATTCGGCGGCAATCGCATCGCGGTGCGCTTTGCGTACGAATGGCATGACGATGCCGGCAACTGGTTCCGTTCGTATGGCAACGAAAACTGGGAGTTCGACGAAAACGGCCTGATGGCGCATCGCCATGCGAGCATCAACGACCTGCCGATTCGCGAGAAAGACCGTCTCTATCGCTGGCCGCTCGGCCGCCGTCCCGACGATCATCCCGGGCTGTCCGACCTCGGGCTGTGACGTTCGCGCCACGCCGGTTTATTGGATCGGCGAACGCATCAACCGTGCTCTATGGTGAGGAAATTCGGGAGGCGATGCGCTGAAGGTGAGATTTTTCGGGACGAGGTGAAATGTCGCGTCGGACTGTGTGCTTCGCGCAGATCGATGCGCCATCGCACCGGGTAAAGCGGTCATGTCGCTCACGTCGCTATCGCGTCATGCGCGTATCGACGCGCAACGGTGTACTTCATCACGCGATGCATCTCACCGATCGGATCGGTTCGGTTCGACGATATCGCGTCATGCACGCATCGACGCGCAACGGTGTGCCTCACGACGCGATGCATCTCACCGATAGCATCGGTTCGACAGTGAGTTGGCGATCGGTGTGCGTGAACGTGATGTGCAACTCACCGATCGGATCGATTTCGACGAGAGACAGCGCAAGCAGTGCGCGTTGCAGAGTGTCGTTGCTCACCGCTCGACTTCGCCACGCACGCAGCGGAACCTGCACGGGTGCGCAACCGCATCGCGTGTTGCTCACCGCCGGTTGATTCATGAAGTCGCTGCCCGGCGCGATCGCTCGCGCCGGGCCTGACCGTCAGCCCGCAATCCGTGCGGCGATCGCCTCGCCCACTTCCTGCGTGCCCGCGTTGCCGCCGAGATCGCGCGTATGCGGCCCGGTGCGCAGCACGTCCTCGATCGCGGCGACGATCGCGTCGTGCGCTTCGCGCTCGCGGCCCGCACCGTTGCCGAGGAAGTCGAGCATCATTGCCGCCGACCAGATCATCGCGACCGGATTCGCGATGTATTGCCCCGCGATGTCGGGTGCGGAGCCGTGCACGGGTTCGAACAGCGACGGAAACGTGCGGTCGGGGTTGAGGTTGGCCGACGGCGCGATGCCGATCGTGCCCGTACAGGCCGGCCCGAGATCCGACAGGATGTCGCCGAACAGGTTCGACGCGACGACGACGTCGAAGCGGTCCGGCTGCAGCACGAAGCGCGCGCACAGGATGTCGATGTGCTGCTTGTCGACGGCGATCTCGGGATAGCGTTCGGCCATCTCGGCCGCGCGCGCGTCCCACCACGGCATGCTGATCGCGATGCCGTTGCTCTTCGTCGCGACGGTGACACGCTTCGCGCGCCGCTGCGCGAGCTCGAACGCGAATTTCAGCACGCGTTCGGTACCGTGGCGCGTGAAGATCGATTGCTGCATCACGATTTCGCGATCGGTGCCTTCGAACATCGTGCCGCCGACCGACGAATATTCGCCCTCGGTGTTCTCGCGCACGATCATGAAATCGATGTCACCCGGACGGCGGCCGGCGAGCGGCGACGGCACGCCGTCGAACAGGCGTGCGGGCCGCAGGTTGATGTACTGGTCGAACTCGCGGCGGAATTTCAGAAGCGAGCCCCACAGCGAAATGTGATCTGGCACCGTCGCGGGCCAGCCGACCGCGCCGAACAGGATCGCGTCCATGTCCGACAGTTGCGCCTTCCAGTCGTCCGGCATCATCTTGCCGTGCTGCGCGTAGTAGTCGCAGCTCGCCCAGTCGATCTGTACGAAGTCGAAGCGGACGCCGAAGCGCGCGGTCACGGCGTCGAGCGCGCGCAGGCCCTCGGGCATCACTTCACGGCCGATGCCGTCGCCGGGGATCACGGCAATTCTGTAAGTCCTGTCGGTCATGCAAAGCTCCTTGGCTGGTCGGCCCGCTGCCGGGGAGGCAGCGGTACATCACGCCATTCTATTTATTTCCATCTGGATTAAAATCGCTCGAAAGGTTAATCGACTTTCCACGAATCGTGAACAAATCGCCGAACCTCGAAGACCTGCGCGTGTTCAGCCTGGTTGTCCGCCTGACGAGCTTCAGCGCGGCCGCCGAGCAGCTCGCGGTGTCGCCCGCGTATGTCAGCAAGCGTATCGCGCTGCTCGAGGCGCAGCTCGGCACGCGCCTGCTGCATCGCTCGACGCGCCGCGTCACGGTCACGGAAGCAGGCGAACGCGTGTTCGCGCGCGCCGAAAAGATTCTCGACGACGTCGATCATCTCGTCGAGGACGTGTCGACGACCCGCACGGTGCCGCGCGGCACGCTGCGCATGTCGAGCAGCTTCGGCTTCGGCCGGCACGTGGTCGCGCCGGCGTTGCTCGACTTCACCGCGCGCTTTCCGCAACTGAACGTGCGGCTCGATCTGTTCGACCGGCTCGTCGACGTCGCGGGCGAAGGCTACGACCTCGACGTGCGCATCGGCGACGAGATCTCCGATCACCTGATCGCGCGCCGCCTCGCCGCGAATTACCGCGTGCTGTGTGCATCGCCCGACTATCTCGCACGACGCGGCACGCCGCGCTCGCTCGCGGATCTCGCGTCGCACGACTGTCTCGCGATCAAGGAGCGCGATCACCCGTTCGGCGTGTGGCGGCTGAATGTGCGTGGCGAAACGGCAACGGTGAAGGTTGGCGGCGCGCTGTCGACGAATCACGGCGAGGTGGCCGTGCAATGGGCGCTGGCCGGGCGCGGGATCGTGTTGCGTTCGATCTGGGAAGCCGGGCCGCTGATCGAACGCGGTGCGCTGTGTCGCGTGCTGCCCGATGCGATCCAGCCCGCGAACATCTGGGCGGTTTATCCGGAACGCGTCGCGGCGTCGGCGAAAGTGCGCGTGTGCGTGGATTTTCTGGTGGAGACGCTGGCTGGCCTGAATGCCGCAGCGGGCGACGATACGGCCTGAATTCGGCTAAAGGTGAGCTTTTACGGGGGGCGTGCGCAGGCACCGGCGCATCGCCGCACGCGACGCTGATCGGCCTGCCGCGCAGGCCTTCGACGGTGCCCGCGGGAGACTCACGCCGCGCTCGACGCACCGAGCATCAGGTCGAGATTCTGCACGGCTGCGCCGGATGCCCCTTTGCCGAGATTGTCGAACACGGCGGACAGGAGCACCTGACCGTGATCGGCATTGACGAACACGCCGAGCCGCAGGTCATTGGTGCCGTTCAGCGCTTGCGGATCGAGATGCGTGATCGCGCGCGCGTCCGCGAGCGGCGTGACGTCGACGTGACGCGCGCTGGCGTAGTGGTGCGCGAGACACGCATGCAGCTGCTCACCGGTCACGCCGGCCGGGAGCAGGCGCAGCTCGATCGGCACGGTCAGCACGATGCCTTGCCGATAGGCGCCGTAAGCCGGCACGAACAGCGGCCGGTGCGCGAGACCGGCATGCTGCTGGATCTCGGGCACGTGCTTGTGCGCGAGTGCGAGGCCATAGACCTGCAGCGGCTTCGCGTGCGCGGCGCCGTCCGATTCGAATGCGTCGATGGCGGTTCGCCCGCCGCCCGAGTAACCGGAGACGGCATGGATGCTCACCGGGTAGTCGCGCGGCAGCAGGCCGGCCTGTTGAAGCGGTCGCAACAGGCCGATCGCACCGGTCGGGTAGCAGCCCGGATTGGTGATGCGCCGCGCGTGCGCAATCTTCCGCGCATGTCCGTCGGCCATCTCGGGAAAGCCGTAGACCCATTCCGGTTGCGTGCGATGGGCCGAACTCGCATCGATCACGCGTACCTCGGGATTCCGGATGAAGCCGACCGCTTCGCGCGCGGCCGCGTCGGGCAGGCACAGAATCGCGATGTCGGCTGCGTTGATCGCTTCAGCGCGCCGCACGGGATCCTTGCGCTCGGCATCCGGCAGCGTGACGAGCCGCAAGTCGGTGCGCTCGCGCAGCCGCTCGTGAATCTGCAATCCGGTCGTGCCTTGATCGCCGTCGATGTAGACAGTGGGGAAGCCCATGATGGTCGCGTTCCTTGCGCTCGGTCGTCGGGAAAACCGTATCGTCCATCGAACGCCTAGAATAGGAAAAGTTGAATTTACTGACCAACTGATTCAGCATTTCTGAACGAGAGGTGTGTGATGCGCGAGATCAGTCTGGACCGCCTGCGCACGCTGGTCGCGATCGCGGACCAGGGATCCTTTGTGGCGGCGGCGCAATTGCTTCATCTCGCGCCGCCGACCGTCAGTCTTCATGTCGCCGAGCTGGAAAGCCGCGTCGGCGCGCCGCTGCTGTCCCGCACGCGCGGAAACGTGCGGCCGTCGGCTATCGGCGAAGTGCTGGTGGAGCGGGCGCGCAGTCTGCTGGCCGAGGTCGAATCCACGCTGGACGACGTGCAGCGACAGGTGCAGGGGTTGACCGGACGGGTGCGCCTCGGCGCATCGACCGGGGCGATCGCGCACCTGTTGCCGCAGGCAGTGGCGCGGCTGCGCGAACAGCATCCGGACATCGACGTCCAGATCGCGGTGCTCACGTCGCACGACACGCTGGCACGCATTGCGCAGGGCACGCTCGACGTCGGGCTGGTCGCGTTGCCGCAGGCGCCGGTCGCGGGGCTGTCGATCCGCGCATGGCGGCGCGATCCGGTGATGGCCTTCCTGCCCGCGGACTGGCGGCTTCCGGCTCGCGTGACACCGGGCTATCTGGCCGCGCGTCCGCTGATTCTCAACGATGCGACCACGCGCCTGTCGCGACTCACGACGGAATGGTTTGCGCTCGGCGGCCATCGGCCCGAGCCGCGGATCGAACTCAACTACAACGATGCGATCAAGAGCCTGGTCGCCGCAGGTTATGGCGCGACGCTACTCCCGCACGAGGCCGGAGCGCCGCTGCCGGATGCGCGCATCGTCATGCGCGCGCTGCGACCGGCGTTGTGGCGGGAACTGGGGATCGCCCATCGGGCGGGACCGGTCGAGCGGGCGACGCAGCACGTGCTCGATGCGCTGTGGGCGCTCGGCGCGCGATAGCGGATCGTGGCGCGGCTGCCCGTGCGGGCGGCCCGCGCGTTCAGAGCCGGTTGTCCTTCGCGAGCATCAGCACGCGCGCCCAGCGCTGCGCATCGCGTTTGTCCGTCATCGGCAGCTTCCATTCGCTGCGCACCGCGTCGCGCACGCGCACGACCAGATGCCAGCGGCCGCCGATCGGCGCGGCCTGGCAGCCGTCGAGCTGCGACAGCGTATAGCGGCCGTCCGCGCCGTCGTGCGACAGCCACAGCAGCCCCTGCGTCGCGGACAGGCGCAACTCGCCCCACGCGCGATGCACGATATGCGTCCAGCCTTCTTCCTTCGTATTCGGTGCGATGTCGCGGCGGCGCTTGATCCACCACGCGACCAGCGCGATCAGGATCGCGGCGGCGAGCACGGCGGCCGTGATCGCAACCGGCTGGCCGAACTGCGCGGCGATGACGTGAAACAGGTGAACCGCGCCCCATCCCATGGCGATGAGCGCGAACAGTGCAATGAAAATCGGCATGTCGAATCGGAGAAGAGGACGGACCGGCGCAGGCATCGCACCGATCCGTCGCCCAGGCATCACCGGCGGCGGTGAATGTCGTGCGTCACGAAGCCCGCGTCGTTGTTGGGCACCGCGAGGCCGTCCTTCACTGCGAGCGTCTTGCGGATGTCGTCGAGCCCCGCGGACCAGTGGTCGCGCATCGTCGACAGACCGAACTGATAGTCCTTGTAGTGATGCTCGTACGCCTTCTGCTGATAGATCAGGTGCTGGATGTTGTACTTCTTCCCGCTCGACATCGCGTCGGCCTCGACGCACCACGGGTCGCTCTTGCGCTGCTCTTCCGGCACCTGGTCGAGCACGTGGCGCAACACGTTGCGGTAGCGCTGTTCGCGCTGCAGCGTATCGGTGACGAAACGTGTGCGGCTCGAGTACTGCACGTCCTTCGTGCGTTCCGCGACGTCGGCCATCGTGCGCGGCAGCGGCCCGCGCGCGCTCCACAGATCGACCTGGAACGCGAGCGTGTCGCGGCGCGGCCGTGCGCGGAGCACTTCCATCAGCGGCGTGTTCGACACGACACCGCCGTCCCAGTAATACTCGCCGTCGATCTCGACCGGCGGGAACGCGGGCGGCAGCGCACCGGACGCCATGAAATGCTCGGGCGCGAGACGGATGCGCGAGTTGTCGAAGTACACGAAGTTGCCGGTGCCGACATTGACCGCGCCAACCGATACGCGCGTTTCGCCCGAGTTGATCCGGTCGAAGTCGCACAGCTTCAGCAGCGTCGTGCGCAGCGCCGACGTGTCGTACCAGCTGATCTTTTCCGGATGGTCGGACACGCCCGGCAGCGGCGGCGGGAAGCGCGGCGAGAAGAAGCCCTGCTGGCCCTGCATCATCGCGCTTGCAGCCTGCGACGCTGTGAAGAACGTGCGGATCTGGTCGATGCTGTTGAACAGCGCGAATTCGAACGCGGCCGGAATCGCGGGAAAGAACGCCGGCTGGCAGATCGTTTCCCAGAATTCGCGCAGCCGCTCGACACGATGCTCGGGCGCATTGCCGGCGATCAGCGCGGTGTTGAGCGCGCCGATCGAGATGCCCGCGATCCAGTCGAGCGGAATGCCCGCCTCGTGCAGCCCTTCGAACACGCCGGCCTGATACGCGCCGAGCGCGCCGCCGCCTTGCAGGACGAGCGCGATCGTCTCGTACGGCAGCGACCGCGCAGCGGCCGGCGCGCCGGCTTCGTGATGCAGGTCCGCCGCATCGACGGCCTGCTTTTCTGTTCGGGCGTGCGGTTTCATCAGTTGCTCCGAGAAATCCCGCCATTGATGGCGGAGTGGAAAGGAGTGACGTCGACAGACGGCATTCCATCGTTAGAATGACCGGTATGAACCTCGACTACCGCTACCGGGTGAAGTCGCTCAACGGCCTGCTGAACCAGCAGAGCCGAGCGGTGAACGACGTCTGGAATTTCTGCAACGACACGCAGAAGCACGCGCGCAAGTGGACGAAAGCGGTACTACCCAGCCCTGTTCGGCGTGCGGGTCGAGAGACAGCGCGACGCGGCCGAAAGGTATCGCGGGACTGCGAATAGAATGGACCTGCAGTGACTGCGGTGTCGTGCATGATCGCGATACCAACGCTGCGTTGAACATTCTCCGATGCGGACGTGCATCGCCAGGTGTGGGAATCGCCCCCCTTCAGGGAGGCGAGGACGTTACTGCATGAACCAGCCGTGGCTGACGATGAACGACTGGCCCGTGAGCGCGGCGCTCGGGAACGCAGACAGGAACAGCACCGTCTGCGCGACGTCCTGCACCGTCGTGAACACGCCGTCGACCGTGTTGCCAAGCATCACCTTCTTCACCACTTCGTCTTCGCTGATCCCGAGCTCCTTCGCCTGCTCCGGAATCTGCTTGTCGACCAGCGGCGTGCGCACGAAGCCCGGACACACGACGTGCGAGCGCACGTTGTGCTTCGCGCCTTCCTTCGCCAGCACGCGTGCGAGGCCGAGCAAACCGTGCTTGGCCGTCACGTACGCCGACTTCAGCGGCGACGCTTCGTGCGAGTGCACCGAACCCATGTAGATCACGACGCCGCCGCGATCGTCCTTGTACATGTGCTTGAGCGCGGCCTTCGTCGTCAGGAACGCGCCGTCGACGTGGATTGCCTGCATCTTCTTCCAGTCGGAGAACGAGTAGTTCTCGATCGGGTTGACGATCTGGATGCCCGCGTTCGACACGAGGATGTCGACCGAGCCGAACGTGTCGGCAACCTTGTCGATGCCTGCGTTCACGGCTTCCTCGTTCGTCACGTCCATCGCGACGCCGATCGCCTTGCCGCCTGCCTTGTTGATCTCGTCGGCGACCGCATTGGCACCGTCCTGGTTCAGGTCGGCGATCGCGACGGCCGCGCCCGCCTTCGCGAGCTCGAGTGCGATTTCCTTGCCGATGCCGCTCGCGGCGCCCGTGACGACTGCGGTCTTGCCATTCAGGTTGCTCATTTCGAATTCCCGTGGTGAAAGGATTGACAGGGAGAAGGACTGCGGACGTGTTACTGAGCCAGGTAATCGTAGACGACTTCGCCGAGACCCAGTGTCAAATCTGCGACGAGGTGCCGGGCTTCGACGATCTCGAGCACGGGCAGGTCGGCCACCGGTGCGAGCGCGTGCGGCGCCAGCTCGAGCGATGCGGGGCCCGTCCACGCGCCCTTCATCTTGATGTCCTGCATGTAGTAGCGCACCAGTTCGCACACGCGCGCGGTGCCGTCGACGTGCGGAATGATCTTCAGCAGGAAATTGGGGCCGGCGAGACGCCGGGTCTGCTCGTCGATGTCGAGTTCCTTGTGCTTGTAGCCCATCGTGCCGGTCGCGACGCGCACCTTGCCGTAGTCGAGCGTGCCGAGGAGGTGATCGGTGTTCACGTGCAGCGTGGGCGACGCGAGCTTCTTCGGGAAGCCCCACAGCTCGCGGCCGCCGGCGATCGGCGGGTGATCGTCGAGATACATCGCGAGCGTGTAGCCGCCCGGCTGGCCGTTGTATTCGACGGGGATCACCTGGCCGCTTTCGGTGTAGTCGCCGAAGCCGGTCGAATCGGCCATGCGGATGAATTCGTAATGCACGAGCGGCTCGGTAACCTGCAGCGGCTCGGGGACAATTTCACGGAGACGGTCCGGATCGGTGCGATACGTGATGATCAGAAACTCACGATCGACGAAACGGTACGGGCCCATCGGGAACGCAGGGCTGGTCAACGGCATCGCAAACGCTTTCGATCGGACATCGCTGGGTTTCATGCGGACTCCTTGTGGTTGATCGCTTCGTGGATGAGTGGTCGTAATCGTATGCCTGTGCGTTGCCGTTGTGCGATGCCGCAATTGGAATTAATTGTTGCCGATTTCGATGGAGTTACGGCGTAAATGTTGAGACGAACGACGCAAACGGCCTGGATGGCGCCCGGCGGCCCGATGTTCGCACGCGTCGATGACACCACGATGTGAAAAAGGTGAGTCTTTACGGGATGCCGGGTGAGCCTTTCCGGGAGACGGTCGCGCGGGAATATGACAATTGTGTGAACTTGTGCTGCAGTGCAGGCTCTAAGTGCGTTCGCCGCGGCGGTCGCGTCCTGTCCCGCAGGCCTGACGCATTAAGCATTGCTTAAGCGGGCGCGCCCTAACATCGTTCCTGTCCGACCGGGCAACCGGTCGAATCTTTACGCCCTACGCAACCGGATTCATGCAGAACCTCAATCTCGCCCTCTTTTCCGCCATCAACGCCGGGCATGCGCCGCAGCCGGGCGTGGCCCGCCTGGCCGTCTTCGCCGCCGACTGGCTCGTCTATGCGCTGCCCGCGATGCTGCTGCTGACCTGGATCTTCGGCGCGCGCCCGACGCGGCGCCAGGCGATCGAAGCCGGCGTCGGCGTATGCGTGGCGCTCGCGCTCGCGCAGGTGCTCGGACATTTCTGGTTCTCGCCGCGCCCGTTCATGGCCGGCGTCGGCACGCAGCTGATTCCGCATGCGCCGGACAGCTCGTTTCCGAGCGATCACATGACGTTCGCGTGGAGCATGGCGGCCGGCCTGATGCTCGGCGGCACGACCCGGCTCACCGGGTACGTGATGGCCGCGATGGCCGTGGCGATTGCATGGGGGCGCATCTATGCGGGCGTGCACTGGCCGTTCGACATGGCGGGCGGCGTGCTGGTCGGCACGGCCGGCGCGCTGGCCGCGCACCTGTACGGGCAACGCGTGACCGCGCTGCTCGAACGGTTCGGCGATTCGGTGCACGCAGTGGTGATGGGACGCCGGCACGCGCCGTAAGCGGAAGGAAATCGGACGGGGCGCCGTCAACCGGGCGAGCCGGGTGTGCGGGCCGATGATTCGGCCGACGCGGACGGGCCGCCGCCCGCATCGTGCAGTTCGGGCGTATCGGCCGGATGCTGCGCGGCGTCGCGATCAAGGGCGCTTTCCGTCAGGATCGCGCACATCGCGATGAACAGCGCGAGTACGACCGCGGCGAGGCCGCAATAGCCGGCGATCTTCAGGTTGCGAAGGAAAGGCGAAGCGTGGCTTTCTTTTGTCATGACCGGGCGCTCCTGGGCGGGCTGCGGCGGCTGTCGCCTGACAGCGGCGTCGCAGACATACATATATACCAGCCGCGATGCCGATGCCAAGCCCGCCGGTGCGCCGGCGCCACGGTCTCGCGTCAGCCGTCCGCCGGCCGGGTGCCCGTAAGCCGGATGCCCGTCGCCGGGAGCCCGTATGCCGGATGCCCGTCGCGTCAATCTTCCAGCGTTTCGTGTACGGCCGCCGCGCCGCGCTTCCAGTAGGCCGCCGCGCGGATGCGCGACTTGTCGACGCCGCGTTCGCCGGTCAGGTGCTGGCGTACCGCACGCATCGACAGCGCTTCGCCGGCCGCCCATACGTAGCCGTCGCCGGACGGCGGCAGCGGCAGGTCGCGAACCGCATCCAGCAGCACGTCGCCGTCCGCCGCGTCGGCTTCGGCGCGGAAGCGCCAGATTTCATGCACGTCGGCGCGCGTATCGAACGAAATCTGCGCGGTGCGATCCGCGACTTCCAGCACGACCGCCGCGCGCGCACCGGCCGGCAGTTCCTCGAGACGCCGTGCGACAGCCGGCAGCGCCGTATCGTCGCCGATCAGCAAATGCCAGTCGAAACCGGTCGGGACGACGAACGAACCGCGCGGGCCGCCGATGCCGAGCCATTGGCCGACACGCGCCTGCGAGGCCCATTGCGACGCGGGGCCCGGATGGTTCATCACGAATTCGAGATCCAGCTCGCATGCGGCGCGGTCGAAGCGGCGCGGCGTGAAGTCGCGCGCGACCGGCTTCGGTTCGCCTTCCGGAAACTCGGGGCCGTTCGCGCCGAGCGTCGGCATCGCGGGCCGTTCGGCGCCGGGCGGCGGGAAAAACACCTTTACGTGATCGTCGAACGACGCGGATTCGAAATCCGCGAGATCGGGGCCGCCGAGCGTGACGCGCAGCAGATGCGGCGTCACTGCGTGTACGCGCAGGACCTGCAGCAGGCGGAACTTGAGGGTATGGCGCACGCGGGTCACGGTGCGGTCGGATGTGTTCTGCATCAATCCGTTCTCCTGAGGTTTGACGGGGCGGCGCGGATTACGCGCCGGTGCCGCCTTCGATTTCAGCCGTCGCGCGGCGCATGATTGCCGCGATGCGGCGCTGTTCGTCGGGGCCGGCTGCGCTCTTGTGCAACAGCGCCCGCTTGAGCGCGACGCGCGCTTCGACGAACTCCGGCAGCCAGCCTGCCTGCACTTCGTCCTGGGCTTCGTTGCCCGCCGATTCCCCGGCGAACGCGCGGCGCATGAATTCCATCTTGCGCGCGAGGTGCGTGAGGCGCGCGAACAGCGTGTCGACGCGTTCGCGCTGCGCGTCGAGATGCGCGCGGCCG
Organism: Burkholderia pyrrocinia; assembly: GCF_018417535.1. Lineage (NCBI taxonomy): Bacteria > Pseudomonadati > Pseudomonadota > Betaproteobacteria > Burkholderiales > Burkholderiaceae > Burkholderia > Burkholderia pyrrocinia. The sequence continues at coordinate 2,173,957 of NZ_CP070978.1, read as the reverse complement.
GCGTCGGTCAGCGCATAACGCTTGCGGTTGCCTTCCGCCTGCGACGCGACGAAGCCACCTTCCTCGAGATACGTGAGCGCCGGATACACCATGCCGGGGCTCGGGCTGTAGAAACCGTTCGAACGCGTGTCGAGCGCCTTGATCAGCTCGTAGCCGTGGCTCGGTTGCTCGGCGACCAGCGCGAGCAGCAGCAACTGGAGATCGTCGGAGCTGAACTGGCGGCCGCGCGGCATGCCGTCGTCGCCGAAATCGCCAAAGCCGCCGCGCCCGCCACGGCCGCCGAACGGGCCGCCACCGAACGGATCGTGGCCGCGACGGTGGCGGCCGATCGCGTACCAGAGACCGGCGAACCAGTCAGGGCGGGCATGCGCACCATGACCGTCGCATCGGGCATGGCCGCGGGAGGGGTTGTGTCGCATGATCGTGTCCTATATGTCGTAAAACATATCTAAAGATATATATCGAAAGATAGGTCGTCAAGGGGATTTATTTGGGGTTGGATGGAGGGGGGCGTCCGCGTCCGTCTGCTTGCGATGAGGATTCCCGTCGATGCGCTCTCTCAATCTCTTTGGCGAGTCGATCCTGACGATCGGACGGTCGGCGTCATGTCCGCTTTCGCAGTCGTTGACGCAATCGATCATGAGACACAGCCGTGCCGACCCTCATTCGCCTGCCGATGACACCGCAAGACATCCGCCGTAGTGCGGCGGCATGCCGTAATAAATAATGTAATGCCAATCGCCAAAATGCCGAGGGTCATTATTTAAATTACCGAAATGATTTAATTTATTTTCTGTTTATCAAACAAAATTTCCGCGGTGGCAAAGGTGTTTAAATCAGACCCGTCATTCAATGTGATTTCATCCAGTCAACGCACGCCACGTCGAGGTTTTCGCGCCGATGATGATTTTCGACCCTTTATTTGCAATCCGAAAATTCGTCGAGAATGTAAAGCATTGCAATATAAAATCCCGGGCCGGGTATTTCGGTTGCGATATGCGATTTTATTTGGCAGGATTTTCAATAAGTTGCTCGCCTTTTAAAACAACAAAACGGTCGATAATTCAATTGGCCGAAATAACACGTGCGAATGAGCAGCGATTCGAAGGGAAGCTGACGAGAAAACAGGTAACGAGGCGGCGAACAGTCGACATTGTTCGCGATCAGTGAATCAATTGCTTGCCCGGCAGCGCCGATGCGTCACTCGAGCGATCCGGGCGAATCCGACGCGGAGCGGCCATGGCGACACTCAAGAACGATTCATCCGGAGAAGCGTGCCTGCTCCGCGCGTATCACGTGTTCGGTCGCGATGCCGCGCGCTGCGACACGGTCATCCGGGATGCGTCGGTGTCCCGTGTCCATGCCCATATCCGCTGGATCGGCGGGCTGTGGGAACTCCACGATCACAGCAGCAACGGCACGTCGATATCGGGCGTGCCGCTGCGCGACGGCGAGCATGCGGTGCTGCAACAAGGCGACGTGATCCGGTTCGGCAGGGCGGGTATCGCGCCGTGGCGCGTCGATGCGCTCGACGATCCGGCCGATACGCTGTGGCCGATACGAGGCGCCGCGCATCCGATCGTGCTCGCGCCGCGCCAGATGCTGCCCGCACACGCCGCGCAGCCGGTCACGATCGTCCGGTCGCCGGCCGGCGAATGGCTGTGCGACGACACGTTGCCGCCGCGCGCGCTCCATGACGGCGATGAAGTATCGACCGGCGACGTCACGTGGCGCCTGGCGGTCGTGCGCAACGGCTCGACGATGATGCTTGCCGCGCCCGCCGATCCGGCCCCGCCGGCGCAACTGCTCGAATTCTTCGTCAGCCGGAACGAAGAGCACGTGCGCATGCTGCTGCACGTTCGCGGCGGCGTGGTCGACCTCGGCGAGCGAGCCCATCACTACAGCCTCGTTACGCTCGCCCGGGCGCGCTCGGCCGACATGCAGGCCGGCTATGACGCCGCCACGCAAGGCTGGATCGAACTCGACCGGCTGGCGCGCATGCTCGGCATCGATACGTCCCATGTCAACGTGCAGATTCACCGTGCCCGGAGCCAGTTCGCGGCCCAGCCGGGGCTGGACGCGAGCCAGCTCGTCGAGCGCCGGCGCGGCGGCGTCCGGTTCGGCGATTTTCCGTTCCGCGTCATGCGCGGCGAGCATCTCGAATGCCAGTCGGTGCCGGGCGTCCAGTTGCGTATCGGCGTGCATCGTCCGGCGCCGGACCCGGTCGTCCACTACTCGTGAACACGGGAGAACCGGCCGTGTTGCCGACCGCGTCCCGTGCGCCCGTCGTGCCGGAAGCACTTGAACCCCGGCAGCCCGCCGCGCCTTTCGCGGAGCTTGCCGGCAAGTGGCATTACCGGCTCGGCTCGCTGCTCGGCGAAGGCGGCAATGGCGTGGTGTTTCGCGCGACCTGCGGCGAGACGGGACAAGGCGTCGCGATCAAGCTGATGCGGGATGACGCCGCGCGGACCGCGACGGAGCGCGCGCGCCAGCGTGCGCGCTTCCAGCGCGAGACGAGCCTGTGCGAGGCGCTGCGGCACCCGAACATCGTGGCGTTGCTGGACAAGGGGGAAGCGCCCGACGGCCGGCTGTTCGCCGTATTCGAGCTGGTGCAGGGCTCGACCTTGCGCGACCGGCTCGCGGCGCAGGGGCCGCTGTCGGCCGTCGACACGGGCCGGCTGATGACGGAGGTGCTCGACGCGCTTGCGGCCGCGCATCGGCGGGGCATCGTGCATCGGGACCTGAAGCCGCAGAACATCGCGATCACGACGGCCGACGACGGGCCGCACGCGAAGCTCCTCGATTTCGGCATCGGCGCGTTGTTGCCCGGCACGGAAGACATCGCGCGCCAGACCTCGACGCTGGCGACCGAGGTGCTCGGCTCGCCGCCCTATTGCGCGCCCGAGCAATTGCGCAACGAGCCGCCGACGCCCAGGAGCGACCTGTATGCATGGGGCCTGATCGTGATCGAATGCCTGACGGGCAATGTCGTCATGCACGGTGCGAGCGTGGCCGACATTCTCTATCAGCAGCTCAGCCCGGTGGATGTCGCGCTTCCTCCGTCGATCGCGTCGCATCCGCTCGGCTCGGTATTGCGGCGCGCGCTGAACAAGAATCCGGAACAGCGCGCCGCGTCGGCCGACGAACTCGCGGAGCCGTTTCGCGCGCTCAACTTCGCCGCGCTCGTCGGACAGTTCGATGCCAGCCGCGCAAGCGGGCAGACGCGTCCGCCCCCGTTCGCGCCGGGCAGCGAGACGGTCGCAACGGTTGGCGAGTACCGGCAGATCACCACGTTGTGCTGTTGCGTGACGATCACCGGAGAGGGCCGGCGACGCCGCGCCGGAACCGAACACGGCGACTTGCTCGACGGCTACGAGGAGCAATGGCTGACGAAGTGCGTCGACATCGCCGTCGGTTATGGCGCGCAGGTCGACGGACGGCTCGGCGACACGCTGCTGTTCCATTTCGGCCTGCGAGGCGACATCGACCGGCCGGCGCGCCGGGCGGCGCGCGCGGCACTCGACATGGCGCGGGTGGCGGAGCGCGTACGGCTGCCGGTGCCGGCGGCGGCCGGCGGCCACGCCGGTGGCGAACGCTGGCGCGTCGAAGTGGCCGCCGCGATTCACGTCGGGCAAGTGCTCGCACATGCATCGCGCATGTCGGGCATATCGACGCCCGCCGCGGCGGCGCGGCTGCTGCGGCTTGCCGGGCCCGGGCAGATCCTGATCAGTGACGATGCGCGGCTCGCGCTCGAACGGCATGCCGACTATCGGCCGACCTCGTTGCGGCTGGCGCGGGCGGGCCTCGTGCCGCAGCCGGTTCATGAATTGCTCGGCGAGCGTCGTGCCGATACGCCGTTCGATTCGCTCGATGCCGGTATGCGGGCGCCGATGGTCGGCCGCGCGCGTGAGCTCGACGCGCTGTTGCGCGCGTGGCAGGAGACGCTCGCGCGACATGGTCGCGTGCTGCGCGGCGAGCCTGCGCCGCGCGGCGTGCCGCGGCTCGTCGTCGGCGACGCGGGAATCGGCAAGTCGCGCCTCGTGCACGAGCTGTGCGAGGCCGTCCGGATCCAGGGCCACGCCTTCGCGCATTGCGGGTGCCTGCCCGAGCGGGAGAATCATGCGCTGTTTCCGATCCTGCGATTTATCGGCGCGCATTGGCATATCGACGCCGACAGCCCGGCCGGTCCCGCGCTCGCGGCGATCGACACCATGATCGCGCCGCTCGAATGCGATCACGCGGCGGCCCGTGTCGCGCTCGCGACCTGGCTGGGCCTGCCCTGCGATGCGAAGGGGCTTCTGTGGTCGAGTGCGCGCGAACAGCACGCGCTGTTCGACGTCCTCGGGCAACTGATCGTGTCGCTCGGCAACGGCGCTCCGGTACTGCTCGTGGTCGAGGACGTCCAGTGGATCGATCGCTCGACCGAGGACTTTCTTGCGTACCTGCAGCGCTCGCCGCGCGCAGCGGCGCTCGGCATCGTGTTCACGTCGCGCCCCGACAAGCTCGGGCGCTGGCGCGGCGCGACCGAACGCCTGGTGCTGCGCCGCCTGCCGAGCGACGACGCGCAGCGCCTGATTTCTGCGTGTCTGGGCCAGGGCGTGCTCGATCCGGCCTGGCTCGACCAGCTTGCCCGTCGCACGGCGGGCATCCCGCTGTTCATCGAGGCCGTTGCGCGCGAGCTGATGATGAGCGGCGCGGACGGCTCGCTCGCCGGGCTGCGGGCAACGGACCCTTATCCGCTTCCGCTCAGCCTGGGCGGCATGCTCGGGCTCGCGTTCGACCGGATCGACGACGCGCGCGACACCGCGCAGCTCGCCGCGACCATCGGGCTCGAGGTGGATGCGCGACTGCTCGCCGATGCATCGCCGCATGATCGGGCCACGCTCGACGCGCATCTGCGGCTGCTGCTCGAAGAGCGGATCGTGTACGCGCAACATCGCCGCGATCGCGTGTTCTATTCGTTCCGCCACGCGTTGATTCGCGATGCGGCGTATGAATCGATGCCGCCCGCCGTGCGGCGCGGCAACCACGCACGCGTCGGCCGCGCGCTGGTCGCGCAAGCCGATCGCGGCGCCGGTGCGCATGCGTTCGGCGTCGCCGGGCACTTCGCGCGCGCGGGTGCCTTCGCCGACGCGATCGCCCACGGCATCGACGCGGCGCGCCGCGCACTCGAACGTTCCCGGTACGACGACGCAATCCGCTACGGGCAGTCCGTGTTCGACTGGCTCGGCAATGCCGACTACGCGCAACGCGAGCACGACAGCGCGCGCATCCGCGCCACGTTGACGCACGCGACGATGGCACGGTTCGGCTGGGCGGATCCGCAGGTGCGCGAGCATGCGGAGCAACTGTTGCGGCAGATGCAGACGCTCGACGACCCGGAGCTCGAGATCAGCGCGCTATGGACGCTGTCGACCTACTACCACGTCGCCGGCGATCGCTCCACCGTGCGCGGGATCGGCATGCGGCTCGACACGCTCGCGACCGAGCGCGGCGATGCCGGCGTTCAGGTCGCGGCGGACGCGATGCGCGGCATGAGCCTGTGGGTCGACGGCGACTATGCACGCGCCCGCGCCGCGTTCGACGCGGTGCTGGCCGGCTACGACGTGCGGCGCGACGTGGACCATCGGCGCCTCCTGGGGCTCGATACGCGTGCCTGGACGATGGCGTCGCTCGCGAGCGTGCGCTGGTGCATGGACGACGATCCGCAGGCCGCGCTCGCGATGGCGCGCGACGCGGTGTATTGCGCGACCTGCCTCGACCATTTGCCGACGCTCGGCGTCACGATGATGTACCTCGCACGCATGCACCAGCTGGCGGGCGATCGCGACGCGGCCCGCACGCTGTCGGAAGCGATTCTCCGTCTGTCGGAGGTGCATCGGCTGCGCGCGGTCGGGCACTACGCCGCGATCATTCATGCGTGGGCGCAAGGGGATCGCGCGGGCGTCGTCGCGCATCTCGATGCGCAGCGGCAGTCGGGCGGCCTGCTCGGGCTGAGCTACTACGCGTCGTTGCTTGCCGAGCTGGATGCCGGGCGCGGCGACTACCACGCCGCGCTCGCGCAGATCGAGCATTGCCTCGCATGGTGCGAGTCGACCGGAGAACGGTATTACGAAGCACAGCTGCTGCTGAAGAAGTGCGAGTACTTGCGTCAGGCCGATCCGCGATGCGGCGGCGTGGCCGCGCTGGCCGCGTGCCGGCGCGCATGCGAAGTTGCAACAACGGCGGGCATGGGCCGCATTGCCAGGTTCGCCGAAGCGATGTTGCAGTCGTTGCCGTAAGTGGTTCCATTCGTCAATCAGGAGAACATACCGATGAGCAAGGATCTTCGATTACCGACGTACGAACAGTTTCTCGAATATCGGGCAACCGTCATCCGGGCGATCGCCCTCGCGTGGCATTCCCCGGCGTTTGTCGACGAGCTCGAGGCCGATCCGGTCCTGGCGTTGCGCGAGCATTTCGACTATCACTTTCCGTTCAAGCTCGACCTGAAGGTGCAGACCAAGTCGTCTGCCTGGACGCCGAGCGTCAATGGCGACTGGACGGGCGGCCGGAAAAACAAGCTCACCCTGTTTCTGCCGCCCGCGCCGGCGGACGAGGCGCAATTCGCGCAGGCGCTGGCCGCGTACAACGCGAACCACATCACCATCATGGAATGACCTCGGGGAAACCGACATGGCAAAGGACAACGCTAATCCGACGCTCGAATCGATGCTGGAGTTTCAGAAGGTCTATCTGCGCGCGATCGCGCTTTCATGGCGGAACCCGGAGTTCAAGGGCGAGCTGCTGGAGAAACCGCTGGACACGCTCGCGAAATACTTCGGTTACCAGTGCCCGTGGATCATCGACGTCGAGGTCGTCGAAACGGGCGGCGATCATGGCTGGACGAGCGACGGAAACGGCAGCGGTAGCTGGAACCTGCCGCGCAACGTGATGACGGTCGGCATACCGGAGCAACCGACGAACCTGGACGAAGAGGCCGTCGCGCTCGCGGCCTACTGCGACGCCGGGCCGAGCTACCTGTTCACCTGCTGCTGACCTGGCGCGGCCGAGCCGCGCACCGTCGCGCGGCCCGGGTCGGCTGCCCGGGTCGCGCGATGTTTTTTTACCCGCCGCACGGAACCCGACGATGCTTGATGACTTTTCGCGCGTGTTGCGCTTCAAACCGCATTTGCTCGTGCTCGATGCGGGCCCCGAGACGCTGTTCGTCGTCGACGAATTCAAACGCGCGATGCTGTCCGGCGCGATCTTCGTGCAGATAGCCGCCTGCTTGCGGGCGCGGATGACGATCGCCGAGATCGTGACATCGCTTGCCGGCACGTTTGGTGAATGGGACGTACTCGCGCGGCTCGATCACCTGGTGCGTCGCGGGTACGTGCGCGGCGACTCGCCGCACGACGACGATGCGGCGCGCGGCTTCTTCGAGCGCGCCGGACTCGACGGCGACGCGGCTTGTGCGCGCGTCGTTCAACTGCGCGTCGCGGTCGAGGCATTCGGCGCCGACGATGCGGCGCTCAGGCGCGCGCTCGACACGGCCGGCATCGATGTCGTGCCGGACGCCGAATTGACCGTCGCGATCGCCGATACGCACGACCGCGACGATCTCGCCGCGTGCGCCGCCCGCGTGGCGGCGCGCGGCGGGGCGTTGCTCGTCGTGGCGGCCGGTGGCGTGCAGACGCTGATCGGGCCGTTGCTGGCCGGCCGCGGCGCGCTGGCCGACGCGCCGTGCATCGAATGCGTGCGCTACTGGATTCGCATCAACCGGCCTGTCGAGGCGCTGCTTGCGCGCCATCACGGCAGCGACGCGACGCGTCTGCCGCCGGCGGCCTCGCGCGCCGGGGCCGCAGCAGCGGCGGCGCTCGTGGCGGCGACGCTCGAGCAGATCGCGGTCAACCGCATGGCATCGGAACGGTCGCAAACGCATATCGTGGCGCAGCGCGTCGACACGTTGGCCGCCGAGCGGCACCGCGTGCTCAAGCGTCCGCAATGCCCGTGCTGCGGCAATCCCGCGTGGATGCGTGAACAGGCGGCGCGGGCGCCGCGGCTCGCCGATCATGCGCCGTTGGCGCGCGCCGACGGCGGCTACCGTACCGCCGACCCGCAACAGGTGTTCGAGCGTTATGCCCATCTGATCTCGCCGGTCAGTGGCGCGATCGCGTATCTGCACCCGATGCCGAAGCGACACGCGGGCCTGCGCAAGGTTTATGCGTCGGGTTTTCTCGTGTGCCCGGCCGCCGTACCGGCCAGCAACCGGTTCGACAGAATCTGCGCCGGCAAAGGCCGCACCGACGATCAAGCCCGCGTGAGCACGCTATGCGAGGCGCTTGAACGGTTCAGCAGCGTGTATCAAGGCGACGAGGCGACGTTGACCGGAAGCATGGAAAGCCTGCTCGCCGATCCGGCATGCGACGCCGTACCGATTCACGTGAACGACCTTCAGCAGTTCAGCGAACGGCAATTCGACGCGCGCGATGCGATCAACGCATTGACCCGCGATGTTCGGAAGCAGGTGCCGCCGCGTTTCACGGCGCGCGACGTCATGGACTGGACGCCGGCCTGGTCGCTCGTGACCGGCAGGCGCTACCTCGTACCGCTGAGCTACTGCTATGCGGAAACGCCCGACAGTGCGCAGGCGCACGCCGCATGCGTTCACAATCCCAACGGCTGCGCGGCGGGATCGAGCGTCGACGAGGCGATTTTGCAGGGCATGCTCGAATTGATCGAGCGCGATGCGGTCGCGATCTGGTGGTACAACCGGATTCCGCGCCCCGACATCGATCTCGCGAGTTTCGACGATCCGTATTTCGATGCGCTCGTGCGTGAATATGCGACGTTCGGGTGGCGTTTGTGGGCGCTCGACATCACCACCGATCTCGGGGTGCCGACTGTCGCCGCGCTGGCGGAAAATCCGCAAGACGGGCGTTTCTCGATCGGCTTCGGCTGCCATCCGGACGGCCGAATCGCAGTGCAGCGGGCGCTGACCGAAGTCAACCAGTTGCTCGATGTCGCAGCGGAGGCGCCGCACCCGTGGGATCGCGACAAACTTTCGGCAACCGGATTTCTGTATCCGGCGAACGGCGTGCGCGGCACGACGCGCTCGACGTGGCAGCCGATCGACGCACCGTCGTTGCCGGCGGCGCTCGCGCATTGCGTCGGGCGCATCGCGGCGGCCGGCATGGACGTGCTCGTCGTCGACAAGACGCGGCCCGACATCGGCTTGTCCGTGGTGCAAGTCATCGCGCCGGGGCTGTGCCATTTCTGGCCGCGTTTTGGCGCGCGACGGCTTTACTCGGTTCCGGTGGAACTGGGATGGCGCGCGCAGCCGTGCGGCGAACAGGAACTGAATCCGGCGCTGCTGTTTCTGTGACTTGACCGATTGTCCTTTCATGGCGGCGGGATGGATTCGCCAGCGGAAAGCACCGGGCGGGCCGAATCCGCCCGCCCGGTGCTGCCGGGCGCCTCGCGCCGATCACGCCGCGGCCTTGTCGAGGCGCCGGTTCGAGATCACCCGTGGCTGATGGTGAGGTAAGCATCCCAGGTGACGTAGCCCTTCAGTTGCGCGTGCCGGTCGTAAACGGCGACGACGAACGCATAGGTCTCTTGGCCGGTACTGAGCACGGTGGCTTGCGCCCAGTAGTCCGCGCGCTGCTCTGTTTTCACACCGTTGTTGTCGGGCCAGCCCGGTACCGGGTAAGGCTCGGTGACGTTCTCGGTGTGGTACGAAACTTCGCCCAGAAGGTCGCGGGTGATCACTTTGAAGCGATGCAGGAAGCACTTGTAGTTTTCCGTGCCCGTCAGAGACACGGTGCGCCAGTAAATCACGTCGTTGACATTGGCCTTGAGCAGCAAGTTGCTGCCGGCCTCGCCCTGGTACACACCTTGCACCGAGCCTTGGCCATAGCCATACGCCGCATCCGCCAGCGGGGTGATCATGTAGACGGAATCGGGGTCGTTCCCGAGCGAGGTCGCCTGATCCGGCTCCATGCCGAGCGCGTTGTTGTTCTTTTTCAGGATCTCCTCGACATCGAACGCAATCAGGACATCGATGAATTTGAAGCTATCCAAGCTATGAGACATGGCAGTTCCTTTCACGTTTTATCGTTGAAGAACACGCTGCTGAGTGACGACGCCCGTGGCGCCGGTATCTCTCCCATCCTGCGAAGCAGCGCCAGCGGAGAAAGCGGGCGGGCGGAAGAGTATCGATAGCGTACGAGGGATTGATCCGCGAGTCGATTACACGTGGTAACAGTGTGCGCGTGTACCCGATTACAAGATTGCACCGGGCGTGCCGCTCGCGCAGTACTGGAGCCTGTCGGTCGACGAGCAGTTCTATCTCGTGCTCCCGCTGTTTTTGATGCCGACGCGCTCCACGCGGCAGCGGGCGAGACACGCGCCCGAGGTGTCGTGGCCGTATCGGCCGTCATGACTTCCACGGGGGCTCGAGCGTTGAGTCCACGTGCGGGACGAGTCCTGCCGAGCCCGACGGATCGCGCCGAATCTTTCGAAATCCTGACGTATTTAGAAATGCTTTCCGTTCGTGTCGCATGCGCGATTCGGGGCCATGCAAGTCGAAATTTGCATAGCGTTTGTGAGCGGAATTACGGCTGCATACGTTTGCGGTTGACGGTGCCGCGCGCCATGTCCAGCGTGCAGCGGCCTCGATGCGCGGCGTGATGGGGCGTCGTGCGGCCGCGGGCACCGACGGGCCCGGATCGCGGTACGGTCCGAACGCAATCACGCAAGCACATGAGGATGCGATCATGGCATCGATTCCCGAACCCGCGCCGACCGGCGACACCAGCAAACGGAACTGGCTCGAATCCCACGAGGCCGGCTATCACAAGACCCTCGGCAATCGGCAGGTGCAGATGATCGCGATCGGCGGCGCGATCGGCACCGGCCTGTTCCTCGGCGCGGGCGCGCGCCTGCAGGCCGCCGGGCCGTCGCTCGCGATCGTCTATCTGGTGTGCGGCGCGTTTTCCTTCCTGATCCTGCGCGCGCTCGGCGAACTCGTGATGCATCGCCCGAGCAGCGGCAGCTTCGTGTCGTACGCGCGCGAATTCCTGGGCGAGAAAGCGTCGTTCGTCGCCGGGTGGATGTATTTCCTGAACTGGGCGATGACCGGCATCGTCGACATCACCGCGGTCGCGCTCTACATGCATTACTGGGCGCCGTTTTCGGGTGTGCCGCAGTGGATCTTCGCGCTCGTCGCGCTCTGCATCGTCGCGACGATGAACCTGATCGGCGTGAAGTGGTTCGCCGAGATGGAATTCTGGTTCGCGTTGGTCAAGGTCGCCGCGATCGTGCTGTTCCTCGTGATCGGCAGCGTGATCCTCGGCAGCGGCGGGCACGTCGCGGGCCATGATACGGGCATGCACCTGATCACCGACAACGGCGGGTTCTTCCCTCACGGGCTGATGCCGGCGCTGGTCCTGGTGCAGGGCGTGGTATTCGCGTTCGCGGGCGTCGAACTGGTCGGCACCGCCGCCGGCGAATGCAGGGACGCGCGCAAGGTGCTGCCGCGCGCGATCAACAACGTGATCTGGCGCATCGCGATCTTCTACGTCGCGTCGGTCGTCCTGCTGGTCTGCCTGCTGCCGTGGAGCGCGTACAAGGCGGGCCAGAGCCCGTTCGTCACGTTCTTTGGCGCGCTCGGCGTGCCCGGCATCGGCTCGGTGATGAACCTGGTGGTGTTGACTGCCGCGCTGTCGAGTCTCAACTCGGGACTGTATTCGACCGGACGCGTGCTGCGTTCGCTGTCGATGGGAGGCTCGGCCCCTGCGTTCCTCGGGCGGATGAGCGGGCAATCCGTGCCGTACGCGGGCATCCTCGTGACGGTCGCGATCTACGTCGTCGGCGTGCTGCTCAACTATCTGGTGCCGTCGAGCGTGTTCGAGATCGTGCTGAACATCGCGTCGCTCGGCATCATCAGCACGTGGGCATTCATCGTCGTCTGCCAGATGAAGTTCCGCGCAGCGGTCGCGCGCGGCGAGGTGGATGACGTGTCGTTCACGATGCCCGGCGCGCCGGTGACGTCATGGCTGACGCTGCTGTTCCTGCTCGGCGTGCTGGTCCTGATGGCACTCGACTATCCGAACGGCACGTGGACGATCGCGTCGATCCCGCTGGTGGCGCTGCTGCTCGTGATCGGCTGGAAGTGGCTGAGCGGTCGCGCGCACCGCGCGTCGCTCAAGCCGACGATTCCGTCGGTCGCGCTCACGCAGAACGTGCTCGAGAAGGGCGAAGACTGACGTAACGCGATGCGCGACGAGGGGTGGGCGCCGGCCCGATTCCGCCGCGCCCGCTCAAATACCCATCCGCCCGGCAACGCCGTCGCGATCGACGAACTTGTGCTTCAGCGCGGCCGCGACGTGCATGGCCAGCAGCAAGCCGAGCGTCAGCACGAGTGCACGATGCAGCGCATCGGTCAGGAGTCTCAACGGTTCGTCGCGGCCGACGAGCACCGGCAATTCGGCGATGCCGAAGAAGCTGACCGGATGCGCACCGGCGAGGCGGTGCACGTAGCCGGTCAGCGGCACGAGAAACAGCAGCAGGTACAGCACGCCGTGCAGCGCGCCGGCGATCCGCGCCTGCCATGCCGGAACGCTGTCCGGCAGCGGCGGCGGCGTATGCGTCGCGCGCCACACGAGGCGCGGCACGGTCAGCATGAAAATCAGGCTGCCGATCGACGCGTGATAGAACAGGATGCCGTTGAACTGCGACGAGTTGTGCGGGAACGTATCCATGTAGAGCCCGATCGACAGGTTCGACAGGATCAGGATCGCGATCGACCAGTGCATGGCGATCGCGAAGCGTGCGTAGGCGGCGTGGTTGGGCTGTGACATGAGCGGTCTCGCGGTTTCGGGTGGGGCGTCGCCCGCCCGTCCGGCGTGGCGAACGGCGTGGCGACCGACGATATACCGGAGCCGGGCCGGATTTATTCCCGTTGCATGCTTTGATCGCCGCTGTCTTGTGGTTGCTCCGCATTTATTATGCATACGGAACGTTGAGCGGCCGCTGGAAACAGCGTTTCAAGCCCCCGGAATAATTCGATGCGCGAGCCGGTAAGCCCCGGGGCTGCATCCGAACCGCGCCTTGAACGCCCGCCCGAAATGCGTGATGTCCGAGAAACCGCACGCGATCGCCAGCTCCAGCAGGTTCCGGTTGGTATCCGCCGGATCCTCCAGTGCACGCCGGCTCGCCTGCAGCCGGTATTCCTGGATCAGGCTCTGCGGCGTCTGGTCGGTTGCGGCGAGTGCACTGTAAAGCGTGCGCCGCGATACGTTCAATGCGCTTGCCAGCCGGTCCGGCGACAGGTCGGGATCGCGGTAGTGATGCGCGAGATGGATTTCGGCATTCATGCGCAAGGTCGCGCTGCGCGCGTCGGCGCCGGTGAGCGAATCGCCGGCTTCGCGGCGGATCACCGAATCGAGCAGCATCAGCGTCGACTGCTCGAAGCCGAACAGGCTTTCCGGATCGTTCGGCACCTGCCCGTCCATCAGAAAGCGGATGGACTGCAGCGCCAGCCGCGCATTGCCGACGGTCTGGCGAACCTGGACACCCGCACGCTCCACGAACCACCGCCACATCGTGCTGCTTCTCGGCGGCGTCAGCGCGGCGACGAAGCGCGATGCGTTCGCGGATTCGATCCGGTACGGCTGGGTCGCGTCGTAGATCACCCATTCCCCCGGATTGACGGTCGACGTCGTGTTGCGTTGCGTGATGCGGCTTTGCCCGGCGATCTGGAACAGGATCTTGTAGCAGTCGCTTTCCGTGCGCGCGGCCAGCGCACGATCGCGGTCCACCCGGACGGCCGTGGTGTCCACCTCCGCCATGCGCAGCCCGCCCACCGACGCAACGCGCACCGACATCCGGAACAGAGGGCCGGTGTCGTGAAAAACCAGCGGCAGGAAACTGTCTGCGACGAGTTCTCGCAGGTTTGCGCTGCCGTTGGTGGCGCTGACGACGAGTTCATGTGCCATGGCCGGGTGAGGGAAGGTTCCGGGAACGCACCAAGGTTAATGCAAATGAAAAAAGCCGGTACATTCGCCGCGCCGTTCTGCACGCTGAAGCCAAAAGTGTGCACGGAGCGCCGATGTGCGCCGGTGACGCGCTTCTAGAATCGGAACGCGGCCTGACCGATTTTTCATCCCAATCGATTTCCGGAGGTAAAGCAAATGGCGCTGGTGCAGATGCTGGACGAAGTCAAAGCGTTTCTCGCGCGCGAACATGGCCAGTACATCGACGGCCGGGCGGTGGCCGGCCGCAACGGCGAACGGATCGAGGTCGTGAACCCGGCGACGCGCGCGGTGATCGGTTCCGTCGCGCAGGCGACCGACGACGAGATCGAGGCCGCGATCTCGTCGTCCGATCGCGCGTTCCGCGGCGAGTGGGCGCGCGTGACGCCGGCCGATCGCGAGCGCATCCTGTTGCGTTTCGCGGATCTCGTCGACGCGCACGGCGAGGAGATCGCGCAGATCGAAACCGCGCAGTCGGGCAAGCTGATCGGCGTGTCGCGCATGATCGAGGTGGCGTGGTCGGCGCGCTGGCTGCGCTACTACGCGGGCTGGGCCACCAAGATCGCGGGCGAAACGCTGGCGCCGTCGTTTCCGAGCATGGGCGGCGAGCGTTACACGTCGTTTACGCTGCGGGAGCCGCTGGGCGTTGTCTTCGGCATCATCCCGTGGAATTTCCCGGTGATGATTCCCGTGTGGAAATTCGGTGCGGCGCTCGCGACCGGCAATACGGTGCTGATCAAGTCGTCGGAATTCACGCCGCTGACGATGCTGCGCATCGCCGAGCTCGGCACCGAAGCCGGGTTGCCGCCCGGGACGCTGAACGTCATCAACGGCGCGGGCAAGGTCGGCGGAAAGGTCATCCGGGATCCGCGCGTGGCGAAGGTGTCGTTCACGGGGTCGGTGCCGACCGGCCGCATCATCGGCGAGGAAGCCGTCAACGCGAACTTCACGCGCTTCACGCTCGAACTGGGCGGCAAGAACGCGGCGGCGTTCCTGCCGGATACGCCGGTCGAGAAGATTCTCGACGGCGTGATCGAGGCCGGGTTCCTGCACAGCGGGCAGATCTGCGCGTCGGCGGAGCGCTTTTTCGTGCATCGATCGCAGTTCGATGAAGTCGTCGGAAAACTGAAGGCGCGCCTCGACAGCTTCGAGCCGTCCGATCCGATGGACGACGCGGGCATGATCGGTCCGGTCTGCAACGAACCGCAGTTTCGCAAATGCCTCGATGCGTTCACGCTGGCGAAGGCCGAGGGCGACGACATCGTCGCGGGCGGCGGCGCGTATGCGCGCGACGGTTTCTACGTGAAGCCGACCCTCGTCGTGCCGAAGTCGCTGCAGTCGAGCGTGTACCGCAAGGAAATCTTCGGGCCGGTCGGCGCATTCGTGCCGTTCGACGAGGAGGAGGAGCTGATCGCGATGATGAACGACACGCCGTTCGGGCTGACGGCAAGCCTCTGGACGAACGACTTGTCGAAGGCGCTGCGCTACGTACCGCGCATCCAGGCGGGCACCGTGTGGGTGAACATGCATACGCTGGTCGATCCGGCCGTGCCGTTCGGCGGCGCGAAAGGGTCAGGCATCGGCCGCGAATACGGGTCGGCGTTCATCGATGCGTATACCGAGCCGAAATCCGTGACGATCCGCTTCTGACGACGTAAAGGGCATGGCCGGACGGGATGAGGCGGGGCCGGCCACGCAGGTTCGCGCGGCCGGCCGCCGCGCGTGTCAGAACCGCGTGCTGAAGCCGATCCGCGCGATCGACTGCAGCGCGCCGCTCGACGCGCCGTTCGCATCCATCACGCCGTTGATCTGCGCGTTGCTGCCGTGGCTCGCGCGCTGGTGAACGCCGGCGACGTACACCATCGTGCGCTTCGACAGCCAGTACTGGACGGCGGCGAGGAACTGGTGCGCATGCGCGTTGTCGAGCGTGTCGTTGCCCTTCATGTACGTGTAGCTCGCGCCGACCACCCACGCAGGCGACGGATGCCACGCCGCGCCGGCTTCCGCCGACCACACGCCCGCGCCGTTCTGCGCGTTGCGCACGGTCGTGAAGAGTGCCTTCCCCGTGACCGTGCCGAGCGTGTAGTGCACGCCCGCCCCCCAGTTGCGCACGCTGGTCGGCGGCAGCCCGGCCGCCGCGCCGTATTTCTGGTTCGTATAGGCCGCGCCCGCGCCGAACGGGCCGTTGTCATAGCTCGCGCCGACGCTGGCCGTGTTGTTCGCGCCGACCGACCCCGCGACGTTGCCGAAGCCGTACAGCGCGCCGAAGATCAGGCCCGACAGCGACGGGCTCGTGTACTTGACGGAGTTCGCGACGCGATTGCTGCCCGCGACACGATCCCAGTCGAACGCGCCGGTCGGGTTGTTGGGCAGCGCGAGCTTGTCGAACGGCCCGTTGCGAAAGCCGTACAGGCCGACGAGATCCTGCGCGATCTCGTTGCCGCTGGCGGCCAGCGAGTCGACCATGAACTCGTACTGGTTGCCGAGCGTGAGCTTGCCGTAGCGATCGTTTTCCAGCCCGACGTAGGCCTGCCGCGCGAACAACCCGCCGCCGATGATCGAACCGTTGCCGAGCGAATACTGATTCACGAGCCGGAAGATCGCGCGCGTGCCCGCGCCGAGATCCTCCTTGCCTTCGAAGCCGAGCAGGTTCGGAAAAAAGATGTTGTCGTCGAATTTCGCGTTTCCGTGGCCGCCTTCGTTGCTGACGTAACTGAGGCCGGCGTCCATCAGCCCGAACATCGTCACGCTGCTCTGCGCGAGCGCCGCGGCCGGGATCGCGCAGGCCGCGAGGGCCAGAAGGGTCTTTTTCGTCATCTCCAAGGTGCTCCTCACATGTTTCCGATCGGATCGGATATTTTTGATGGGACTACTGATTGTCGTGATGAATGCCGGGCCGGAACGGACTCGGCCCGACGGGGATAAAGCGGAACCGGATGACGCGTCGCGGCGGTGGGGTACCGCTTGCCGCCGCGACGCGCGGGCGGCTAGACCGTCGAATACCCGCCGTCCACCGGCACGACCGCGCCGGTCACGAACGACGCGCCGGGCGAGCACAGGAACAGGATCACGTTCGCGACCTCGTCGGCGGTGCCCCAGCGCCCGAGCGGGGTGCGATCGAGGATCTGCCGCGACGCCTGCGCGTCGGCCATCAGCCCGCTGCTGAGCGGCGTATCGATCCAGCCGGGCGCGACGGCGTTCACGCGAATGCCGCGCTCGGCCCACGCCTGCGCGAGCGAACGCGTGAGCTGTGCGATGCCGCCCTTGCTCGCGCTGTACGCGGGCCGGTCCTTGCTGCCGAAGTACGTGTACATCGACGCGACGTTGACGATGCTGCCGCCATGCGCGGACAGCGCCGGCAACGCGGCGTCGGACGCGCGCATCACCGACGTCAGGTTCACGTTCAGCACGAGCTCGAACTGATCCATCCGGTATTCGTCCGCGTGCCGGCTGATGCCGACGCCGTTGACGAGCACGTCGAGCCGCGGCAACGCGGCGATCGTGCGCGTCAGCGCGTCGCTGTCGGTCACGTTCAGCTCCACGCACCGGACGCGCGGATGCACGGGCGCATGCGGGCCGGCGACGTCGAGCCCGAGCGCGACGACCGACGCGCCCGCTTCCGCGAAGCGCCAGGCCGTGCTCGCACCGATGCCCGACGTGCCGCCCGTCACGACGACGGTCTTGCCTTCAAACGCCCACGGGTGACTCATGTTCGACACTCCCGATGAGGTGGGCGCGGCGGGCGGACCGCTGCGCGGGAGAAACCAGGATCTTGATCTGCGTACGATCGGCGAGCAGCGCGTCGAAGCCGTCGGCGACGGCATCTTCGAGCGATACGGTGCGTGTAACGATCGACGTGAGGTCGAGCGCGCCCGACGCGACGATGCGCAGCAGGTCTTCGTATGCATGCCGGTAACCGACGCTTGCCGTGAAGGTCAGTTCGTCGTTGACCGCGCGGAACGCATCGAAGCCCGCCTGCGGCATCAGGCCGACCATCACGACGCGGCCGCCCTTGCGCAGCGCCTGCATCGCCGCTTCGAACGTGGCCGGCAAACCGGCGGCCTCGAAGCTCGCATCGACGCCGAGCCCGCCCGACGCCTCGCGGATCGCGTCGCGCAGCACGGACGCGTCGAGCGAGCGCGCATTGAACGTGTGCGTCGCGCCGAAGCGTATGGCGGCCGCGAGGCGCTCGGGCGACACGTCGACCGCCACGATGGTCGTCGCGCCCTGCAGCTTCGCGAGCTGGATCAGCAACAGGCCGATCGGCCCGAGCCCGAACACCGCGCAGGTGTCGCCGAGCCGGAGTTCGGCACGGCGCAACGCGTGCAGCGCGACGGCGGCGGGTTCCATCACGGCGGCCTGCTCGAGACTGACGCCGTCGGGCAGCCGATGCAGCATGTAGGCCGGCACGACCGCGAAGTCGGCCATCCCGCCGTCGCCCATCAGGCCCGCGAAGCCCATCGACACGCACAGGTTGTACGAGCCCGAGCGGCAGTACGCACATTGGTGGCAGCGATATTCGGGCTCGACGGCGACGCAGTCGCCCGGGTTCAGGGTCGTCACGCCTTCGCCGACTTCGACGACGGTGCCGCAGAACTCGTGGCCGAGCGTCAGCGGCGCGGTGCGCCCGGACAGCGCATGCGGCGTGTCGACCGGAATCGCGTGCGGGCCGTCCGCGTATTCGTGCAGGTCGCTGCCGCAGATGCCGCAATAGGCGACCGCGATGCGCACCTCGCCCGGTCCGACGCGCGGCGTGTCGATTTCCACGAGACGGACGTCGCGCGGGCCATGCCATTGAAGTGCGCGCATGTCAGCGTCCTCCGAGGTTCGGTGTATCGAGACGGCTGGCGGCGGCGCCGGCGAGCGCGCGCTTGCGCAGCACGGCGGGCGCGGTTTCGACGAGGCCGAACGACAGCACGCACGCGAGGATCGCGCCGGTTGCCGACGTCCACATCGCGAACTGCAGGCCGTACTTGTCCGCCGCGAAGCCGGCAACGGTCGGCGCGACGAAGCCGCCGATCAGTTCGCCGGCGCCCATGATCAGCCCGAGCGCGCTGGCGATCGAGCGGGGCGGCACCGTTTCGGCCGGGATCGTCGCCATGAACAGCGTGAAGCAGCCGAGGCCCGTGTAGGTCGCGAGCACGAGTGCGCACAGCGCCACCAGCGAATTCGCGTGAATCATCGCGATGGGGCACGCGGCGGCGATCAGCGCGAACACGATCATCGTCGGCTTGCGGCCGATCCGGTCGGAGATCGCGGGCACCGCGAAACCCCAGAACACCCACGCGGCGCCGAGGCAGGTCATCACGACGCCCATGTCGGACGGGGACAGGTGGCGGCTGTCGACGAGGAACACCGGCGCGAACGAGATGATCACGATGAACCACGTGAGGAAGAAGCAACTGATCAGCACGCAGAGCAGGATGTTGCGTTCCTTCAGCAGCGCCCAGCGGCTGATTGCCGCGCCGCCCGCCGCCGGCGCGCCGACGGTGTCGGCCTGCGCATGCCGTGCGCCGCCGGGCGGTGCTTCGCGAACCCAGCGCCAGATGCAGAATGCGATCAGGAAGCCCGGAATGCACGACACGTAGAACGCGTGGCGCCAGCCGTACGCGGTCGCGATCCCGATCACGACCGGCGGCCCGATCATCGCGCCGAGCAGGCCGGCAGCCGAGCCCTGCAGCAAGCCCATGTTCAGCCCGCGGCGGCTGGGCGTCGAACTCTCGACCATCAGCGACTGCGACAGCGGCAGCACGGGGCCTTCGGCGATGCCCATCAACGCGCGGAACGCGATCAGGCTCGCGAAGCCGCCGACCAGCCCCGACAGCGCCGAGCACACGGAAAAGCCGAGCACGGCGGCGATCAGCAGCGGCTTGCGCGTGCCGCGCGCGTCGGACCATGCGCCGGTCGCGGCGCCGGACAGCGCCCAGGTGAGCGCGAGCGCGGACGACACCATGCCGAGCTGCGCATTCGTCAGGTGCAGTTCGGCGGACATGAACGGGAACAGGAACGACAGCGCCAGGCGGTCGAAGAACACGAAACCGAACGTCATGAACAGGATCAGCAGCAGCCTGTTCTCGTACGTCCATGAAAGCTTGGGGGAGGATTGGGATGTCATGGCCGGCCTCGTCGCGGGTCAGCGGAACAGCTTCTCGATCGCCTGCGCGCCGAGGCCGACCTTCTCGTAGTGGGCCTTGCACATCGCGATGTACGAATGCACGTCGAAATAGCCGTCGGGGTTGCCTTCGTCGTCGAGCCAGATCAGCGGCCCCTTGACGATGAAGAACGCGCGCATCGGCTCGGGATGGTCGAACGCGACGAGCGTGTGGCCTTCGCCCGGCGTCTCGTACACGAAATCGCCCTTCGTCGCGGTCCATTCGTGTTCCAGGTAGCCCCATTTGCCGGACAGCGTGTATGCGAACACCTCGTGCGGGTGATAGTGCCGGTTCACGAGCCCCGCTTCCTTCGCCATCAGGATGTCGCACCATTTGTTCTGCGACGGCGAGATCCACAGCGGCCGCGACGAAACCGTTTCGGTGAACGGAACGTAATAACGTTCGTCGTCGGTGGCCGCGTTCGCGATATACGCTTCGGGCAGCGCATCGGGCTTGAACGGATTGGCAATCGGCGCAATGTTTTGCCAGAATTCGGCTACGGCTTGGTCGACCACGGTCTGTCTCCTTGTATAGAGGTGTCGTGGGCTCGACTTTAGCCAGACGGTGCGCGCCGCTCTTGACTGGGCTGGACGAATTGCTTGATCGGGCCGGACATCGCACCGCACGACGTTTAAACGATCCATCCCCCAATTCCGCAATGCATGCCGCTCCGTACGACGGGCGCCAGCAGGAGGCGACGTGACGAATTCGACCGTTTTTTCATGCACGCGAGGCTCGACGGCCGACGTGCCGGTGCGCGACCGGATGGCGTACTGGGATGCGTTCAATGCGGCGACGCTGGTCGGCCTGCGCTGCTCGTCGCTGTCGCCGGCCGGGCTCGAAGTCGAGAAGACCGACATCTCGCTGCCGGGCCTCGGCCTTGCCGACATCAGCGGCCAGGATCACGTGATCGAGCGCAGCCCCGCTTTGGTGCGCCAGTTGCCGAAGGAATCGCTGTTCGCGTGCCAGATCCTGAGCGGGCGCGCGTATTTCATTCAGCGCGACCGGTGCCTGCTCGCGGACGCCGGCGATGTCGTCGTCTACGACACGCGCGTGCCTTATCTGTTCGGATTCCTGACGCCGATGCGGCAATTGCTGATCGATATCCCGATCACGACGTTCGACGACCGGCTCGATGCGGAACTGGCGGCGCTGCCGCTGCGGATCGCGCCGAAGCCGGGTGCGGGCGCGATGCTCGGCGCGACGTTGCGCGCGAGCGTCGAGCGGTTCATGAAGGATCCCGTCGAGCACGATGCCGCGCGGTTCGCCGAGCACACGCGCACGCTGATTGCGGAACTCATCGATGCGGAAGTGAACGGCGCGGGCGCATCGCGCGCGTCGCTGTCGTACCTGCTGACCGCGAAGCAGTACATCGCGACGCATCTCGGCGAACCGGAGCTCGGGCCGCAGGCGGTGGCCGACGCGGTCGGGCTGTCGCTGCGCCATCTCGGCCGGCTGTTTGCGGCCGAAGGCGAGTCGATCACGCAGCACATCTGGTCGGAACGGCTGTCGCACGCGCATCGCGAGCTGACGGATGCGCGGCTGCGCAAGACGAGCGTCGGCGAGATCGCGTTTCGCTGGGGGTTCTCGAGCCAGGCGCACTTCAGCCGCGCGATTCGCGAGCGCTACGGCGCGTCGCCGATGGCGCTGCGCGATGCGGCGCGCGCGGCCGAGTCCTGATCCCGGCAGTGGATGGGGTGGCGGCGCGTGTCTCACGCGCCGTTTTTGTTTTCAGTGCGGTGCAGCGCACGCGTGCCACGTCACTCCGCCAGCATGAACTCGGCACAGCGCTCCGCGATCATGATCGTCGGCGCGTTCGTGTTGCCGGACACGATGCGCGGCATCACCGACGCATCGCAGATCCGCAATCCGTCGATGCCTTGCACCGCGAGGCGCGGCGTGACGACCGCGTGCGCGTCGTTGCCCATGCGGCAGGTGCCGGCCGGGTGATAGACGGTTTTCGCGCGGCGCCGCACGTAGTCGGCGAGTGCCGCATCGGCCAGCATCTCGGCTTCGCGAACGATGCGCGCGAGCGACGGCGCGCGGATGATCTGCCGGGCGAGCGCGACGCCGCGCACGAGGCCGTCGACGTCGGCCGGGTCGGACAGCGCGCCGCTGTCGAACCGGATCGGCGCGGCCGGATCGTTGCCGCGCAGTTGCACGGAGCCGCGCGAGCGCGGCCTGAGCAGGCACGGATTGATCGACAGGCCGTGGCCGGGCAGCGGCGCGCGATCGACGTCGCCGACGAGCGTCGGCAGCACGTGGAACTGGAGGTCCGGCCGACCGCTGCCCGTCGTGTCGACGAACGCGCCGGATTCGACGACGTTCGACGTCAGCAGGCCGGTGCGGCACAGCATCCACTGCAGCCCGTGCCGCAACGCCTTCAGCCCGCGATCCTCGCCCAACAGGCTGACCGGCGCATGGCTGTAGCCGTAGATCGATACTTCGAGGTGGTCCTGGTAGTTGGCGCCGACGTCGGGGCTGTCATGCAGCACGTCGATGCCGTGCGCGTGCAGGTGCGCGCCGGGCCCGATGCCGGACAGCATCAGCAGTTTCGGCGTGCTCAGCGCGCCGGCCGCGAGCACGACGTCGGCGCGCGCGGCGGCCGAACCCGTCGCGCCGCTTTCGGTTCGCCATTCGACGCCGGTCGCGCGCCGGCCGTCGAACCGGATGCGCGTCACGCGGCAGCCGGTCAGCACGCGCAGGTTCGGGTGGCGGATCGCGTCGGCGAGATAGGTGGCGGCGGTGCTGCCGCGCTGCCCGTCGAAGATCGTCGTGTGATAGAAGCCAACGCCGTGTTGCGCGGCGCCGTTGAAGTCGTCGTTGTACGCGATGCCGGCTTCCTGCGCGGCCTTCACGAACGCGAGGCTCAGCGGATGCCGGAAGCGCGTGTCGCCGACCTTCAACGGCCCGTCGGTGCCGTGGAACGGCTCGGAGAGCCGCAGGTGCGATTCGGCGCGCTTGAACACGGGCAGCACGTCGTCCCAGCCCCAGCCCGTGCAGCCGAGCGCGGCCCAGTCGTCGTAGTCGTCGCGCGTGCCGCGCACGTACAGCATCGCATTGACTGAACTGCCGCCGCCGAGCGTGCGACCCTGCGGCACGTAGGTCTTGCGTCCCGCCGCGCCGGGCTGCGGCTCGCTTTCGAACGTGACGGTGCGCTGCGTGCCGAGCACACGAATGAACGTCGCCGGAATCCGGATGAACAGGCTGTCGTCCTTCGGGCCGTCCTCGAGCAGCAGCACGCGCCTGCCGGCCTTCACCAGCCGATGCGCGACCGTGCAGCCGGCCGAACCGCCGCCGACGACGATATGGTCGTACGTCTCCATCCCGCTTCTTCTCCTTGATGTCGGGCGACGGAACGTGTGCCGCCGCGCAGGAAGCCAGCTTAGCGAGCGGTATGCGGCCCCATTTGACCGGGACGGACGCCGGGCTTGCCTCGCAGGGACACGGTGGCGAGTGGCGGGTTGTGTGGTGTCCGGTTATCGCGCGTCGGCCGGAGCGCGCGTGTCGCTCGGGGTCTCGCCGAAGCGTGCGCGATAGCTGCGGCTGAAGTGCGCGCTGTTGTTGAAGCCCCAGCGGAACGCGATTTCGCTGACCGTCAGGTGCTTCAGCGACCGGTCGCGCAGGTCGGCGCGGCAACGCTCGAGCCGCCGCGCGAGGATATAGCGCGTGAGCGGCATCCCTTCGATCTCGAACACGCGCGCGAGCTGGCGCGGCGACAGGTTGATCGCGCGGCTCACCGACTGGCTGTCGAGATCGTCGTCGGCGAGATGGCTGTCGATGAACGCCTTCGCGCGCGACAGCGTGTGGACGGTCGACTTCGTCGGCGATGCATCGCCGTCGCGCAGCCGCAGCATCGACTGCACGAGCTCGAGTATCGCGGCGGCGCGCCGTTCGCGCGCGTCCGGTGCCGGTTCCTGCGGCGCGGCGAGCAGCGCGTACACCTGTCGCACGGCCCACGACGTCACGCCATCGCCGCGATCGATCTTGACGAGGCTGCGATAGCGCCACGGCCCGACACGTGCTTCGAACACGTCGCGCGGCACGTCGAGCACGGTCATCGCCATGTCGGCGGGAAAGCCGTGCCCGTACGGCACCGCCGTGTCGTAGAGGACGAGGTCGCCCGGCGCGTGCTGCATGCAGTCGACGTCCTGGAACGTATAGCCTTGCCCTTCGTGCATCAGGCAGATGAACACGGCGTCGCGCTGGTCCGCGTGGATGTTGTGCGGCGTACGCACCACCGCATGCCGGTTCGCGACGATGTCGCATGCGCTGAACAGCCCGAGATCGCGCTTGCGCAGCGACGCGTCGATGCCTTCGGACGATTTTCCGCTGCATTCGATCCGCACGAGCGTGCGGGCGACATGGTCGACCCAGAAGTCGACGCGCTCGGCGCCGCGTACGGCGCGCGTCGAGATCGTGTCGATTCCCGTGCTGGTGTCCGGCATGACGTTCTCCCAATGACCGCCCGAGCGGCGCAGTCTCGGGCACGTCGAATGCCGCAGTCAATCCGTGTAAGACCCGGGGCCGGTGCGCGACGCGCTTGCAGCGGGGCGTTGCGGCCGGACGATCGATCGATGTCTGGCCGAGTCAACGGAAGCGGCCGTACGAGTCAAACCGCGCGTGCGATTTTCGGCTAGGTGGTGCGCGTATCGCGATGCGCTGCCGACAGGTGCCGCCGGCTTGCTTCGACGAAGACGGCGGCAGCCCGGGCGAGCGGGATGCGCATGACGCAGGCCGATCGCGGAACCGCGAGACTGCGCGATGCCATCGACCGGCCTGCCGCCGACGACCTCAGGTCGCGCTGGCTTCGTCGATCTGGCGAATGTCGTCCTGATCGAGCCGGACGCGGATCGCTTCACCGAGCAATTCGAGTTGCGCGAGCGAAGTCGCGCTCGCGATCGGCGCGGTGATCGACGGCCGCGCGATCTGCCATGCGAGCGCAATCGCGGCCGGCTGCGTGCCGTGCTTCGCCGACACGGCGTCGAGCGCGGCGAGAATGCGCAGGCCGCGTTCGTCGAGATAGCCGGCAACGCGGTCGCCGCGCACGCTCTTCTTCAGGTCGGCCTCGCTGCGGTACTTGCCCGACAGGAAACCGCTCGCGAGCGCGTAATAGTTGACGACGCCGAGCTTCAGGTCGCGCACGACCGGCTCGAGATCGCGTTCGTAGTCGGCGCGGTCGATCAGGTTGTATTCGGGCTGAATGACCTGGTATGCGGGCAGGCCGTCGCGCCGGCTGATGTCGGCGGCTTCGCGCAGGCGCGCGCCGCTGTAGTTCGAGGCGCCGATGATGCGCACCTTGCCCGCGTCGATCAGCGTCTGGTACGCGCCGAGCGTTTCCTCGAGCGGGGCCGTGTCGGCGAGGTCGCGATGCGAGAAATACAGGTCGATGTATTCGGTCTGCAGGCGACGCAGCGAATCGTCGGCGGCCTTCAGGATGTTGTCCTTCGTCAGGCCCGCACGCGCCGAGAGCAGGCCGACCTTGGTCGCGATCACGACCTGTTCGCGCTTGCCGGAACGCTTGAGCCACTTGCCGATGATCGTTTCCGATTCGCCGCCGCTGTTGCCGGGCGCCCAGGCCGAATAGACGTCGGCCGTGTCGATGAAGTTGATGCCGGTGTCGGCGAGCGCGTCGAGCAGCGAAAACGATGCGTTCTCGTCGACGGTCCAGCCGAAGACGTTGCCGCCGAAGGCGAGCGGCGAAACCTGGATGCTGGACGTGCCGAGGGTGCGTAGTGCCATGTTTCTCTCCTAAAGCTGCGGGTGACGGGATTGAATTGCGGGAGATGAAGCCGGTCGCGTTGAGACGGCGAAGCGCATCGCGAGGTTCCGCCGTCAGCGCGCAAACCGGCGTGTTTCGCGGCCGCGCGGCGGGATGCCGGACAAGGCGACGTCATCATGGAGACGCTGTCCGTTCGAGCGCCGCCCGGCATGCGCCGGGGTTCCGTATTTATTACCGATTTACCGCGCCGGACTCGGGAATTGCCGGAGCGCGTCAGCGTTGTCGCGGGCCGTTGTCTACGATATCCTTTCATCCCAAAATTAAGGGGCAGCGGGCCGCTGCCATACGAACGAAAAAATCATTCTGAGGCGGTCATGGCTGACCTAGCGGCATTCATTCGAACCCCGTTTTTCCAGCAAGACAAGCGCTTGCTTGCGCTGTCTTTTCCTTACGACGACGCACCCTCCGTCACCGACTCGTACGGCCGGCATCGTCCGGCGCGGCTGGTCGCCGAGCGTCTCGTCGCGCACGAGGGGCTCGGGATCGATTTCACGTTCGAACTGACGCTGCTGTCCGGCGAGGCGGGCGTCACGCTGGCCGACATGCTGGGCAAGCTGCTCGCGGTGTCGATGGTGCGCCCCGACGGCAGCCTTCGCCATTTCACGGGTTATTGCACGGAGTTTTCGCTCGTCCGCAACGACGATTCGATCGCGGAATATCGCGCGGTGCTGCGCCCGTGGAGCCACTTCCTGCGGACACGCGTGAACAACCGCCTGTTCCTCGGGCAATCGCTTCAGCAGCAGATCGGCACGCTGCTCGCCGATTACCAGGGGCTCGCGCCGTCCTGGGAATGGCGCGTGCGCGGCGACGATCCTGCGCGCACCATGAACGTTCAGGGCGGGGGGCTCGGCGAAAGCGACTGGAACTACATCGTCCGCCATCTGGAAGCCGTCGGGTTCCTGTACTGGTGGGAGCACGACGAGAAGGGGCTGAAGCTGATCGTCGGCGACGACAGCACGGTACAGTGCCCGGCGGTCGACGGTCGCTCGCCGGCGATCCGTTTCCAGACGCACGACGGCCCGATGGCCGCGGACGCCATTTCGCAATGGTCCGCGGTGCGGTCGCTGGCCGCGGGCAGTTACAGCGCGACGGCGTTCGACTTCAAGGCGCCGCATGCCGCCAGTGCGCAGATACCGACGCTTCATCCGCCGGGTGTCGCGCCGCAGGTCGAGCACCACGAATACGTGGGGCACTATGGTTTCGTGAAGGAAACGCGTTCCGGCGATGCGCTGGCACGCGTTCGGATGGAAGAGATCGAGGCTGCGGCGTCGCGCTTCGACGCGGCCGGCAACCATCACGGCATCCTGCCCGGACGCTGGTTCCAGTTGTCCGACCACTTCAGCACGTCGGCGGGCAGCCCGGAGGACCACCGGTACCTGATTCTCGAAGCCCGTCACGAGGCGGCGAACAATTATCTGCAGGCCGACGGCAAGCCCGAATATCGCAACCGCTTCGTCGCGGGCCTCCGGCATACGCCGTGGCGTCCGGGCCGCGGTTTCAACAGCGAATCCGTGCGGGTGCTTGCGCCGCAAACCGCGACCGTCGCGGGCGCGAAGGGCGCCGGCAGCGTCGACGTCGACGAATACGGCCGGGTTTGCGTCGTGTACCACTGGGATCGCGCGGCGCAGACCAGCGCGCGGATTCGCGTGGCCGCCGGCTGGGCCGGCGGCGAGAAGGGCATGATCGCGCATCCCCGCGTGGGCAGCGAGGTGCTCGTGATGTGTCTCGACGGCAATCCCGACCGGCCCGTCGTGTCGGGCACCACGTACAACGCGGAACGGATGCCGCCATGGGCGCTTCCCGACCAGCAGGTGCTGACAGGGCTGCGCAGCCGCGAGCTGTCGGGCGACGGCGGCAATGCGGCGGGCGGTCGTTCGAATCACGTGCTGCTCGATGACACACCGCAACAGCTCCAGCTGAAGCTGCGCAGCGATACCGACGCCAGCGAACTGACACTGGGACATAACGTCCGCATCGACAATACGCAGGGGCGCACCGATCAGCGCGCGCGCGGTTTCGAGTTGCGGACCGATGCGCATGGTGCCGTACGGGCAGCCAAGGGCCTGCTGGTGACCAGCGAAGCGCGCTACGACGCGCGTGCCCATGCGACGGACATCGGTGAAACCGTTGCTCGCCTCGAGACGGCGCACGACCTGCACGAATCGCTGTCGGGTTCCGCGCATGACGTGAGGGCGCAGGAGTCCGGCGACCAGGATGCCGTCCATCAGGCGCTCAGGACGCAGAACGACGGCCTCAAGGGCAGCGGCGGCAATCCGCAGCAGGGCGAATTCCCGGAGTTCTCGCAGCCGTTCCTGGCGCTCGCCAGCCCGGCGGGCATCCTGGCCACGACGCCAGGGTCGACTCACGTCGCGAGCGACCAGCACGTCGCGCTGACGAGCGGTGCCCACACGAGCATCGGTGCGGGCAAGAGCATGCTGGTTAGCGCGAAGGAGGCGGTGCGCGTCGCCGCATTCGAGAAAGGCATCCGGCTCGTTGCCGCTGCTGCCGACATCGACATTCAGGCGCTGAAGGACAGCATCAACGTGCTGGCCAAGCTGGACGTGAAGGTCGATGCGAACCGCATCACCATCACTGCAAAGGAAGAAGTCCTGATCAACGGCGGCACCAGCTATACGCGCTGGAACGGCAGCGGCATCGTCCATGGGACCAAGGGCGAATGGACCGCGCATGCTGCGTCGCATACGTTCATCGGACCGGACAGCCTGCCGGTGCCCGCGCGGGCGTTCCCGGGCACGGCGTGCGCGCCGTGCATGGTCAATGCGGCGTCGATGGCGTCGCCGTTCGCGGCCAAGGCTTGAGACCGGGCGCCGAATGACGAATGACCTGATGGCCGCGCAGGCGGCCGATGCGCTGCAGGCTGCGCTGTCGTCGCAGGCCGGGCTGCGCGCCTACGTGCTGATCGATGGCGCGTTGCTGGACACCTTGCCGGATGACGAAAAGGCGTCGTGGCCGGCGTTTGTCGCGGCATCGCTGCTCGACAACGCCGACGACGATGCGAGGGTCGTCGGGCCGCTGCTGTTCGAATGGCAGCCTGCCGCCGACAGCGCCGACGCGGCCGACGCAATCGATCCGCGCAGCATTCCGTGGTCGGCGGCGAGCGTGTTCGTTTCGCCATTGACGCTCACGCAGTTGGCTGCGCATCTGGCACCGATGGTGGATGTTCAGCTCGAGCAGATGGAGAGCGCGATGCTGATGCGCTTTTTCGATCCGCGCGTGCTGCCGTTCTGGCTCGACATGCTGCCCGCGGCGCATTGCGCGTATCTGGCGCAGGGCGTGCGGCACTTTATTTATCTGGATACCGAACTGAATATCCGGACGGCGGAACTTGCTGCGCCCGCCAACGTCAAGCATGTCGCCGAGTTTCCGCTGCAGTTGACCCAGGCTCAGGAGGACCGCCTGCTGGCCGCCTGCTATCCGTACACGATGATCGAGCGGCTGCGCGCCGAGAAGCCCGCGCTGCTGGCGTCGTTGCCGGCCGCGCAGCACTACGGTTTCGTGCGCGATCAACTTGCGCGATGCCAGGCACATGGTGCGGAAAGCGCGGCGTCGCTGCTGATCTACTGCGAGCTGGCGCTGCGGTACGGCTCGCGCTTCGACGAGCATCCGGCGATGGCCGCCGTGTTCGACGCGTTGGCGCAAGGGCAGGACTTTCCGCAGGCGCTGGCGCTTGTGCCGGCGGAAGGCTGGCGGCGGATGCAGGAAGCGGCGGGGTGATGGGCGCGGGGGCGCCGCCGTGCGCCGCGAGACGCGCGCGTAGCGGATGCAATCGATCGATTCAGGTTTGTCCTGCGGGCGTCACGCGCACCCAAATGAATGTCACGAGAGAAAAATGATGTCGAGAACGAAACACCGTTGGATCACGCTGCTGTCGGTCCTGGCTTTTTTCACAGCCGGATGCAGCAAGGCCGAGAGCGGCTCGGAAAGCCTCGGGACCGGCGAGACCGCAAAATGGAATGACCCGAACTACGAGATCATCAAGGCAGGCTCGTACAACTAT
The DNA here is from genome assembly GCF_018417535.1 of Burkholderia pyrrocinia. Classification (NCBI taxonomy): domain Bacteria; kingdom Pseudomonadati; phylum Pseudomonadota; class Betaproteobacteria; order Burkholderiales; family Burkholderiaceae; genus Burkholderia; species Burkholderia pyrrocinia. Next base: position 2,143,987 of record NZ_CP070978.1, on the reverse strand, counting down.
TCAGACTACGACATTTACCGGGTCTATCTGCTGCCGCCGGACCAGGGCAACCTGGACGATGCCGCGAGTGTCGACGGCGCGCGGGCGACGCCGCGCACGCAGAACTACTGGAGCGGAGGCAAGGGGTCGCGGCCCAGTCTCGCATGGGATTTCCGCTGGAAAACACCGAAGAAGTTCAAGGTGTGGTGGGAGCGCGTGGTCGACAAGCGCGCGATGGAAGCGTCATCCCCGAATTACGACGAATACACGCATCGCGAAACCCAGCCGGGGATGGCGTGGTGCGAGGGCGAAATCACGATCACGCGTCCGCCGATCAAGGACAAGGATGGCAACGTGCTGCTGCATTTCTTTCCGGACGGACGTGTCGCCGGGGACATGGATTTCAGTCTGGGTCGTGCGCCGACCAAGGTCGAGCTTTCCCGGCGCGACGACCAGCCGAAGCTGACGGACCGCGCATGCGTGAAGGAAATCCCCAATCCGTTCTACGGACGCAAGAAACCGGCGCAGTGGAATTGACGCCGGACGCATTGCCGGAACAGGAGCATAACTGCCATGAGCAATCCCCCCATCATCCGACGCATCACCGATATCACACCTGTCGAGGACGCCATTCGAAGCGCCCACCGGGAGGCGCTCGACCCGATGCTGATCGAGCAGTGCAAGGAGTGTCCGAAACCGGTCTGGTTCACGGCGTTTTTCGATGGAACGGGTAACAACTATGGCGTCGATGGCGGCGGTTCGACGGACGTCAACCGGACCAAGTACAGCAACATCGCCAAGCTCTGGCAATTTGCGCATGCGGAAGACGACGTGTTCCCTCGTACTGTCCGCAACTATGTAGAGGGCGTTGGCACACCGTGCAGCAAGGTGGGAGACACGGGTAAAGGTCTCGACAACGCGCTCGGTATGGCAGCTGCGAGTAAAGGCGAGCTGCGCATCCGCTGGATGCTCAACGAACTCGACCGGCACGTGACCAGATACATGCCGGCCGTGAGCCAGATCAACGTGGCCGTATTCGGCTTCTCGCGCGGCGCGACCGAAGCGCGAGCTTTCGTCCGCATGCTGACCGAGCAGCTCACCGAGAATATCGGTGGGCGGCTCTGGTGGAACAAGAAGAACATGAAGGGGCTCCGCCCCGAAGTGGTTGTCTATTTCCTGGGAATTCTGGATACGGTTTCGTCGACGGGCTTCGGTGGCAGCCGCCTTGAGACGAAGGCACCTATCCTTGTTCAGCCTGTCCTCGGGCCGGTTCTGGGGACGATCGCCGGTGGCGTGTTGCGGCATATTGACAAAGGTGGTCACGCAGAGTGGGCGAACGATATCCGCATTCCGGGCTACGTTCGGCAGTGCGTTCACTATGTGGCTTCGCAGGAAGTCCGGGAGAAATTCCCCGGCGACTCGGTGCGGGAGGACCAGATGGTTCCGGGGAACTGCCGCGAGGTGTACTACCCGGGCATGCACTCGGACGTGGGCGGCGGTTACGAGCGCAACTACCAGGAAGGGCGCACCAACGAGCTGGCCAACGTCGCGCTGAACAACCTCTATATCGAGGCATGGAAGGCCGGCGTACCGTTCCGTTCGCCGCAAGAGGTGATGGCGAACGCCGGACAACTGTTCGAGATTTCCAAGGACCTGGAGGCAGCCTGGAACCTTTACATGGGTCAGGGCAACGAGAAGCGCGCGGGCGTGGCGCCGAACGGCGACCGGCTCGAGCCGCAGGTCATCTGGCACATGAACCGCTATTACCAGTGGCGCGCCAGCCGCAGCCGGCGCCTGCAGGACGGTCGGCTGAAGCCGCCGGGCGGCGTGAATTCCTACATGGCCATTACCGACAGCGAATGGAACGACGATGCCGAAAGCATCCGTGAGGACAACGGCGGCTACGTGACGAGCTACGTTTCGGAGCAGCACAAGGCCATCGATGCGGCCACGCGGGTCAAGGGCAACTGGCTGGGCGGCATCGATCCGGCGGCACGGGCGACGTTCGACCAGTTCTTCGACCGCTACGTGCACGATTCGATTGCCGGCTTCAAGAAGCAGATGGAAGACGGTCACGTCGGCTTCGCCGAATCGAGCCGTTGGTCGGTCAACCGCCAGTACTTCATGGGTAAGCGCGGCAAGAAGTTTCTGTACTGGCGCTACGAAGGCGACAAGGCCGTACAGGCCGCCACGCAAGTGGCCGTGGCGGATCCGGCCAGGCAGAAAGACCCGATGGCGGCCGACGAGCCTCAGCTTGCCAGCAACCAGCCCGCGATGACCGGCGGCGATGCGCCGCCCGATGCGACGTCGACCGCCTGACGCCGCACGCGACACCGTTCGCAACCGCGAGCGGACGACCTGACGTCGCGGCAGACCGGATCTGCCGCGACGCTCCCAATCTCACCGCAGCTGCACCGCCGCGAGAAACAGCACCATGCTGCCGATCGCGCCGTCCAGCACGCGCCACGCGATGGCCTTGCGGAACCACGGCGCGAGCAGTCGCGCACCGTAGCCGAGCCCGAGGAACCACACGACGCTGACCGTCATCGCGCCGATCGCGAACGCGAGCCGCGCGCCTTCCGGCTCGCGCGCGCCGGCCGTGCCGATCAGCAGGAACGTGTCGAGATACACGTGGGGGTTGAGCCACGTGAACGCGAGCGTCATCAGCACGACCGCCATCCCGCTCTGCGGCGGCGGTGCGACCGCGTCGCCGCGCACGTCGAGCGTTGCGTGGCCCGGCTTGAACGCGCGGCGCAGCGCATTGATGCCGAACCACGCGAGATACGCGAGGCCGACGTACAGCACCGCATGGACGAAAGTCGGATAACGCTCGACGAGCACCGATGCGCCGCCGACACCCGCGCCGATCAGGATCATGTCGGACAGCGCGCACAGCAGCACGATCTTGCCGACATGCGCGCGCATGATGCCTTGCCGGAGCACGAACGCGTTTTGCGCGCCGATGGTGACGATGAGCGACGCGCACAGTGCAGCGCCGTGGGAGAAAGTGAGCCAGTTCATGATGGGTGACAGCAGTAGAAGCAGTAGACGGATGAATCGGGTAGCGCTAGTCTGCGGCCAGCATGAGAATAAGAGAAGCTAATTCACCTAATGCGGATTAAGGAAATCTAATGCTCGACTACGCCCTGCTCGATGCGCTCTCGGCGGTGATCCGGTACGGCTCGTTCGAGCGCGCGGCCAAGGAGCTGAACGTCACGCCGTCGGCCGTGTCGCAGCGCGTGAAGCTGCTGGAGGAACGCGTCGGCAGCGTGCTCGTCAAGCGCGGGCAGCCGTGCGTCGCGACGACGTCGGGCGCGCTGCTGTGCCGGCATACCGAGCGCGTGCAACTGCTCGAGGCCGAGCTGGGCGGCCGGATGCCGGCGCTGCCGGGCCAGATCGCGAGCGCATGGCCGATGTTGCGCGTGGCCGTCAACGACGACAGCGTCGCGACGTGGTTCATCGACGCGGTGGGGCCCTTCTGCACGGAGCGCGAGATGCTGCTTGACCTCGTGATCGACGACCAGGACTACACGGCGGCGCGCATTCGCGACGGCAGCGTGCAGGGCGCGGTGACCGCGCAGGCCGAGCCGATCCAGGGATGCCGCTCGACGCGGCTCGGGCGCATCCGTTATCGCGCGGTGTGCTCGCCGGCGTTTTACGAACGCTACTTCGGCGCGGGCATTACCCGCGATGCGCTGCGTCGCGCGCCGTGCGTGATGTTCAATCCGAAGGACGGGCTGCAGGCGCGTTTCATCCGGCGCGTGACGCGCGCGGATCTCGATCCGCCGCAGCACTGGATACCGCACGTCGCGGGCTATTTGCGCGCATGCGAAACGGGGCTGGGATGGGGGATGTGCCCGGACCGGATGGTCGACCGCCAGCTGGCGGCGGGTGAGCTGGTCGACATGTCGCGCGGGCGAACCGTCGATATCGATCTTTACTGGCAGAGCTGGCGCCTGTCGATCGGCTGGCTCGACGATTTCAGCGCGGCGCTGAAGGCGCGCGCCGCGCTGTTTCTCGACTGATCGGTAACGTCACGCGGGCGGCGCGCGAGATGCGCGCGCCGTGCGGGATCAGACGTGATGCAGGCCGTCGAAGTCGACGATCTGCACGTGGCGGCCCTGCATTTCGATCAGGCCGCGCTTCTGGAATTTGGACAGCGTGCGGCTGACCGTTTCGAGCGTCATGCCGAGGTAGCTGCCGATGTCTTCGCGTGTCATCCGCAGGTTGAATTCCGACGGCGAGTAACCGCGCTTCAGGTAACGCGACGATACGTCGAGCAGGAAAGCGGCGACCCGTTCTTCGGCGTTCAGCGAGCCGAGCAGCATCGTTTGCGACGTTTCGCGCACGATCTGTTCGCTCATCAGCTTGTGCATGCGCAATTGCATCGAACCGGCTTCCGAGCACAGCGTCTTGAGCGCGCTGTACGGAATCACGCAGACGGAGCTGTCTTCGAGCGCGACCGCGGTGCGCGGATGCGTGTCGTCGCAGATGCCGTCGAGGCCGAGCGCTTCGCCCGCGAGATGCAGGCCCGTGACCTGTTCGCGGCCGTCATGGCGCGTGGCGACGGTTTTCAGCGAACCCGAGCGCACCGCGTACAGGTTGTCGAATGCGTCCCCTTCGCGGAACAGCGCTTCGCCGCGCTTGACGGGGCGAGCCGCGCAGATGACCGACTCGAGGCGACTGAGCGCTTCGGGCGCCAGGCCCTGCGGCATGCACAGGTGCCGCATTGCGCACGACGAGCAGTGCGCGGCCTGGCGAGGAGCCCAGCTACCGGCATGAGGCGTGGCGGCGGGACGTGTGGCGACGGGCGTCAGCATGATCGTTTACTCCGGCGTTGAATCGACGGAATCATTGTCCCACCGCAAGTTGCCGCTGTCGGGTGACAAAACGTCGCGACCGGCCGCGCATGCCGGACTCCGTTCAGGCGGCTTGTTCGTCCACGTTGGCGGCGGCTGGAATCAGCAGCACGGGCAGCGTCGCGTGCCGCACGCATTGTTCGGCGATGCTGCCGAGTACGAGGCGGCGGAACCCGCGGCGGCCGTGCGTGCCGAGCACGAGCAGATCGGCGCCGAATGCGGTCGCGCCTTCGAGGATCAGCGACGACACATCGATGAGCGACGTCGCTTCGGTCAGCCGCGTCTCGCCTTTCACGCCCGCTGCCTGCATCAGCTTCGTGAAATCCTGCGCGAGTTCGTTGCCTTGCGCGACGAGCTGATTGCGCAGCACGGACGGATCGTAGCCCGGCACGTTGTAGTAGATCGCGGCGTTCTCGACGACGTAGAGCGGTTGCAGCTCGGCGCCGTGCGCTTTCGCGAGCGCCAGCGCCGCGTCGAACGCATGGCGGGACGTGTCGCTGCCGTCGACGGCAACCAGAATACGCTTGTACATAGTGTCTCCGAGTGGCGGGTTGAAACGAAGTCGGCCGGATGGCCGATCAGGCTGGGCAATGCTGCGAGGCAGAGTAAACCAATGGCGGGGACTTTGCAGTGCGGTGCCCGTCGACCCGCGCGGCCGCGACCCTTCTGTCGCTTCAGCGCACGGCCATGCGCGCGGCGCATGCCGCACCGCGCGACGCGTGTCGCGTGGCAAGGTCGCATCCGTCGTCCTGGCGGTTCGCGACAGTCGATCGCATGGCGATGACGGGTGAAGACCACCTCGTCGCCGGGAACGAATGCGCGGGCACCGGAATCGTGCGTTGCATGGGCATACGCATCGCGGCGCGCGCATGCCGCACCGACACAGTGCGACAGCCACGCCGATGAATCGCACGCATCGTCATTCAATCGCAACCGCGCCGTTTCGACATGACTTCGATCAACGCAGGTGCGTCGGTGCGATTCGCGGCATGCATGAAACCGCCGATGCCGATGCGCGGAATCGTTCGCCTGAGCACCCGTCGCGTGCGCCGATCCGCCGGCATCGGTCGTCGACCGATGCCGGTCTGCAAACGAACGATCGATTCAATCGCCGCGCCGGTTACCTCGGCACGGCCGTCAGCTCGATCACGCGCTCCGGCCGCCGTCCGTGGCCGGGCCAGAACGCGCTGCCGTACATCCGGTGGACGGGACCGAACTGCGCGTCGCTCGCGGGCGACGGCGCGGCGAAGCCTTTCTCGATCACCACGTAGCCCGCGCGCAGTGCGAACGCCGGATGGTTGCCGCCAGGGCGGCTGTCGAAACCGGCGATGCCGTCGCCGGCTTCGGGCATCGCGTTGACGAGCGACGCGTTGCTGCCCGTGATCTGGTCGGGCGAGATCGGCCCGCCGCCGGCGATAAGCCACGCCTCGCGGTTCTTGCCGTCGGTGTCGACGGTGCTGTCATGGGTTTCGTCGTTGTCGAGCTCGACGCTGTGCGGATGCAAACGACCTGTTCGACCGGATGATTCCATCGCGGCTCTCCTGACGGCGAAGCGGTCCGGATCGAAGCAAATCCCGTTCCGGGCACGACGGGAAAAAGGCGCGCGGACGATCGCCGCGGTCGCGCGACGCGCACTGATTTGTCATGATTTATTTCAGCTAGAAGACGCGTTTTCTACAGAGTATGATTCTTTTCCTGCGAAGCGGCGACAGGGGATTTGGCCGCGCCGCCTCTGCCCGCGCCGGGGCGCCGCAGCACCCTTAAAGACGGGTAGCGAACAACAAAGCAAGGGACTAGAGGTGGCGGATTCATGCAAGCGACTACTGCCTTCACGCACCGCGGTTATCTGTTGAACTGCGCGCCCGCGCGCGCCAGTGACGGTTCGTTCAAGCCCTATGTCGTGATCTCCCGATCGAGCGACGGGGAACTCGTTGCGAACCGGTTTTTTCCGATCGAGCTCCAGTTCAACGACGAAGGCGACGCGATCGCGCACGCGCGCGACTGGGCCGTGCGCTGGATCGACGCGAGCAGCATCACGATGTGACGCCGCCGCGCGTCGGCCGTCCGGCCGATCCCCGGTGCGCCGCGCCCGGACAAAAACGCGGTAATCTTGTGGAACCCGTCACTTTATTAGCGGCCGTGCGACCGAGCGCGGCCGCCTGCATTGGCCTATGTCGACATCACCCGCCCGTCAGTGGGGCCTCGAAGAAATCGTCACCGGCTTGCGCGAGTCGCGCGAGGAACTCCATCGCACGCGCCATCCGCGCGGCATCCGCGAACTGCCGTCCCGCGATGCGATCTGCAAGATTGTGACCGGCCTGCGTGCGTCGATGTTTCCGACGCATTACGGCGCGCCGGATCTCACCGACGAAAGCGTCGACTACTACGTCGGCCACACGCTCGAAAGCACGCTGCGCATCCTGTCCGAACAGATTCGCCGCGCGCTGCCGTTCCTGCCCGAATATGCGGACACGCCGTTCGCCGAGCTCGACGAGCGCGCGTTCGAGATCGCGCGCGAATTCGGCCGGCAGTTGCCGGCGGTCCGCGCGCTGCTCGTCAGCGACATCCAGGCCGCGTACGCGGGCGATCCGGCCGCGCAGCACATCACCGAAATCCTGCTGTGCTATCCCGGCGTGCTGGCGATGATGCACCATCGGCTCGCACACGCGCTGCACCAGCTCGGCGTGCCGCTGCTCGCACGTTTCATCAATGAAATCGCGCACTCGGCCACCGGCATCGACATCCACCCCGGCGCACGGATCGGCCCGAGCTTCTTCATCGACCACGGCACCGGTGTCGTGATCGGCGAGACGGCGATCATCGGCGAGCGCGTGCGCCTGTACCAGGCCGTCACGCTCGGCGCGAAGAGTTTCCCGGCCGATGGCGAAGGTGCGCTGGTCAAGGGCAACGCACGGCACCCGATCGTCGAGGACGATGTGGTGATTTACGCGGGTGCGACGATTCTCGGCCGCGTGACGATCGGGCGCGGCTCGGTGATCGGCGGCAACGTATGGCTTACGCACAGCGTGCCGCCCGGCACGAGCGTCGCGCAGAGCAAGGCCCGCGAAGGCGGCAGCGCCGACAAGCCGTAACGCGGCGCGCGGCCGCCGCCGCGGGTGCGTCAGTGCTTGCCGGCGGGCGAGCGGTGCTTGTACAGCACGTCCTGGTCGACGCGGATCAGGTTCTGGCCCGCATCGACGACGAAATCCACGCCGTTGTACGCGTTGCCCGTCAGCAGCAGGATCGCGCTCGCGACGTCGTCGGGGCCCGCGATGCGCGCGAGCGGCGTCGATGCGCGGCTCGCATGTTCGAAGTCGGCCTGCGTCTGGTCGTCGCTCGGCAGCATCAGCCCCGGGAACACCGCGTTCACGCGCAGCACCGGCGCGGACGACAGCGCGAGCATCTGCGTGAGATTGCCGAGCGCGGCCTTCGCGACCGTATAGCTGAAATGGTCGCGGTGAAAGTTTTCCTTGATCTTCTGGTCGACCACATTCACGACGACACCCTGCGTGCCGGCTGCGCGGGCCCGTTCGTAGAACGCGCGCGTGAGCAGGATCGGCGCGCGGCAGTTGACGGCCCACGCCTGGTCGAACGCCGCGAGATCGAAGCTCGGGAAATGGTCCTGCCAGAACACCGACGCGTTATTGACGAGCACGTCGAGGCGCCCGAAGCGCGCATACACCTGGTCGATCAGCGCGGTGATCTGCGCGGCATCCGACAGGTCGGCCTGCAGCGCAATCGAATCGTGCCCGCGCTCCGCGATCGCGCGGGCCGCTGCCTGTGCGGCATCGGCCGAACGGTCGTAGTGCACCGCGGTGCGATAGCCGTGCGCGGCGAAATACTCGGCGAACGCACGCCCGGCCCGGCGCGCGGCGCCGGTCACGAGCACGACGGGCGCGTGCGCCGCTTGCTTCGTCGACTCCATCACGTATTCGTCAGGTTGACTGAAGAAGGATTGGCGACGATCGACAGGAATTCGCGCCGCGTCGACGGATCGGTGCGGAACGTGCCGAGCATGCGCGACGTGACCATCTCGACGCCCGGCTTGTGCACGCCGCGCGTCGAGATGCACTGGTGCGCGGCTTCGAGGATCACGCCGACGCCCTTCGGCTGCAGCACGTCGAACAGCGTATCGGCGATCTGCACGGTCATCTTTTCCTGGATCTGCAGGCGCTTCGCGAACGCGTCGACGAGGCGCGCGAGCTTCGAGATGCCGACGACGCGATGGTTCGGCAGATATGCGACATGCGCGCGGCCGATGATCGGCACCATGTGGTGCTCGCAGTAGCTCTCGAAGCGGATGTCCTTCAGCACGATCATCTCGTCGTAGCCGTCGACTTCGCTGAACGTGCGCGCGAGGATGTCGCGCGGCTCCACCGCATAGCCGGCGAAGAACTGTTCGTACGCGCGCACGACGCGCGCGGGCGTGTCGACCAGGCCTTCGCGCGCGGGATCGTCGCCGGCCCAGCGCAATAGCACGCGGACGGCGTCTTCTGCTTCTTTGCGGCTCGGCCGGGATGCGGCCGGCTCGGAACGCGCGGATTTTTTACCCATGTAGTGGCTCCATCGAAGGCCGCCCGAGGCGGCCGGAATCCGGCCATTGTTTCATGCTTTCGCGGGTCGTGTGTGCGGCCCGGCGCTCACTTCGGCCATTCGTCCTGCTCGTCGTTGAACAGCGACGCGACCACGCCGCGCAGCCACGCGGTGCGCGGATCGTTGTGGTATTTGCGATGCCAGTGCTGCTTCAGGTCGAAGCGCGGCAGCGCGAGCGGCGGCTCGACGGGCACGATGAACGCGTGCTCGGCCGCATACGCATAGCCGATCGCATGCGGCACCGTCGCGATCAGGTCGGTGCGGCTCAGGATGAACGGCAGGCTCATGAAGTGCGGCGTCTCGAGCACCGCGCGGCGCTGCATGCGCTGCTTCGCCAGGTACTTCTCGAGCACTTCCTGGCTGCGCCCTTCCGCGCGCACGACCGCGTGCCCGCACGCGAGGAACTGCTCGACCGTGAACGGCGGCGTTTGTTCGAGCGGATGGCCGCGTCGCATCAGGCAGACGAACCGGTGCGTGAACAAGCGCTGCTGGAAGAAGTTGTTGCCGTCGAGGTCGGGGAAGTAGCCGACCGCGAGATCGATCGAGCCGGCTTCGAGCCCGCGTCCGACTTCGTCGTGCGCGAGCGAGACCGAACGCAGGTTCGCGTGCGGCGCGCGCGTCGCGAACGCCTGCAGCAGCTTCGGCAGGAACACGATCTCGCCGACGTCCGACAGCGCGATCGAGAACGTATGCGTGCTCGCGGCCGGGTCGAAGTCGTGCGGCGCGACGAGGCCGCGTTCGATCTGCGCGAGCGCATCGCGTGCGGCCGGCAGCAGCGCGAGTGCGCGCGGCGTCGGCTCCATCCCGCGCGACGTGCGCACGAACAGCGGATCGCCAAAGTACTCGCGCAGCCGGCCGAGCGCCGTGCTCACGCGCGGCTGGCTCACGCCGAGCTGGTCGCCGGCGCGGCTCACGTTGCGCGTGTCGTCGAGCGCGACGAGGTAGGGAATGAGGTTCAGATCGAGCGTATCCATTACCGGGCCAATATCTTCAAAACGTATACAACATATCTCCTGAATCGCGTTGCCGCATAGTCGGGAAAGCGCTCAAATGTCTTCCACGATTCGAATTAATGTTCCGCAAAGCATGGGACCGGAGTAAGCGCTAAAGCGCTAACTCCGGTCGACAGGAGACAAACAATGCGCACTCAAGTTGTAATCATCGGCGCCGGTCCGGCCGGCCTTCTGCTTTCCCATCTGCTGCGCCTGCAAGGCGTCGATTCCATCCTCGTCGAAGCGCGTTCGCGCGAATACTGCGAGAACCGCATCCGCGCCGGCGTGCTGGAGCAGGGCACGGTCGATACGCTGAACGACGCCGGCCTCGGCGACCGGATGCGCCGCGAAGGGCTCGAGCACCACGGCATCGAGCTGCTGTTCTCCGGGCAGCGCCACCGCATCGATCTGTCCGCGCTCACTGGCGGGCGCGCGATCACCGTCTACAGCCAGCATGAAGTCGTGCGCGACCTGATCGCGGCCGGCGTCGAGCATGGCCACCAGATGCACTTCGAAGTCAGCGACGTCGCGCTGCACGACGTCGAAGGCGAGCACCCGTTCGTTACGTTCAAGCACGCGGACGGCCGCGCGGACCGCATCGACTGCGACTACGTCGCCGGCTGCGACGGCTTCCACGGCATCGCGCGCCAGACGATCCCGGCCGAGCGGCTGAACACGTTCGAGCGCGTCTACCCGTTCGCGTGGCTCGGCATCCTCGCCGACGCGGCGCCGTCGCTCGACGAACTCGTCTACGCGCATCACGACAACGGCTTCGCGCTGTTCTCGATGCGCTCGCCGACCGTCACGCGCCTGTACCTGCAGTGCAAGCCCGACGAGGACCTCGCCGAATGGTCCGACGCGCGGATCTGGGACGAACTGCATGCGCGCTTCTCGAACGACACGGGCTGGACGCCGACCGAGGGCCGGATCACGCAGAAGAGCGTGACGCCGATGCGCAGCTTCGTGTCGGAGACGATGCAGCACGGCCGGCTGTTCCTCGCCGGCGACGCCGCGCACATCGTGCCGCCGACCGGCGCGAAGGGGATGAACCTCGCGGTGGCCGACGTCCGCGCGCTGTCCCGCGCGCTCGGTGCGCGCTACCGGACGGGCGATGCGACGCTGCTCGACACGTATTCGGCGACCTGCCTCGAACGCGTGTGGCGCGCCGAGCACTTCTCGTACTTCATGACGAACATGCTGCACTCGTCGCCGGAGGATTCGCCGTTCGTCAATCGCCTGAAGTTTGCCGAGCTGAAATACGTGACGCGCTCGCGGGCCGCCGCGCAGTCGCTGGCCGAAAACTACGTCGGGCTGCCGTTCGACGATGCGGCGACCCCCGAGGCAACCCGCCTTGACAACGCGCTGTGCACGACTCTATGATCGGCCCATCGTTCGCTAATCGAATCTAGGTTCGAATAGCGAACAAATGCCGGGCTCGAGATCGGCCCCGGCGCGGCACGCGGCACGCGCGTGTCCCCTCGACAGGCCGCGCATCGTGCCGCGGGTTCGTATCAGGAAGAGACATGGTCAACAAGATTTTCGAATCGCTTCAGTCGGCGGTTGCCGACGTCCACGATGGCGCGACAATCATGATCGGCGGCTTCGGCACGGCCGGCATGCCGTCCGAGCTGATCGACGCGCTGATCGAGCAGGGCGCGCGCGACCTGACGATCGTCAACAACAACGCAGGCAACGGCGAGACGGGCCTGGCGGCGCTGCTCAAGGCGAAACAGGTGCGCAAGATCATCTGCTCGTTCCCGCGCCAGAGCGACTCGCAGGTGTTCGACGGGCTGTACCGCGCAGGCGAGATCGAGCTGGAGCTCGTGCCGCAGGGCAACCTCGCGGAGCGCATCCGCGCGGCGGGCGCCGGCATCGGCGGCTTCTTCACGCCGACGGGCTTTGGCACCAAGCTCGCGGAAGGCAAGGAAACGCGCGTGATCGACGGCAAGCAGTATGTGTTCGAAACGCCGATCCACGCCGATTTCGCGTTCGTGAAGGCGTACAAGGGCGATCGCTGGGGCAATCTCGTGTATCGCAAGACCGCGCGCAACTTCGGGCCGATCATGGCCAGCGCCGCGAAGGTCGCGATCGTGCAGGTGTCGGAAGTCGTGCCGCTCGGCGCGCTGAACCCGGAACACATCGTGACGCCGGGCATTTTCGTTCAGCGCATCGTCGAGGTGCCGCAGGCCGCTCATGCGGCCGAGCTGGCCGCCGAACACGCTGCATCGCAAGCCGCTTGAGGGAGATATCCAGATGAAACGACTGACCCGCGATGAAATGGCCAAGCGCGTCGCCCAGGACATCCCCGAAGGCGCGTACGTGAACCTCGGCATCGGCGTGCCGACGCTGGTGGCGAACCACCTCGACCCGAGCAAGGAAATCTTCCTGCACAGCGAGAACGGCCTGCTCGGCATGGGCCCCGCGCCCGCGCCCGGCGAGGAAGACGACGAACTGATCAACGCCGGCAAGCAGCACGTGACGCTGCTCACGGGCGGCGCGTATTTCCACCACTCGGATTCGTTCGCGATGATGCGCGGCGGCCACCTCGACTACTGCGTGCTCGGCGCGTTCCAGGTGTCCGCGAACGGCGACCTCGCGAACTGGCATACGGGCGCGCCCGATGCGATCCCGGCCGTCGGCGGCGCGATGGATCTCGCGATCGGCGCGAAGCAGGTGTTCGTGATGATGGAGCACCTGACGAAGCAGGGCGAAAGCAAGATCGTCGCGCAGTGTTCGTATCCGGTCACCGGCGTGCAATGCGTGAGCCGCATCTATACGGATCTCGCCGTGCTCGAAGTGACGGCCGACGGCCTTGCGGTGAGCGAGATCTTCACCGACCTGTCGTTCGACGAGCTGCAGAAGCTGACCGGCGTGCCGCTGATCGACGCGACGCAAAAGGCCGCCGCCTGAACCGGAAGCGTGCCGGCGCGCGCGGTCGAGCGCACGCCGGCACGCTTGGGTGGACAATAGGCGCACGCCGTTTCCCCAATCTGATGCCATGCTCGAAGACAGCGCCCGCCTGACCTCCCTCATCTGCGGCACCGAGCCGCTCAACCGGATCTGGTCGCCGCGCGCGACGATCCAGCGGATGCTCGACGTCGAGGCCGCGCTCGCTCGCGCGCTTGCCGCGCAGCAGGTGATTCCCGCCGCCGCGGTCGCGCCGATCGAACGTGCGTGCGATGCCGGCCGGCTCGACGCCGACGCGCTCGCGCATGGCGCGGCGCTCGGCGGCAATCTCGCGATTCCGCTCGTCAAGCAGCTCACCGCACAAGTGAAGGCCGACGACCCCGAGGCCGCGAAGTTCGTGCACTGGGGCGCGACGAGCCAGGACATCATCGATACCGCTACCGTGCTGCAGCTGCGCGACACGCTCGACGTGCTCGAGCCGCTGCTCGACGAAACGTGCGCATCGCTCGCGGCGCTCGCGCGCACGCATCGCGCGACGCCGATGATCGGCCGCACCTGGCTGCAGCAGGCACTGCCGATCACGCTCGGCCTGAAATTCGCCCAATGGCTCGATGCGCTGCTGCGCCATCGCGCGCGCTTTGCCGAATTGCGCGAGCGCGCACTGGTGCTGCAGTTCGGCGGCGCGGCCGGCACGCTCGCGAGCCTGCGCGAGCACGCGCGTGGCGTGACAGCCGCGCTCGCGGCCGAGCTGCAGCTCGCGGCGCCGGCCGTGCCGTGGCATACGCAGCGCGACCGCATCGCGGAAGCCGCGTCTTGCTTCGGCATGCTGACGGGCACGCTCGGCAAGATCGCACGCGACGTGTCGCTGCAGATGCAGACCGAAATCGGCGAACTCGGCGAGCCGGCCGCCGCCGGCAAGGGCGGCTCGTCGACGATGCCGCACAAGCGCAACCCGGTCGGCTGCGCGGCCGTGCTGACCGCCGCCGTCCGCGCGCCGAACCTCGTCGCGACCGTATTCGCGGGGATGGTCCAGGAGCACGAGCGCGCACTCGGCGGCTGGCAGGCCGAATGGGATGCGCTGCCCGACCTCGCGCGGCTGACGGGCGGCGCGCTCGCGCAGATCGCGCAGATCGTCGCGGGCCTCGACGTCAACACCGAACGCCTTGCCGCGAACCTCGACCTGACGCACGGGCTGATTCTCGGCGAAGCCGTGATGCTCGCGCTCGGCGACCGGATCGGCCGGCTCGATGCGCACCACGTCGTTGAGCATGCATCGAAGGAAGCGGTGCGCACCGGCGCGACGCTGTTCGACGTGCTCGCCGCCGATGCGACCGTGTCGGCCCACCTGTCGCGCGACGCGCTCGCGCGGCTGCTCGATCCCGCACATTACGTCGGCGAGGCGCAGGCCTATGTCGACGCCGTGCTCGCGCTGCATGCGGGCACGACCCAACCAGGAGAACATTGATGCCTTTCGCCACTGTCAACGGCGTGAAACTGCATTACCGGATCGACCGTGCCGCGCGCGACGACGCGCCGTGGCTCGTCTTCTCGAACTCGCTCGGCGCCGACCTGCAGATGTGGGCGCCGCAGATCCGTCCGCTCACGCAGCACGTCAACATCCTGCGCTACGACACGCGCGGCCACGGCCATTCCGATGCGCCGGCCGGTTCGTACACGATCGACCAGCTCGCCGGCGACGTGATCGGCCTGCTCGACCACGTCGGCATCGCGCGCGCGCATTTCTGCGGGATCTCGATGGGCGGGCTGACGGGCGCCGCGCTGGCCGCGCGTTACCCGTCGCGCATCGTTCGCGCGGTGCTGTCGAACACCGCCGCGAAGATCGGCTCGCCGGAAGTGTGGGTGCCGCGTGCGCAGAAGGCGCGCGCCGAAGGGATGGCCGCGCTCGCCGACGCCGTGCTGCCGCGCTGGTTCACCGACGCGTTCGTCGAACGCGAGCCGCGCCTGTTCGACGCGATCCGCGACACCTTCGTGCATACCGACAAGGACGGCTATGCGGCGAACTGCGACGCGCTGAACGCGGCCGACCTGCGCGAAGAGGTGAAGGGCATCGCGCTGCCGGTGCTCGTCGTGACCGGCGCGAAAGACATGTCGACGCCGCCCGACCAGGGTCGTGCACTTGCCGCGGCGATTCCCGGTGCGCTCCACGTCGAATTCGACGCCGCGCATATTTCGAACATCGAGTGCACCGGCGGCTTCAACCGCGCGCTGCTCGATTTCCTGACCGCGTGAGGCACCGGCGATGGACGACCGGGAACGTTACGAAGCCGGGATGAAGGTGCGTCGCGCGGTGCTCGGCGACGCGCACGTCGACCGTTCGCTCGAGAACCGCACCGAGGTGACCGACGAATTCCAGAACCTGATCACGCGCTATGCATGGGGCGAGATCTGGACGCGCGACGGCCTGCCGCGCCATACGCGCAGCCTGCTGACCATCGCGATGATGGTGGCGCTGAACCGTGGCGAGGAACTGGCGCTGCATCTGCGTGCCGCGCGCAACAACGGCGTGACGCGCGACGAGATCAAGGAAGTGCTGCTGCAGACCGCGATCTATTGCGGCGTGCCGGCTGCGAATTCCGCGTTCCATCTCGCGGACAAGATCTTCAAGGAACAGGACGGGGCGGCCTAGGACGGCCGGTCAGGTGCGGCCGGCTGAGGGCGGCCGCAACCGATCGCGTGGCCTGCTGTCGCAAGCGGGCCGTCGACGACGGGATCGATGAACGCGCCGGCAGAGCATCGGCGCGCGGCACACCGGATGGCCGGTGGGCGAACAAAGGAAGGGCGCGGCTGCCATGCCGTATTGCTCATATATATATTCAGGAGACTCGCGATGAATCGCGCACCCGTGGTCGATGTCCAGACCTTCATCAACGAGCAGCCGTTCGGCGGCTTTCAGTGGCTCGTGTTCCTCATGTGTTTCGTGATCGTGCTGCTCGACGGCTTCGATACGGCCGCGATCGGCTTCATTGCGCCGTCGCTGCTCGGCGAATGGAACCTGACCAAGCCCGATCTCGCGCCCGTGCTGAGCGCCGCGCTGTTCGGCCTCGCGTGCGGCGCACTTGTGTCGGGCCCGCTGTCCGACCGGCTCGGGCGCCGCTCGCTGCTGCTCGGCTCGGTATTCCTGTTCGGGGTCGCGTGTCTCTTTTCGGCATTCTCCACGACCATCGGACACCTGACGATCCTGCGTTTCGTCACCGGTGTCGGGCTTGGCGCGGCGATGCCGAACGCGGTCACGATGATGGGCGAGTTCTGCCCGGACAAGCGCCGCGCGACCGTGATCAACCTGATGTTCTGCGGCTTCCCGCTTGGCGCCGCGTTCGGCGGTTTCCTGGCCGCGTGGATGATTCCGCATTTCGGCTGGCGCAGCGTGCTGATGCTCGGCGGCGTGACGCCGCTGCTGCTCGGCGTGCTGTTGCTGCTGAAGATGCCGGAATCGGTGCGCTTCATGGTCGCGAGCGGCCAGGCTGTCGACAAGATCCGCGCAACGCTCGCGCGCATCTCGCGCGACGCGCTGAACGCCGGCGCGTTCGCGATGACCGAAGCCGCGCCGCAGACGGGCAGCAAGGGGCTCGGCGTCGTGCTGTCGCGCTCGTACATCGTCGGCTCCGTGATGCTGTGGATCGCGTACTTCATGGGCCTCGTGATCTTCTACGCGTCGATCAACTGGATGCCGATCCTGCTGAAGGATGCCGGCCTGACGCCGAAGAGCGCGACGCTGATTTCGGCGTTGTTCCCGCTCGGCGGCGTGGGTGCCGTGCTGTGCGGCGTGCTGATGGACCGTTTCAATGCGAACCGCGTGATCGCCGTGTGCTACGCGCTGACGGCGATCAGCGTGGTTGCGATCGGGCAGGCGGCCGGCAACGTCGGGCTGCTCGTGCTGGTCGTATTCGTGGCCGGCGTGCTGATGAACACCGCGCAATCTTCGATGCCGGCGCTCGCCGCCGCGTTCTATCCGACCGAGGGGCGCGGCACGGGTGTCGCGTGGATGCTCGGCGTCGGCCGCTTCGGCGGGATCGCGGGGTCGTTCCTCGTCGCGGAACTGACGCGCCGGCACTTCACGTTCGCGGGCGTGTTCGCGACGATCGCCGTCGCGGGCGTGCTCGCGTGCGTCGCGCTGCTGATCAAGCAGATGGCGCGGCCGCATGGCGTCGCGCAGCCGGCAGGCAAGATCGAGTCGCTCGGGCATTGAGCGAAGCGCGGGCCGGTGCGATGCACCGGCCGCTCCGTGAGCGGCGCCCTTCGCGCCGCTATTCTTCCGCGTCGTGTTCCTTGACGAAGTTGCGCAGATACGCGCGCAGCGCGGCCTCCCGGCTGCGATGATCGGCGAGGTTCGCGGCGCCCATCTCTTCCTCGTCGCCGAACAGCGTGGGCGGCGCGCAGTAAGTGCCGACTTCGATGTTGTCGCGCAGCACGAGGATGTCGTGCGTGAGCGGGTGATACTCGGCGATCCAGTGCATCCCCTCGATATGCTCGCCCGTCCTCAGGAATGGCTTCATCGGCTTGTCTCCCGGCAGCAGCGGCACAACCGGCGAACCGGCTGCGCGCGCCCGTACCAAAAGGGTACGCCTGCCTCGCATGAATCTCAACGGGCGCGCTGTGAGCGCTCACTGCGGCAGCAGGTGCGCGACGAGCGGGTACAGCGACAGGATCAGCAGTACGGCCATCGTCACGTTGAAGATGCGCAACGCGCGTTGGTTCGACAGGAAGCGGCGCAGGCCGAGGCCGAACGCTGCCCACAGGCAGATGCACGGAAAGCCGATCAGGATGAACACGACGGCCATCCACGCGGCGTTCATTCCGTAGTCGGCGGACAGGCGGACCGTCGTCGCGGCGGTTAGCACCATCATCCAGGCTTTCGGGTTGACCCACTGGAACGCGGCGGCTTCGATGAACGTCATCGGCCGCGGCTTGGCGCCGTGTGCCTTCACTTCGCCCGATGTGCCGATGCGCCACGCGAGGTACAGCAGGTACGCGACGCTTGCGGCTTCGAGGATCGTGTACAGCAGCGGCAGGCGCTTGAACGCTTCGCCGAGGCCGAAGCCGACGCAGAGCATCAGGATCGCGACGCCGATGCTGATGCCGAACAGGTGCGGCATCGTGCGGCGGAAGCCGAAATTGACGCCGGATGCGAGCAGCATCGTGTTATTGGGGCCGGGCGTGATCGACGTGACGAGCGCGAACAGCATGCCGGCCGGCAGCGCGCTCAGGGTGAGGAATTCCATCGCGGATTCTCCATTCGGTTCTGGACTGGGATGGAGGTCAGTTTAGCGACGGTTTTCTGTACAGTACCGGTACAGTTGGTTTGACGATTGCCGGTACGGGGCGGGGCTAGGGCTGGCGACGGTAGGGGTGGTTGTTGTCTCTCAGAAAAGATGTCCGTGGTCTCAATTAGTTGTCTTTGAATAAAAAACTGCATTCCGTGATCAAATGAAGTGATCTGCATTGATCGAAAAGAAATAGTCGGATAATTTTTGTCTGCCACGACTGCTAACACAATGTTCGATCGACAACGCCACATCAGTGTCGTCCCAGCGGAGGCACGCAACCGCCACTTCGCGACTGAAGCTCGTCCGCACGAACTTGCGGCGAGGTCGACGCTCAGCCGGCAGGTCGAACCCGGTGTAGCATGCAATTGCGTTCAGAGCTTCCCGCTTGGTATCTGGGGTTCAGTTGCCCTGCGATGTCAACACCCTCAGTTCCACAAATCTTGCGGAGAAACGAAGTGACTACCCCGAAGCGCTGGATCATTGAGATTCAGGATGCCCCTGATGGGAGCGGCGACGGCGTTCTGCAACTTCCCGATGATCTCTGGAGAGAATTGGCGGACCAAGGGTGCCGTTCCAGAAATATCTGAATTCGACGGTAGCCGTAGCGCGGATATTGGGCCGACAGGATGCTCATTGCCGCCAGCACCGGCGCGTCACGTGCCGCAAGCCTCGACTCGTAATGCAGCGCTGATCGCGCGACCGAAATCAGCGCGCACGCACGCCGCTCCGACAAGCCCCGTACTTTCGCGTAGGCAACTTGCTGGCGGCGGGCGGACGCGCTTACGCATTTTTTTGCGTTGATCTCCTTCATCACGTCCAACTCGAGATCCCGCTCCGCCAACATCTTCTTCAGCCGGGCATTTTCCTGCTCAAGCTGCTTCAACCTCTTCACGTCAGCGGCCTCCAGGCCGCCGAAATGCTGCCGCCAGTTGTAGATCGTCTGTTCGCTGATTCCGTGCTTCTTCGCGACCTCCGCGACCGGCGACTTGTCCGCCTCGCGCAGGATCGTGACCATCTGTTCTTCGGTAAAGCGGCTCTTCTTCATGACTTCCTTTCACCGTTCAGGAAGCCATTCTCTCAAGTTTCAACTGGTCCGAAAATTCCCGGGCAGGTCAGTCTACGCTAGCATTTCAGCCGCATTCATCAACGTTTTCGCAAATGTCGGTGAAGCAGATGCCGAGAGGTCTGCACTCAACCGAAGGCGCCCGATGACTTTGGTTTTGTTTTGTCGGGATCGCCGCTTTTCCAGATCGCGATGTTATTTCGCGCTTCACCGACGAGTGAGGCCAACTGAGTCTGGACGTCTTCGCTCGACGGGGACTTCGGCGCAGCACGCCTCTCCTTGATCGGTGAACGTGAAGCAAGCGAACCGATGCGATCGGCTCAATGAATAAAAAGCGCTGGCCGGTGAACGGGCCAGCAAAATGGTCCTGGCGATCCGAGGTTGATGTGTGCCAGAACCAAAGGCATTGAACGGCGTATGCGTGCAGACAGACGGGCATGTCAAACGATCGGTCCCGAAAATCGGGGCTTTTCCGGCTCGAGCCCTCGCAACAATCTGTGATCGCAGTTTAGGCTAAGCTAGCGGATGCGACCAGGTGTGCACTCACGCCCGGAGACGTGAAGGCATCGTCGGGCTTCGGTACGTCCCATGTTGCGATCATCGCGTCAGTCGGAAGATAGTCAGGATCGGCCGACGCGACCCCGGCCCACACTCCTCGAGACACCTGCCTGCCATGGAGATAAAAGTGCAGCTCCCGGCCAGCGCGGTCGCAAGTACACCTGATTCTCTCCGCCGATTGGCCCAATCCTCTAATCTGTGCGACCTGGTTGCGATCCAACTCGAACATGGCACTCATCACCCCGTCGCAATCGCCAATGCCAATCATGTTGCTGTCATCAGTAAATGTCCACGGCGGATGCGGCGTGCCTAAGCGCAGCATAAAAAAATCTGCGGATTCTGAACCAATCATCATGTTTCTCCTGCAAAAATACGTCGCTCTACTAACTGAAAGTTAATAAATGCACATGCTCATTCAATCCTGTTCTCCTCGCCGTGCCTGGATGCTTGAGTGGACGTACCCCAGCGCCTTGCAATGGGCGGGCGCAACATTGAAACGCCCGGCGCCCGTAGCTTCCGAAGCACCTACACGCTTGCCTGACGAGTCACGGTTTCTGCGGAGATACTGTCCGAACCGGAAAGTCTCGCAGCAACAGCAGCTGCCGCCGTGCTCCCGTAGACGTTGAGGGCGGTTCTCCCCATGTCGAAAAAGGCATCAACACCCAAAAGCAGCAGCACCGCATCGGCCGGCAACCCTATCGACGTTAGAACGATGGTGATGGCTACGATCGCCCCGGAGGGCACATTGGCTGCTCCGTCGATGGTGATGATCGTCAAAATCAAAATCGTAATCGCCAGCGGCCAAGACCAGACAAGGTGATATGCGTCGGCCAGATAGCCGACCGCAAGGGCCGTGTAGAGGACCGCGCCGTCGCGATTGAAAATATATGCCAGAGGCAAAATCGTGGACGCCACGCCGTAGGGAACGCCCAATTCAACCAACTTCTTCAGGTGCAACGGGTATGTAATTTCGGACGAACGCGTCGTGAAACCAAGGATCAGTGGTTCCTTCACCTTCCTGAGAACTGCGAGAGGCGACTGGCCGGCGAGGCGAATGACGGTGGTGAGTACAACCGCCAGAACCGCCATGCCGAGATATGCCACGCCCAGAAGCTCGATAAGCGAGTGCGCACCGGTAAAGCCCTTAGCTGACAACAGCTGCGCGATCGCGGCGAAGATCGCGAGCGGCGACCATGCGATCACCCACTGGGTCATCTTGAATAGTCCCGACAGCAGCGCCTCGAAAACGGCAATCGCAGGCTCAGCACGCTCCGGGGCAGCCGCCAATGCTGCGCCGAAAATTACTCCGAAAACGAGCACTGGGAGAGAATTCCCTGCAGAGAGCGCAGCGACGATGTTTGCGGGGATCAAATCAACGAGAAATTTCGTCCAGTCGATGCTGGACGCGAGAACTGTGGGCATCGATCCAGAGTGAATCACGCTCGCACCGAGACCCGGTCGAAATACAAAGTTGAGCAGCAGGCCGAGCGATGCAGCCAAGCCAGTCATGGAAATGAAGAAGCCGATACTGGACAGTGCGACCTTTCCAAGCCGCTCGCGAAGTCTGCCCGCACGAAAGACACCGACCGTGACCGACAGGAAGATCAACGGCATGACGACCATCTTGATCGCGTGGCCGAACATCGTGCTTAAAAAGCCTAGCTTCGCGGCAAAGCCGGGAGCAAACACGCCGCAAGCGGCGCCTAGGACAAGTCCGCCAAGCATTTGCATCGGGAGGGAAGGCCCCTTATTTTTCGTGTTCATGCCGCGCCTTTAACAGTTTTATCCGTGCCGGAGTACCGTCAACGATGTGATTCCACATATGCTGACGCGCAAGCTCGCCGTTGTTCGCTTCGATTGCGTGAAAGATATGCAGGTGCTCGATCGTGCCGCGCCGAACGGTTTCAGCGTCGCCACGCGGGAGTTCGTTTAGGGCTAAGGTTTGGGCCCGCAATAGACCATATGCCGATGAGATTCGCACGTTCCTTGCGGCGGCAAACAACTCTTGATGAAACACCCAACCGACACGTTGCTCGAGCATGATGTCCGCGACGTCTCGGTCAACCAACTCCTGCATTTTCTCTGCCGCCTCGCGCAGGCCTGCCGTTACTCCCGACCTAGCTGCAAGAAACGCTGCTGTACTCTCTAGGGCCAGCCGCATTTCAAAAATTTCGCGGAGATCGCTCGTAGTCGGCGATGCGACATAGGTCCCACTCTTTTCGATCACGACGACCAACCCTTCTGACTCAAGCAAATGCAATGCGCTGCGCACGGGCATTTGGCCGAAGCCAAGTTCGTCCGAGAGGCCTCTGTGGGATACTTTCTGCCCAGGCGCAAGGCGGCCGTCAAAGATCCTCGATCGGATCTCGTCGTAGGCAAGCTCTGCATCTGTCGAGACTTTCGACGTCATCTGTGATCGCAGTTAGCGTATGAATGGAAAAGAGATGTCTGATAGGAAATTACCCTTACTGGTAACGCCCGGCAACTGCTAGTTTTGCGAGTGGATATGCAGAAAGAAAACCGATAGAAAATCTGCGTCACGACGAGAGCTGATCATTAAATGACTTCACAAGATGTGCGCTTTACCATCTGCGGCGTCCGTGCGGAAGAAACCTATCCCCTCAGGGCCGCAATCTTGATGGCAGGAGACGAGGAGCGGAGCGCTCTACACGGAGACCTCGCCCCAACGACAATGCACTTTGCCGTTCGTGACAACGACAATATTGTTGCTGTGGCGACAGTGTGTAAAGAAGGACAATCCGGCGTTTCGAACTCTGAAGCCTGGCGCCTTCGCGGCATGGCCGTCCATCCATCGGTACGTGGTCTAGGATTCGGACGCCTGCTGGTCAATCTATCCATTCGCTATGTCCGCGAACAGCGTGGAATTCTGCTCTGGTGCACGGCGCGCGAATCAGCATACCAATTCTATGAAATGCTCGGCTTTAATCGCGATCCGATACCGATTTCAATGCACGGTCGCGACGACATGAGATTCTATCTAATGCAGCGCCAGATCGAGTGCTGATTTTCGTCTGCTACTGACGTTCGATCGCAATCGGGGGCCGATATCGGGTGACCCTGACCCAAGAAATAGTCCGGTTCAAAAGTAGAGATATTCGGCATGATGTGTCCAAGCGGACACGAAGGCCATGCCATGAAGACAAGCAAGTTTACGGAAGAGCAGATCGCATTTGCACTGAAGCAAGCGGAACTGGGCACGAAGGTCGAAGAAGTCTGCCAGCAAGCTGGGAATCAGTGAGGCGACGTTCTACAACTGGAAGAAGAAATTCGGAGGGTTGGGGCCTGCTGAGCCGCGCCGATTGCGACAGCTCGAAGAGGAAAACGCGAAGCTGAAGCGACTCGTGGCAGACCTGAGCCTGAATAGGGCATGCTGCAGGACATACTCGCAAAAGAGCTCTGAAGCCTGCCCGTCGGCGCATGTTGATCGATGAATTGCGTGATCGCTATCGAACGAGTTTGACGAAGGCCTGCGCGTTGTTTGGCATGTCTCGTTCGCTGTATCGGTATCAGTCAGTCGTGCGCGATTCATCGGCGCTACTCATGCGTATCAAGGAAATTACGTCCACACGCGTGCACTACGGATATCGCCGCGTGCACGTGGTCCTGCGACGGGAAGGCTGGCGAGACAATTGCAAACGTGTCTACAGACTCTATCGGGCGGAAGGCCTGTCGCTACGGCACAAGCGGCCGCTGCGTAACAAGTCGGCTCGGCTGCGACAGCCCAAGCATATCGTGACCGCGATCAACGAAATCTGGAGCATGGCTTTCGTTGCAGATGCACTGTTCGATGGGAGGCGTCTTCGGACACTGACCGTCGTCGATAACTACACACGGGAATGCCTGGCCATCGAGGTCGGCCAAAGTCTGAAGGGTGAACACGTGGTCGAAGCGCTGACGCGCATCACCGCCATGCGCGGACACCCTGCCACGATCAAGGTCGACAATGGCAGCGAGTTGATCTCGAAGGCAATGAATCGCTGGGCATATGAACATGGCGTTGAACTGGATTTCAGCCGACCGGGCACGCCAACTGATAACGCCAAGGTCGATAGCTTCAATGGACGCTTCCGGCAGGAATGCCTGAATGCGCATTGGTTCTTGTCATTGGCAGACGCGCAGAGCAAAATCGAAGACTGGCGCACGTACTATAACGAGGCTCGCCCCCACTCTGCACTGATTCCATCACCGCGCTGCGCTTCTGTCCGCCCCGTGGTATATGCGTAGCTCAACAACGGTCGCAATGAGCCGCTTGCGCGTTAACGCGGCGTGCTTCCTGTCCACGCGTCGTGAAGCAAGGATAGGAGCGGATCATGTTCGATCGGGCGTGGGTTCCAGTAGGGGTTTGCCAGCGCGATCTCGCACGCTCGTTCGAGATCGGATTCTTGCATTCCGATCTCGCGCAATCCGGAGGGAATGCCGAGGTCGCGCCCGAGTTCGAAGACACCCAGCGCCGCACTTTGACTACCGAGCGCCCGGGAAATGCGCCGCATCGCGTCCGGTGCAGCGTCGCTGTTGTAGGCCAGCGCATGCGGCAGCACGATGGCGTGAGTTTCCGCGTGCGGGAGATTGAAACTTCCACCCAGAGTGTGACAAAGCTTGTGATGCAACGCCATCCCCACGTGTCCGAGGACGTTGCCGCACAACCATGCGCCATAAAGGCACTCGCTGCGTGCGGCGAGACTCAGGGAGTTCTCCTGGAGGCCACGCAATCCTGCCGCCATCGAGCAAATTCCATCCTCGGCCATTAACGACATGACGGGATTGCCGTCGCGCGCATAGAGTCCTTCCGCAGCGTGCGCGATAGCGTTGATGCCGCTGACAAACGACAGGGCGAGCGGAAGGTTCAACGACAACATCGGATCGTAGATCACCGTCTTCGGCAAGACTCGCGCATCGCGTCCGGTCCGTTTAAGTCCGTCTTCCGTCACACCGTAGATTGGCGTCATCTCCGAACCGGCATAGGTAGTCGGAATCGCGATGATCGGCAAGCTCGACTCGAGCGCGATCGCCTTGCCGAGGCCGACCGTGGATCCTCCACCGATCGCCACGGCACAGTCGGCGCCGACCTCGCGTGCATGGTCGCGCGCCCGCCTCGCGGTTTCAATCGGCACGTGCATCCTTGCTTCGGGGAAGACGCCTGCACTCAGCGGGCCCAGCAGATGCGCAACCTCCGTGGCCTGCGCCTCCTGCTCCGGGGTACAGAGAACCAGGGCCTTTCGCGCGCCCAGTGCCTGAACCTCTTCCTCGACGCGAGCGAGGGAGCCCGCGCCGAATATCACCTTTGAAGGCTGGGACGTATAAATGAAATCGTACATGGATGCATCCTTGGCTTTCGTTATGCGCCGTTGGTCATCGACCGGTGAGGGCCGCCTTGTTCTTGCGCGCGGCAACCTCGAGAAACTGTTGCCGGGTCGTGTCGAACGCGCGGGTTGCCATCTCTTCAAGCGGCAGCTTGCGCAGCTCGGTGGAAATGATTTCGACTCCGTACCATTCGCCTCCGAAGCCGGCGTCCTGAACCGCCTCAATGAAGCCCGGCGTGTCGAAATCGCCTTCACCGCAAAGCTTGCGGCGGAACACCGTGTCTTCGAGCAGGGTACCCTCGATCGTCGAGCTGGCGTCGTCGAGTTCGACGCCCTTGATGAAATGCGACGGCAACCTTGCGATCTCGCTGAAATCGATACCGCCGCGCACGACGTGCCAGATATCCAGCAGCAGGCCGCCGTTCGGCTGATTCGCTTGCTGCACGATGGCCAGACCGTCTTCGAGCGTCCTGACGATCGAGAACGGCATCACTTCGAGGGATACGTTCGATCCGACTTCGGCGGCTTCCTGGCACAGCTTCGCGAATTCGTCGGCCATTCGCGTGAAGTCCGGGGAGCGCTGGTCCAGTACGCTAGCCGCAACTTTCACGTTCTTCATACCCAGTCTGGCACCGAACTCAAGGATTACACGGCGAGCACGATCCGATACCTCGCGCTCGGCACCGTCTCGATACCAGTCGACGAGGAATTCGAGTTCGAGATGGCGGATTCCGTTGTCTTCGAGGATGTGCTTGACCGTGTCGATGCCGACTTGATCGATCGTCGCCGTTAGGTCCTCGTGGATCACACCGATGCCCCGCCAGCCGGCCCTGGATGCCGCTTCGACCCGTGCCTGCAGCGAGTAAGGGCTGATGGAGGGGCGCAGCGGATCCACGTCTCCGGCGAGAGTCCAGTACGCGGCCAGCAGATCTGTGTCACTTGTGTTCACTTGGTGTGCTCCGGAAGCAGAATTTGAATGTGTGTGGCGGTGCGTGACGGCCTGCAAGTCGTGCCGGGTCTTTTCACGGCACAGCAAGTCGAGGCGCGACGCCGGCCGGACTGACAGATGACGCGCCTCGCCATCCGTTCCGCCGGCTCCGCCTCGGCGCAGGAAGCCCGTCAGGCAGGAGCCAGCTCCGCGAAGCGGTCGCTGATTCGCCGGCCCGACGCATCGAGTTCGTCGAGACGTTGTTCAAGGTGGGGGTAAAGAAGCTTGCCCGCCCGTTTCCGGATGGCGCCGGCCACTAGCACGGTATCGACGTTCGCCGCACTGCCTTGCATCAGCACGGACGCGACGGGATCGTGCACCGGTCTCATGCTGATCCCGTCGGCGCGGATCAAAACGATATCCGCCTGCTTGCCCGGCGTGAGGGAGCCGACACGATCCTGTAGGCCGAGCGCCTCGGCACCGCGAATCGTGATCCAGCTGAGCGCCTCGGAGGTGGAAATCGTGGAGTGAGCGGGCAGTTGCCCGCTGTCGGTTCGGGCCTGTGCATTGTCCAGCGCGCGCTGCGATGCCAGCGCAACACGCGCGACCGTGAACATGTCGCCGGCAATCGCCGATTCGAGATCGACGCCGAGCGAGGGTGCGCCGCCGACATCACGTAGGCGGCCCGTGATCGGGTGGCCGTGTCCTTGAGTCATTTCCGTCTCGGGTGCGACCGAGAACGTGACGCCGCGGCCGATCATCATGCGAAGCTGTGCCTCGCTCAGGTTGTTGCCGTGGACGATGTTGGTACTCGGGCCGAGCAATCCGCGCTCGGCCAGGCGCTCCCAGCCATCCGGTGTCTTTGGTTCGAGTCCGGCGCAGTGCATGCTGGCGATCAACCCGTACTCCGCCGCGAGCTCGAAGTCGTGCTCCGAAACTTCGTAGGTCGAGTAGTGCGGACCGAGGATCGCCATCCCGAGCGTGACCAGCGCATCCCGCCGGGTGAATCGGTCCTTCAGCAGCCGTTCGATTTCACTGCGCGGATGCGGAATCTCGCTGAAGTGCTTCTGACCGGGTTTGGGGTCCGGCTTCGGCGAGCCATGAAAATAGACCGCGCGGATCCCCGATTCGAGCAGCCCGTCGATCGCGCGATCCGTGTGCTCGGGCGTCGGATTGTTGTGACACCAGTCGCCAAGCGTCGTCGTTCCGAGATTCAGTTGATTGAGCGCGCCGACCAAGGTGCCGATGAACAGGTCGTCCGGGTTGAACAACGTTGCGAGCCCGGCATGAACGCTTCGGAAATACGTCGGTAACGTCCAGTTTGCAGTGACTCCGCGCAATGCGGTCTGCCACGTATGCATATGCGCGTTGATGAGGCCCGGGATGACGATGCAGCCGGTGGCGTCGAGTCGTTGCGCATCGTGCGCCAGAACCTGCGGCCCGACTTCGACGATCAGGTCGTTCTCGATCAGGATATCGAAACGGCCATTGCCGATGACCGGGTCCATCGTGATCACATGACCGCCTGTAATCAGCAGCTTCATCAACGCGTCTCCTTTTTATGAATGGGGGAGCTGAAGGGCGAACCGTGCTGCCTTCGCCCTGCCACCGTTACGGCATCACTTGTTCAGCAGTTTGCGCTGCGCGGCAAAGAGTGCAAAGGCCTTCAACTGAGCCGAGACGATCTCGCGTGTCGGTGCGTCCGAAATGGTCTTGCCTTCGACGTCGACCTTGTTCGCGGCGCCGCCGATCATTACTTCCGGCTTGTTCAGCACCTGCGAGTCAAGGAACACCAGGCTCTGACGCAGATGATATTGCACGCGCGCACCACCGAAAATGCCGGGCGATGCCGACTGGATCGCCACGGGTTTGCCCACGAACGGCGTTGTCGGAAGACGCGACAGCCAGTCCAGCGCATTCTTGAGCGCGCCCGGAATCGAGTAGTTGTACTCAGGCGTTACGATGATGACGCCGTCGGCCTCGGCAATGGCGCTACCGAGATCGAGCACCGTTTGCGGAAAGCCTTTTGCCTGTACGTCAGCATCGTAGTGGGGAAGCAGGCCGACCGACGGCAACCGGGTGATCCGGACATTGCCGGGCGCAAGTTCCTGAAGAGAGTCGGCAACGGCGGCGTGCAGCGAGAGGCGGCGCAGACTGCCGACGAGGGTGACGAAGCGCAGCGAGTTCTGATCGGACATGATGTTCCTTGAAAAGTACTTGGAAAGTAATCACACGAAACCGCTGTCGGGGTCGCGTGCATTAAGACAATGGGTAGAAATTCACCGTCGCGGGTTTTCGCTCGGGCTGGCTCGCGTGGCGCGTACGTTGATCAGCCGGGCTGACTCAATGTGTCGACACGCTTCAGGAAGGGGCGGATTTCGATACTTTCCCCCCGCCTTGTTGAACGGGTCTTCATCGACACAACGCCGCAGCACGTCGATCCGGTCGGTCTCGTACAGAAAGAAACTTCCGATCATCGTGTTGCGTTCCTGGTTCATCAGCGGGCCGGATATCAGCGTGCTGACTGGCACGCGCTGCAGGTACGCCTTGTGTGTGCGTCGAATTGTTCCGGGCGCTGCTGCAATGCCCCCCGGTGGTCAAGACAATAGACCGTGAAATGCATACGCTCCTCCGCTCGGCCACGGGTCTGAAGTGTCGGTAGTCGAACACGCGCCCGAGAATATGCTCGTGCACGGGTTCAGGAGGTGGTGGCAGCGGACGCGCGTCGCTCGGGATACGCGTTCGTCTCGACGCTGTAGTCGACCTGGAAGCGGGCCGTCCTGATGTCGCCCAGTAGCGCTCGAACCCGCAGGTGCTCGGGGTGCGTTGCATATGCATCGAGAGCGGTCTGGGAGTCGAATTCCGTGACAAGGACGACATCGCATGCATAGTCGACCTCGCTCGAATCGAGTCCGATCTCGAGCTTGCGCATGCCGGGGATCCGCCCCCGCAGTCCCTCGAAGCTCTCCTTGACGAGCCGCCGCGCTTCTTGGCGCTCGTGGGGCGTTTCACCTCTGAGCCGCCACATGACGATATGCCGGATCATGCAGGAACCTCCGCGGGGTTGAGCACGAAGTCGTAATCAAGCGTGTAAAACGGCTCCTGAACTATCGAGCCGTCAGGCGCGACACCGGCGTCATGCTTGATCCAGTCGGTGATCAGCGTCGAGCGAACCCCGAACACCGCGTCCGAATCGAGGTACTGATCGCCGTCACGGAATACGTGGGTGATCAGCGTCTCGTAGCCGGGTGCCTTGATCATGAAATGCAGATGCGCCGGGCGCCACGGGTGCCGCCCCAGCGCCTCCAGCATCCGGCCCACCGGTCCGTCATGCGGGATCGGGTAGGCCTCGGCCAGGATCGAGCGGAATCGGAAGCGGCCGTCCGCATCGCTGCGCAGTCGGCCGCGTGCCTGATGCGCGGGCTGAGCGGGATCGTCGGACGATTTCTGGACGTCGTAAAAGCCGTCTTCGTCGGATTGCCACACATCGATCCGGGCGTTCGCCACCGGCGTGCCGTCCGGGCCGCGCACCTGACCGCTGACGAAACACGGCTCGCCGCGTGCGCCGTTCGCGATGTCGGCGCCATTTTCATACTCGGGCGCACCCTCGATGTAGAACGGGCCGAATACGGTGGCTTCCGTACACTCGGCCGGCTTCTTGTTGTTCTGCGCCATCACCAGCATGGACAGGCCAAGGGTGTCGGACAACAGAATGAATTCCTGCCGCTTGTCGTCGGTGATATGCCCGACCTCGGTAAGGAACTGGATGGCCTTGAACCATTCCGCTTCGGTGAGCTTGACGTCACGCGCGAAGCTATGAAGATGCTGCACTAGGCTGGTAATGACCGTGCGAAGCCTGGCGTCGCAGCGACTGTCCACTGACGCAAGTACGGCCTGCGTAATGGTGTCTTCGTTGATGTTGCGCATCCCTGTCGTCTCCAATGTGCGCTTATGCATGAGACGACAGGGTAATGGCCTCGTAACGGAAAAGAAATGCGCTATAGTGAAATGACATTTCCGCTAGGTGGATTAATCGCACAAAATGGATCGCTGGTCGCAAATCGAATTATTTGTATTGACATCCGAACTAGGTAGTTTGTCGAAGGCTGCGGAGCAACTCGGCATGTCCAACGCAGCGGCGAGCCGGACGCTGAGCGCGCTCGAGGAGCGTCTGGGTGCGCGCCTCATCGAGAGGACGACGCGTCGCCAGTGGTTGACCGATGCGGGACAAGCTTACAAACGGAGTTGCGTCGCCGTCCTCTCCGAAATGGCCGAGGCCGAAGCCGCGGCGAGCGAGGCGACGCTGCGACCGAGCGGCGTGCTGCGAGTCACGAGTTCGGTCTCGTTCGCCACGCTCCACATCGCGCCGTTTCTGACCGAGTTCAATCGCCGGTATCCGAACATATCGGTCCAGGTCATCGCGGCAAACCGCTACCCCGACTTCATCGAGGCAGGGATCGATATCGCGATCCGCACGCGCGAGCATGAAGGCGATTCAGGCATCACGGTCCGCAAGCTGGCCGACACCAATCGCATCTTGGCCGCATCGCCCGCCTATCTCACCGAATACGGTCGCCCGGGCCGGCCGGAAGATCTGAATCAACATCGAATGCTGGTCTACAACCTGGCCGTCGATCCGTACGTTCTTCACTTCCGGCGCGGCGAGGAAACGTGCGATGTGCCGATCACCAGTGTCCTGGATTCCAACGAAGGGCAAGTGATCGTTGCCGCAGGACGCGCCGGCCTGGGCATCGCGATACAGCCGCTTTATATCATCCACGACGACGTCGTGGCCGGCCGGCTGGTGCCGATCCTCGAAGACTGGCAATTGCCGCGCCTCACCATCAATCTCGCCTATCAAAGCCGCCGTTATCAGCCTGCAAAAATCAGGGTATTCACCGAGTTCCTGATCGAGTGGACCGAGCGTCGTCAACTCGCCGCCAAATGGCGTGCCATTCGTTAGGAAATCTTTCGGCGACCGGAACGCGTCTGTCGATATGACGACGTGATTTTCGGGGAAATCCCGATGGACAGCCGGGGTCGCCATCATGGAGTCACGGATATTTCCGCCCACCGGAAATATGATTTCACGGAGGCGCATATTTCTTTACCCCACGTTCGAATAGTCTGTGGCCACTGAGCATTGCAGCACAAACAACAGTTGCCAAACCATCTCGCCCTCGCAGGCTTGGTAGGAGACATTCGATGAAGGCAGTCCGGTTTCACGGCAAGCATGATCTTCGAATCGACGACGTCGATGCCCCTCGAAATCCCGGGTTCGGAGAAGTGCTGGTTGCTCCCACGTTTTGTGGAATTTGCGGTTCCGATCTTCACGAATACGACCACGGCCCGACGTGGACCTCCTCGGAGCCGAACCCCTACAGCAGTGCTTCCCTTCCTCAGATTCTCGGCCACGAGTTCGCGGCCCGTGTCGTGTCGGTCGGTGACGGCGTGAGCACGCTGGTAGCCGGCGATCGCGTTTCGATTCAACCGCAGACCGGCCCACGTGATGACTACTTTGGACGACGAAATGTTCCGTTCCTCGGGCCTCAGGCATCGGTCATCGGCCTGAGCTGGCCGTGGGGCGGAATGGCCGAGCTGGCGATCGTGAACGAGAGCAATGCGGTCCGACTGCCGGAGTTCATCACCGATCAACAAGGCGCGCTCGTCGAACCGGCAGCGGTCGGCGTGCACGCGGTCGATCGTTCCGGCGTGCAGCCCGGCGGCAGTCTGCTGGTGACAGGTGGCGGCACGATTGGTGCGATGGCCGCGCTCGCGGGCCGCGCCGCCGGTGTCGCCCGGATCTTCGTCAGCGAGCCGAACGCCAATCGGCGCAGGCGCATTGAGGGTCTCGGTATCGGCGCTGTCGTGCTTGACCCGGCCGAGTGCGATGTGGGTGCGTTCATTCGTCAGGCGACCGAGGACGGGGTCGGCGTGGACGCGGCGATCGAATGCTCCGGCAACGGCCGTGCGCTGAATGCCTGCGTCGATGCGGTAAAGCCGCAGGGAACGATCGTGCAGGTTGGACTGATGGGCGGCAAGGTCGAGGTCGAGCCGTTCCGCTGGACGGTGAAGGACATCACGATCAAGGGTTCGCTGAACTATCCGATCACGATCTGGCCGCGGATTTTCGAAATGATGCGCAGTGGCCTCTTTCCCGTCGAGAAAGTGGTTGATGCCGAAATCAGTATGGCCGACGTGAAGCATGACGGCTTCGACGCGTTGCTGGACAAGGCGAGCGCGAAGCTCAAGATCCTCGTCGCGATGCCTCGGTAAGACCGCGGGCATGCCGAACGAGGCGGCCGTTCCGACAGGGCGGCGGGACGATGGCACGAGTAGTGAAATATCAATCAAGGAGATGGAAATTGGACCGGCTGAAAGGAAAAGTCGCTTTGATCACCGGTGCCGCACAGGGCATCGGACTGACGGTGGCGCAGATTTTTGCACGCGAAGGTGCGACGGTCATCGCGGCCGATGTGAAGCCGGCGAGCGAGTCGAACGGTTTCGAGGTCGAAAAGCTGGATGTGTCCTCGCCCGAGGATTGGTCGCGAGTGGTGGCATCGGTGATCGCCAGGCACGGTCGCATCGACGTGCTGGTCAACAACGCGGGCATCGTCGGGTGCTATGAAACCCTGGACGGTACCGATCTGGAGAGCTGGCAGACCGTGCTCGCTGTCAATCTCACCGGGAGCTTCCTCGGTATTCAGTCGGTGTTGCCGTCGATGCGCGCGATGCGCAAGGGTTCGATCATCAACTTCTCGTCGATGTGGGGCATCGTCGGTGTCGCCGGCGCCGCGGCCTACGCCGCAGCAAAAGGCGGCGTGCGCAACATGACCAAGAACGCGGCCGTCACGTATGCGCCCGAAAACATCCGCGTGAACTCGGTGCATCCGGGATTGATTCGGACACCTCTCGTCACGAGCCAGTCCGACGACATGAATGCCGAGATCATCGCGAAGACGCCCATGGGGCGGATGGGTACTCCGGAGGAAGTCGCGAACGTCGTACTGTTCCTTGCCAGCGACGAGTCGTCCTTCATGACGGGTAGCGAACTGGTGATCGACGGCGGTTATCTCGCCCAGTAGTCTCCGCTGCGTGGCGGCTGCATCGAGGCGCTGAAGAAAAGGTACTTCCATCGACGTTGGCCGTTCGCTCCTCGGCACGGCCGGCACATTTCAACAGCCTTTGGCGTTTGTCGAAGGCGTGCAGCAGGTGAAACTCATGTCTATCGATCTTCTTTCTCAATTCGGCCGTCGCTTGCGAGTAGGCCTGGTTGGAGGCGGTAAGGATTCCGTCATCGGGCGTACCCATCTCGTCGCTATGCGGGTCGACGGGTATTACGACGTGGTGGCCGGCGCGATGTCGGTCGATCCCGAAGTGGCGAAAGCTTCCGCACGCGCCGAATTGATCGACGAGGACCGGATCTACACCGATTTTCGCGTGATGGCGGAGCGTGAGGCCGCACGCGAGGACCGGATTGATGCCGTCGTCATCGCAACGCCGCCGCAACTGCATTTCGAGGTGGCGAGCGCATTCCTGGAAAAGGGCATCGACGTCATCTGCGAAAAGCCGCTGAGCCGCGATCTCGGTGAGGCACAGCGGCTTGATGCGCTCGTTCGGAAACACGACCGCCTGTTCCTCCTCACGCACTGCTATACCGGCTATCCGATGGTGCGCGAAGCGCGCGCGCTGGTGGCGTCGGGTGCACTAGGCAAGATTCAGTGCATCGAAGGCGAGCTGTGTGCCGGGTTCGTCGTCGATCCGCAAAACCCGGATCGCCACTGGCGGTTCCGCGAGTCGTCGATGGGCAAGGGCGTGTTGCTGGGCGAGGTCGGCTCCCACGCCCACCATATCGTGTCGTACGTCACCGGCCTTCAGGTCGACGAAGTGTCTGCCGAAATGACGACGTTCGCCGAGGGACGCGAAGTGTACGACAACGCCTACCTGACGGCTCGCTTCGAGGGCGGCGCGCGTGGCCGCCTGTGGGGCAGCTACGTTGCGACCGGCAACGATCACGGCCTGTCGTTCCGGATCTTCGGCGAGAAAGGCAGCCTCAGCTGGGTT
This sequence comes from Burkholderia pyrrocinia, assembly GCF_018417535.1. Lineage (NCBI taxonomy): Bacteria > Pseudomonadati > Pseudomonadota > Betaproteobacteria > Burkholderiales > Burkholderiaceae > Burkholderia > Burkholderia pyrrocinia. The sequence goes on along the minus strand of NZ_CP070978.1, from coordinate 2,109,438 downwards.
CAGGAAGAACCGGAAGTACTCTGGTTCAAGCCTCCCGGCAGGCCGGCACAGCGACTGGCTCGCGGGTACAGCAGCGTCTCGCCGGCCGCCGCCGCGGCCACGCGCTTCACGGCCGGCCACCCCGAGGGTTACGCGCTGGCATTTGCAAACCTGTACGCGGATTTCGCGAAGGCCCTGATCGCACGACGTCTCGACTTGCCCTATCAGTCGTATCTCGATGGCATTCCGGGCATCGCCGATGGCGTGGATACGATGGCGTTGATCGATGCGGCCGTCCGGTCCAGCGAGAAGGGCGGGGCGTGGACCGCGCTCACTCGATGAGCGCACGACATCGAACTGGTTGAGGACCCAAGCCGGGCCCCGCGTCGAAGATCGAACATCGGCAGGGGCCGGCCAACATCGTCAAGATGGCTGATCTATCGGACACGGTGGATTCGTTGGATATGCCATAAAAACTTCGTCATGCAAATCAAGACTCTTCGAATTCGGCACGTAAGTAGTCTGAATCGGGTCACGCGGACGGACGTGACGTAGCAGAGATTCTTTCAAATCAGAAATGGAGACAATGATGTTCAAGAAAATCGCAGTGAGTTTGGCAGCGATGAGCCTGTTGGCGGGCACGGCGTCGGCGAAGGACCTGACCTCGCTCGGCGTCACCGTCAGCACGCTGGGCGATCCGTTCCAGACCTCGATCGTCAAGGGTGCCACCGAGCGTGCCAAGCAGATCAATCCGAACGTCCGGGTCACGGCGGTTGCGTCCGACTACGACCTGAACAAGCAGTTCTCCCAGATCGATAATTTCATCGCCGCGAAGGTCGACCTCATCATGCTGGTCGCTGCCGATCCGCAGGCAATTCTGCCGGCAGTCAAGCGTGCGGAAGCGGCCGGCATTCCGGTTGTGGCGGTCGACGTGTCCGCGGAAGGCGCGAAGGCGACCATCCAGACCAACAACATCAAGGCCGGCGAGATGGCGTGCCAGTATCTGTCCGACAAACTCGGCGGAAAAGGCAAGGTCGTGATCCTGAACGGGCCGTCCGTGTCGTCCATCAAGGACCGTGTCAAGGGCTGCAAGGAGGTGCTGAGCAAGGGCAAGTTCGAAATCCTCTCCGACAATCAGAACGCGAAAGCGACCCGTGAGGGCGGCCTTGCCGTGATGCAGTCGCTGCTGACCCGTTTCCCGAAGATCGACGGCGTGTTCACCGTCTGTGACCAGACGGCAGTCGGCGCCGATCTGGCGGCCAAGCAGATGAACCGCAAGGACTTCTCGATCGTCAGCGTCGACGGTTCGCCTGAAGTCGAGGCGTCGTTGAAGTCGGCGTCGCTGATCAAGGGCACGGTGGCGCAGAATCCGTTCGCGATGGCGATGAAGGCGGTCGATGTCGGCAACGAAATTCTGAAGACGGGCAAACCGCCGGCAAAGCCCGTCGTTCTCCTCGACCCGAAACTGGTCACGCCGGAGAACATCGCTTCGTACAAGGGCTGGGCTGCCAACTGAGGCAGGTAATCGGCGGTGCATATCGCCTGACACCGGTGCCGCGCATGCACGTTCCGATGCGCGGCAGCCCCCCAACAAAAAGGAGACATCATGCCATCGGATAACCGAACCCCTCTGCTCGAGATGCGGAACGTCAGCAAGACGTTCGTCGGCACCAAGGCGCTCGACAACGTCCAGCTGTGCGCATGGGGCGGCGAGGTTCTTGCCCTGATGGGAGAGAACGGCGCCGGAAAATCCACGCTGATGAAGATCCTCTCTGGTGCGTATCAGGCCGATACGGGCAGCGAGATCCTGATCGACGGCAAGCCGGTCAGCATCGCCGATCCGCTGGAGGCGAAACAGCATGGCGTCTCGATCATCTATCAGGAACTGAGCCTCGCGCCGAATCTCACCGTTGCCGAAAACATCTATCTCGGCCGCGAGCTCGCATCCCGTGGCATGGCGAATCGTCAGGCGATGTACGCCGGCTGTCGCGAGGTGCTGGAGCGACTGGACGTGCCGTTCAGCGCCCGAACGATCGTCGGTACGCTCTCGATCGCGGAGCAACAACTGGTTGAAATCGGCCGCGCGCTGCACGCGAAATCGCGGATCCTGGTGCTCGACGAGCCGACCACGGCGCTTTCGTCGCGAGAAAGCGAACGGTTGTTCGCGCTGATCCGACAACTGCGCTCCGAAGGCATCGCGATCATCTACATCAGCCACCGGATGGAAGAGGTCTACGACCTGTCCGACCGCGTTTCGGTACTGCGTGACGGCCGCTATGTGGGCACGATCGATCGTGCCGAGCTGTCGGCTCAGACGATCGTCAAGATGATGGTCGGCCGGGATCTATCGACGTTCTATATGAAGGAGCACGACGCCGGCGGCAGCCGCGGCCCTGTGATCTTCGAGGCGAAGGACATTTCGGACGGCGACAAGATCAAACCTTGCAGTTTCCAGGTTCATCGTGGCGAGGTGCTGGGCATCGCCGGGCTGGTCGGCTCCGGCCGCACCGAACTTGCCCGTCTGATCTACGGAGCCGACGACAAGACGAGCGGAAGCGTCTTCATCGACGGCCAGGCACTGGACATCCGGCAGCCGGCAGACGCGATCCGGCACGGGCTCGCATATCTGACCGAGGACCGCAAGGCGCTTGGTCTCTTCCTCGACATGTCCTGCGCCGAAAATATCAACGTCGGCGTGATCGCGCCGGATTCGCGATTCGGCGGTCTGCTCGATCTCGCGAAAGGCCGCAGCCGTGCGAAGTCGGCGTTCCAGCAGTTGCGCGTGCGGGCGGCAAGCCCGCTGGTGAATGTAGGTAGCCTCTCGGGCGGCAACCAGCAGAAGGTACTGCTGTCACGCTGGCTGCAGATCGGCCCAAAGGTCCTGATTCTCGACGAGCCGACGCGCGGCGTTGACATCGGCGCGAAATCGGAGATCTATCGCTTGATCGACGACCTCGCCCGTCAGGGTATCGGCGTCGTCGTTATATCGAGCGAGCTCGCGGAAATCATCGGCGTCTGCGATCGTGCGCTTGTGATGCGCGCGGGCCAGATCGTCGGTGAAGTCGGCGGACCCGATAAGGAAGCAATTACGCAGGAAAGCATCATGGCCCTGGCGGCAGGCGCCGATGCAACCCTGGATGCCGCATGAAGCATGGATTTCGGAGACAAATCATGAATAAATCGACCCTTGGCGTTACCAAGGCGAGCCAGACGCTCACCGACGGCGTCGGCATGTCGTCCCGCAAGGTGCAGGTTCGCAGGCTGATCGGCGCGATTGGCATGCTGCCCGTGCTGATCATTCTCTGCGTCGCATTCAACTTCGCCACGCAAGGCACGTTCTTCACCGGCCAGAACATCGCGATCGTTTCACAGCAGGCCGCGATCAATACGGTCCTCGCGGCCGGGATGACCTTCGTCATCTTGACGGGCGGCATCGATCTGTCAGTCGGCTCGATCGTGGCGACCGCCGCGATGACGGCGATGATGGCGTCGCTCAGTCCGTCATTCGGTGCGCTGGCGCTGCCGATCGGGCTGCTGACCGGTGCGTTTCTCGGCGTGGTCAACGGTCTGCTGATCGCGTATCTGCGGTTGCCGGCGTTCATCGTCACGCTTGGCTCGCTGACCGCCGTGCGTGGGCTCGCACGCTTGCTCGGCGACGACGGCACCGTGATGAACCAGAACCTGGGCTTCGCGTGGATCGGTAACGCAAGCGTGCTGGGTGTGCCGGTACTGGCGATCATCGCGCTGGCCGTCATCCTGATTTCGTGGTTCATCCTGCGTCGCACGGTGCTCGGCATCTGGATCTATGCGCTCGGCGGGAATCCGGCGGCCGCGCGTCTGTCGGGCATCAAGGTCAGTCTGATCCTGCTGTTCGTCTATGCGATCTCCGGCCTGCTTTCCGGCCTGGGCGGCGTGATGTCCGCCGCGCGACTCTATGCGGCGAACGGGCTGCAGATCGGGCAGGGCTACGAGCTCGACGCGATCGCTGCCGTGATTCTCGGCGGAACGAGCTTCGTCGGTGGCGTGGGCTCTATCTGGGGCACCCTCGTCGGCGCACTGATCATCGCCGTACTTTCCAACGGCCTCGTGATTCTCGGCGTGTCCGACATCTGGCAATTCATCATCAAGGGCCTCGTCATCATCGCGGCCGTGGCACTCGACCGCTTCCGCCGCAACGGCGAGAACCGCACCTGATACCCCGACCGGGCCGGCCGGAACGCGACGACAGGCAAAGGCTCGCGTTCCGGCAAACCGGGATCGTCCTGCCACACGGCTCCAGAGATTATCCGGCCTGACACGCCACGCCGGCAGGCCGACAAGGGCCGGTCCGTCCGGCAATCGAAGCACATCCGACAGCGGCACAACAGCGACACAACAGCGACGCCGGCAACGCGTCGGCGGGACTTGCGCGTCGGCCAATCTTGAGCCCGCGACAGGCGTGACGCCGGCCGAGGGTCCGACCGGAACAGAGGGGGGAATAAAAAAAACAGAAACCGTCTTTTAATAAGTAGTGCGAATTAAAAAATAGCAGTTATCCAAGCTTTGGGG